>JAQBRL010000019.1 GCA_028286525.1 Parcubacteria group bacterium | reverse complement strand
AGCGGCGGGTCAGGACGGAACCGTTCATTGAACTTCGCGGTAGCGGCAGCTATAGGCTTCCGGTCCTCGGGAGAGAGCGTTGCATAGTTCCGAAGCAGATCCAGCCGTTCGAAGACGTGCTCGTACTTTCGTTTCAGGCCGCTCGTATGCGCAATGCGTGCCTCTAGCTGAGCGACTCCGACCGTAGAGTTACGGTATACCGACAACCGCGTCCGGTACTGCTTGAGCGATTCGGAATAAGTCGAGTACGGATTGGAACCAACGGACTCTCCTACCTGCGGCGTAACGGGAGCGGTAACCGGTTCCAGCGGAGTGCGGCCGAAAATTGGAATGATAGGCGGCGGGTCGATGCGATAGTCCGCCGGCGGCTGAATGATAGTCGTCGTTTCGGGTACGGTGGTCTTCACCACGTCCGGGATATCGGAAAGGCCTTTTCCTTCGTAGGTAGCGAGGATGCGGACGTGATCGGTACCATCCGTATCGCTTCCGGTCACTTCACCCACTTCCGCGAATCGACCGATGAAATGGGCTTTTCCGTTCACATTCTGGAACAGGAGCTTCCCGGTCTCGCTATTGGGGTCTATGTGCACGTTGCCGTCAGCGTCGATAGGTACTTCGATGGGATGCGTCTGGGTGTCCTGCGAGATGCTGAAGAGCATACGGAGCTTGCCTTCCTTGGCGAGCTCCTTGGCATGTACGGAAAGACCGTCATGATACGAGCCGCCGTGGGTCATATGCTGCATGCTGAAGGTGTACTTCCCCTCTGCATCGATGCCGACGTTGTGCGCTCCGCCCCACCAGAGTTTCAGCTCGTTCTTATCGAAAACGGGCTTCGGAGTATCGTTATCGAACCATAGGTCGCGCTTCACATGATGCCCGAGCTCCGGATGATTCTGCATGAACTCATGCGGTGCGACGGTCCCTGCCACTGCATGCGTGACGTTCCCTACGGAAGCAGTGGCGAGTAGGCCATGGTGCTTGAGCAGATCGAGCGATTCGGGATCGAATCCTCCCGCATCATTTACGGTAAGCCCGTCCATGAGCACTGTGCCGTTCTCGGTCAGCTGGAGACCGTGGTCGCTCGAGACCAGATCCATGCCTTCAGGAAGCTGTACCTGGCCCGCAGGGCCGACCGACACGAGGTGGGTCGCCGTATCGCCCGGGGGCAGGTGATTCTCGAACAGGGCCCGCAGTGCTTCGGCAGGAGAGGAGCGCGTCGCCCCGATGCGTGCCTCGTCGCCCTTTACCAATCGCTCGAAGAATCCAGTCTCGGTACTGTCGAAGAATGCTCCGATCTCTTGGACAGCCGTACCGATGACAAGCCCGGTAACCACGCCCTTTACGGCGGCGGCGGCAACCTTTTTCGCTTTCATCTCATCGAAAAGCTCATTGCGCGCCTCGATGCCGCCCTCGCCCTTAGTGAGCGCCTCCATGCGTGCGTTGGTAGCGAGCGCGAGGAGCTCATCGAAATTCTGGGAAGCGCCTGGGACTTTTGCGAGCAGTTTCCGCATATCCGCCTTTGCCTGCGCCCGGGCAATATCGAGATCGAAGCGTTCGCGCTCGATGGTCGTCGGACTCGAGTACGACAGCAAGTCGATGGACTCCCTATCGGCAAGCTTGATGCGCGCCTCGATATCGGCGAGCTGGCCTATCGCCTGCTCGCGCTCGCTTGCGGACAATTCCTTCAATTCGGTACCTTCGCCGTACAGATGCTCCCGAAGCGCTCCCGCGAGCACGCGCGCTTCCTGAGTCTCGTGGATGAAGGCGTCCATTTCTTCGCGCCGCGGGGACTTCCCCTTCTCATAGGTTCGGCCCTGCGCCATTTCCCGCGCATGCTGGCGGCGATCTTCCTTCAGGCGCTTGTTTTCCGCGAAGCCGGTGAACGCGCCTGCCACGAGCGCCGATCCTCCGAAGGTGAGCATGGTGGCTGCTCGGCTCGTCAGTACGCGCTTACTGAAGAACGTGCCTATCGAAAGCGCGGCAGCGACGCCGGTAGCGAGCGTCGCTTCGTTGACGAGAATGCCGACGGGGGTCTTCTTGAGTTTCTCGATTATCTTATCGGCCGCATTGTAATTGGCCTTGGTTTGTATGGTGTTCTTGGCGTTCCCGAGCTTGATATCAAGAGCGAGATCGAGATCATCGAGCGATTTTCCATGGGCGACCGAAAGTTTGACCTGTCGGGCGACTTCCAGCAGGTTATCCGCGTACAAGCCTTTCGATTTCGCGTCAGCTCGCGAACCGCTTATTTCCGCGAGCACGCGCGTGCGGGCCTCATTGAAATTCTCATCGGTGAGCGTTCCTGCGGCATAGTCCCGAATGAGTCCGGTGATGGCCGCATGCGCGCTCCGTTCGGATTCGCTGCCCTGCGTATCGAGGTTGGTGCGGGTCTCCCCTTCGTGGATGGTCTCTTCGTACTCGGAAGAGAAGCGATCGACGATAGCCCGCATCGCTTCTTGATGAGCGGTCTTCTCGATGCGCGGGTCATACTCGGCAGCATACAAATCCTCATTCTCGGCGATCGCCGCGCGACTGCGCGCGAGTTCCTTCTGGCGATAGTATTCACGAGCGATGCCGTGATTCCAGATTTTCTTGAAGAAGCCGGAGAAGCCGCGTATCGATTCCTTCGATGCGGTGAGGTGCCGCTCGGCAGCGTCGTGCGCCGCTTCTTCCGCGAGTTCATCGACGTTCACCAGAACGACTTTCAGCTTTTCGGGATTCGGAGACGCTTCTCCGCTCGGTGTCTCCGCCTTCGGCTTCTGCGAACGGGAAGGTCTTTCGATCATAGGTATTACCCTCCTACGTACGTTTCTCGGAACCCGAGCAATTCTGCTGCCACCACATTCTCGAGATCGGGCACGTGCTTCGCGCAGAATTTCTGAATTTCGGCTGCATCGCCTGAATCAAGCAGTTTGGAAAAGGCGGGCAGTTCATCTTCGGGCATATGCGCCAAAATCGCCGCATTCACGCGGTCTTCGAGCCTGCTCATAAGGTCGGTACGTACCTGCGCAAGGACGTCCGTATCGAGGCCCTCGAGGCCTTTTTCCTCGAGAAGACGGTCAACGAATGCTTCCAGGCTTGGGCTCGTGGCGTTCATGATGTAATCATATACCACCCCGCGGCCGAGAACGTTGCATTTTCCCCTATCTCGGTCTATTTCTCGGAAGAACGGCGCGTAATGACCTCAGCGCCGTCTTTCCCGACTATGATGGTGTGTTCGAAATGCGCGGAACGAGACCCGTCCTTGGTGCGGTACGTATAGCCATCGCTCGCGATCACTACGGAGGCCTTGCCCTCGTTCGCGATAGGTTCGATGGCGAGTACCATGCCCTCCATTATTTCAGGGCCGGTGCCTGGGTGCCCCGCATTCGCGATGAAGGGGTCCTCATGGACGTGCGCGCCCACGCCGTGGCCGCCGAGCGCCTTTACCACCGCGAAGCCGGTGCCCACGAATGCCTTTTCGGTCGCGTGCGAGATGTCGCCGATGCGGTTACCGGGACGAGCTGCCTGTATCGCCTGCTCGAGCGAGTTCTGCGTCGCGTTCATGAGGGAGTACGCGACCGGGTCCGTCTTTCCGACTGCGACCGTAAGCGCGGAATCCACGACATATCCCTCGTGAATGAGCCCGAGGTCGAGCGAGACGATATCGCCTTCTTTGAGGGTACGTGGCGACTCGTTCGGGATCCCGTGCACCACCTCTTCGTTTATGGAAACGCACAGTGCCGCTGGATACGGGCGATTCGCGCCTTCCGGGGTGTAATCGAGGAAAGCCGGCACGTCCCCCCCGCTCGTTATGAAACGAACTGCCTCGTCTTCGAGCGCCTGGGTGGAGACACCGGGCGCAACCAACGCCTCCACCGCTTCGAGCGCTTCCCCGAGGCGTTTCCCCGCCTCCCGCAGCTTCATCTTCTGCTCTTCGGTGGTCGCTATCATGAGAGTTCTGCGCGTATCGCCGCCGCCACATGCTCGGGCGTGCCGGTACCGTCCACCGAGCGGAGCGTTCCTTGCTCCTTGAAGAACGTGAGCACCGGCTCCGTGTGTTCGTGATAGGTACGCAATCGGGCCTGCACCTGCTCGGGCGTAACGCTGTCGGGCCTATGCTCCACGAGACTGCGCTTCAGCATGCGCTCCGTGACCTCATCATCGGACACCGCGAGGTCGATGACGATGTACGCGCGATCGAGCCAGGAAACGATGGTATCGAAGGTGTGCGCCTGCGAGAGCGAACGAGGATAGCCTTCGCATACTATGCCGGCTTCCTGCCCGATATTCAGGATGGCGTTCTCGAAGAGGTAGGTCGCGAACCAGTCCGGGAGCAGGTTCCCCGCGTCATAGACCTCGCGCACGCGCCTGCCGAGTAGGCTCTCCTGCTCGCGGAGCATCTTGAATTGCTCGCCGGTAGAGAAATGCATCCACCCGCGGCTCTCCGCGAGCAGCTTTCCTTGCGTGCCCTTTCCGGACCCCGGCCGGCCGGTGAGAATAACAGTGGTGATCATGATATGTATGAGGTCTTTAGTATCGATTCTATCAAATCCGCGAACTCCTTTTTCGCTGTCTCGAGATGTCCATCACGATTGTCTATCATTACATCCGCTTCAGGCTTGAACGTGACTTCGTCTTCGTAGCGATGCCGACGCTTTGCGAGCTCTTCTTCGGTTATCGGAGCGCGTGAACGCACACGCTGTTCCATATCCTCCCAGGAACCCGCTTCGATGTATACGATAAGGAGGTCATCCTTCGGAATGAGCTTCTGGAGCTGGCGTACGCCCTGTACCTCTATTTCAAGCAGTACGAGCTTGCCTTCTTCCAAGCAAGGAACTACTTCGTGCTTAGGCGTCCCGTATTTGTTCTGGCCATAGGTGGCCGTTTCCAGGAAGAAGCCCTCGCTCATCTTCTTATCGAATTCCTCGTGCGAGAAGAAGTAATAATCTTTCGTGTCGATCTCTCCCGGTCGCGGAGCGCGGGTCGTCGCGGTCACGGGGATGACCAGCTCGGGGTGGAGCGAAAGCGCATAGCGCTCGAGTGTACCCTTTCCGCTTCCGGTGGGGCCCATGATGATAACGAGTTTTCCGCGCTTCATAGTGAGGACTGTATCACGAGGAAAGCCGCGCGAGGCGGCTTTCGATTAATATTCCCGAAGGGATACCTGCGCATCAACCTTTCTGATGAGGTCGAGCAGAACCGTGACGGCGATGAGAAGCGCGGTGCCGCCCACGAGGATTGCCGAGATGCCGGTGATGCCCTGCACGACGAATGGCACGACCGCGATAGCGCCGAGGAAGAGCGCGCCGGGAAGCGTGACGCGGTTCACGACTGCGCCGATATACTTCTCGGTCTCGCGACCTGGACGCACGCCCGGTACGAAGGCGCCGGACTTCTGCAGGTTATCGGCGACCCGATGCGGCTCGAAGGTGATGGAGGTGTAGAGATACGTGAACATGACGACGAGTACGAAATAGACCGCGCCGTATTCCCACGGATTAGCCGCGAACGCGGTGTACCAGGCGGAAGCTCCTGCAAGGCCCTTCACGCCGATGAGTGCGAGCCCGTTGATGACCTTCTGCGGAAGCAAGATAAGGGAAAGCGCGAAGATGATAGGCACGACCCCTGCCTGCAGGAGACGGATAGGGAGATAGGTCGCGGCACCCGAGGCGTTCGCCGCTCCGCGTACCTGGCGGGCGTACGCGATAGGGATGGAGCGCTCGGCTTCGGAGACCATCACCACCAGGAAGATGGCGATGAGGGCGACCGCGATGAAGCCGACATAGGCCGGGATGTTCGCGGCGGTCGCCGTGAAGAGCGCCTGGGAGATGCCCGAAGGAACGCGCGCGACGATGCCCGCGAAGATAATGAGCGAGACGCCGTTGCCGATGCCGAACTCGGTGATGAGCTCACCGATCCACATGAGAAGAATGGAGCCAGCCGCCACGAGCAGCACGTCCACGGCGGTATAGAACGGCGTGAGCGGCGCGAGAATGCCCTGATTCTGGAGGAGCGAAAGGAAGGCGATGCCCTGCAGGAGCGCGAGCGGGATGGTGATGAGACGCGAGAGCATGATGAACTGCGCGCGGCCTGCCTCGCCTTCGTCGGTGTACATCGCTTTGACCTGGGGGAAGATGACGGTCGCCAACTGCATGATGATGCTGGCCGTGATGTAGGGACCGACGCCGAGCATCACGACGGAGAGGTGCGAGAAGCCGCCGCCCGAGAAAAGGTTCAGGAGACCGAAGAACTGGTTGTTCGAAAAGAATTCCGCGAGACGGACGCGGTCGATGCCCGAGATAGGGATCGCGGCGAGGAAGCGGAAGACGACGAGTGCGCCCAAGAGGAAGAGCAGGCGGTTCCGGAGCGCAGGATCGCTTAGGGCAAGTTGGAGTTTCCGGAAGAAATTAGAGATCATTGGTGAGAAGCGAACCGCCTGCTTTCTCGACGGCAGCTCGAGCGGATGCGGATGCGCTGACGCCCGAGATGGCGAGCGACTTCGTGAGCGTGCCGGTGCCGAGGATCTTCACGGAGCGGACGCGGCCCGCGCGCGCGGTCACGAGACCCTTCTTGAAGAGCACTGCGGGGGTGACGGTGTCGCCTGCAGCAAAAGCGGCTTCGAGGGCGGCAAGGTTCACAGGTACGTAGGTGAGGCGGGTCGTGCGCACGGTGCGAGAGCGGTTCTTGCCATGGCCGCGGAGCTTCGGGAGCTTCTTGATGAGGTCACGCATCTCGGGGCGCTTACGGTGACCAGCACGGGCATTCTGGCCCTTGGTACCGCGCCCGCTGGTCTTTCCGCGCTTGCCGCCGCGTCCCACACGGGTGCTGCGGATGCGCTCGGTCTTCGATTTGAGGGTGTTGGTCTGCATATAAATTATTTAGCGTTCACGGACCGAAGCGCGGCGACGGTGGCGCGGGCGATGGTGAGCTTGTTCTTGGTGCGCGTGAGGATCTTCGCCACGATGTTCGTAACGCCCGCGTATTCGAGCACGGTGCGCATCGCGCTCCCCGCAACCAAACCGCGGCCTGGGGAAGGAATGATGGAAACGATCGAGGATACGTACTTCACCGACACGTCGTGCGCGATTGAATTATCCTTCGTGAGCGAGACGGTGATCATGTGCTTCTTCGCGTCACGTACGGCCTTGTCGATAGCGAGCGCGGTGTCGGCACCTTTGCCAAGGCCCACGCCCACACGGCCCTTCTTGTCGCCGATGACCACCGTAACGCTGAACGAGAAGCGGCGACCGCCGGCCATGACACGGGCCACGCGACGCACGTCTATGGTGGCCTGCTCGAACTCGCTGCGCTCGCGCGGTGCGCGATCGCGACGCGGTCCGCCGCGACCTCCTGCGCCTCCCCGTCCGCGCACGCTGCCGCGTCCGCCGCGTGCGGGCGTTGCGTCGCTCGGTGCGGGAACGGCTGCCGCCGGAGCCGCTTCCGCAGGTGCGGCTGCGACGTCAGCGGGCGCGTCCTCGGTTTTGATCTCATCCATAGTAGTAGTGTCGGTCATAGTATTAGAAAGCGATTCCTGCTTCGCGTGCAGCGTCCGCGACGGCCTTCACCTGGCCGCCGTAGTTGTAGCCGCCGCGATCGAAGACGACGGCAGCGATGCCCTTCTTCTGGGCCTCCTGCGCAATTGCCTTTCCGACCGCAGCCGCCTGCACCGAGAGCGAGCCCTTGAA
>JAQBRL010000007.1 GCA_028286525.1 Parcubacteria group bacterium | reverse complement strand
CCACAAAGCAAAAGGCCCTTTCGGGCCTTTTGCTTTGTGGATTCCGATTGAATTTACATCGTGCTCGTAGGAGCAGGAGGCATCGAAGCTGCCATCGGCTTCGCGACGCTCTTACCAGCGAAGCCAGCGACGAGCAGCACGATACCGAGTACGACATGGAGAAGATGGTCCGCCATGTTGGTCATGACGAGGCCGAGAAGATTCCCGCCATTCGGCACGAGAAGGAACCCGAGGACGGCGATCAAAAGATACACGACGCCTAGGATCTTGAGCCAGAGGCTCGAAGCTGCAGGGGCCATGAAGCCGACCGCAAGAAGGATGAGACCGAACACAAGATGCACGAGGTCATGCGCGTGATTCGTATCGAAGATCGCGTTCGCGCCTACGAGAGGGTTCGGAACCCATCCCAAGAGGCCTACGAGCACGAACACGATACCGAATACTATCGCAAGCGTTTTAGCCATAGTGTTACTTATTTATTAAGATCCCAAGAGGATCGTACCCTATTAGTATAGCGCCGCTTGGATTGTCAAAACCCCTAGCGCATGTTGCTGTGGATAGCTTTTTCTGGCTGTTTGGGACGATGTTGGAACCTTTTAGCAGGCTGGGTACCAGTGCTTCCCGCTACTGTCGATGTACTCTTTTCCTACGTGTGAACACCCGTGCCTCATGCCAAAAGCAATGTACGCAATAGAAACTAGTACAAGAATGCCTAATACACTCAAGATTAGCACTCTGTGTTTTTTCATAATTCAAAGTATAGCAATAGTGCTGACGGATTAGGGATTGAATGTATTGGTACCTTCCCCTTCCCGTTCATCTATCTCGTGCTCGGAAAGCCCGAAGTAGTGCCCCACCTCGTGCCAGAGGGTCTCGCGTACGGCTTCGGCGAGCGCTTCCTGCATCGTGCGGAGCGTTTCGGAACGCTCATGCAGCAGCTCGTGGGCTTCTTCCAGAAGCGGCAGACGGAAGAGCGTGATCGTATCCGGAAGCGTTCCGCCGATGCCATATCCCGCTCCGCGCTCTATGGCGGAGATGCCGTGGTAGAGACCAAGCAGCGTATCGTGCGGACCGAGATGCTCTTCTTTGCGCAGCTGCGCGCTTGGCTCATCCTCTATCAAAAGCGCGACATTCTCGACGCGCGCCTTGAAGTGTAGAGGCATCTCGTCCCACGTCTTTCCCACAAGCGCCTCGAACTCTTCCGGAGACATATTACTCGCCTGGCAGGAGTGCCTTGATCTGGCGCACGAGCTTCACCACGAGCGGATCATCACGACGCCGAGGATGCGGGAGCGAGATAGGAACGGTATGCGTAATGACCCCGTCCTTGAACACGAAGACCGAGTCGGCGAGAATGACCGCGTCCTCGATGCTGTGCGAGACCATGAACATCGTCATATCCTGTTTCGCGCGGATGGAAAGCAGCTCTTCCGCGAGTCGCTCGGACGTATCGGTATCCAGCGCGGAGAATGGCTCGTCAAGCAGGAGGAGTTTGGGTTCGGAAACGAGCGCGCGAGCGATACCGACGCGCTGACGCTGCCCGCCCGAGAGCGCGCGAGGGTACGCGTTCGCCAGGTGCGCGATGCCCAACTCCTCGAGACGTGCGAGCGCGCGTTTCTTCTGTTCGGCAGGTGCAAGCGAGAGACCGGTGAATCCGATGAGGACATTATCAAGCACGCTTGCCCACGGCAGGAGCGCGCCGCTCTGGAAGATCATGCGCGTGCGTTCATGGAGCGCGATGGTTCCCTTCGTCGGGGTATCGAGCCCTATCGCCAGGCGCAGTATCGTCGATTTTCCGGAGCCGGATGCGCCCACGATGACCGTGAAGGAACCGGGCGCGAGATCGAACGAGACGCCGTGAATGACTTCCGGCAAGGATCTGTCGTAGGCGAATTTCACGCCATCGAACGCAAGAATGGATGCGGAGGTGTCGCTCATATTACTCGAACTTAAATTGCTCGGCGCGCGCCAGGAGCGGCTGCCACACGAATAGATTGATGACGGCGATGACGAGCACCAGCATGCCCATAGCCGTCAGCAGCTCGGGAGTATTCGCTTGGGTGGAAGAGGATACCAGGATGCTGCCGATGCCGAACAGGTCGCTGGCGCCAGCGCTCGCGGGCGCGTACGCATGCAGGGCTTCGGCCACGATGAGCACGTTCCAGCCATCGGCGAGCGAGAGGATGGAACCGGTGACCAAGGGCGGGAAAAGCGCCGGCAGGGTTATCCGTGTGAGACGCGCCAGAGGCGAAAGACCGAAGACCTTCCCCACCGCTTTCACGTCTTCGGGGATGACCTTAAGGCCGCCCACGGTGCTGAAGGCGATATTCCACACCATGGAGAAGAAGATGATGAAAAGCGCCGCGCCCTCGAGCCATCCGGCATGCACGAAGAATACGATGATGACCGGGAAGAACGCGAGCACCGGCATGGATTCGAGCACATCGAAGACCGGCAGGAGCGCTGCCTCGACGTGACGATTGGCTTCCGCAAGCAAGCCGAGCGGGATGCCGACTACGAGCGCGAGCAGGTACGCCCCGAAGAGGCGCAGCAGCGAGAGGCCGAGCGCGGCAAGGAGATGGCTGCTGGTGCGCACGAGCTCGGCCGGCGCGAGCACCACGCCGAACGCCGCGAAGCTCGCGAGGACTACGAGCGCGAGCGGCAGCACAAGGCTCCCGAGGTGATACACCACGGATGAAGGGTGCTTGCGCCTCCCGCGATGAGAGTAGTAGTGAATCTCGCGCTTACGCATGCTCGGATTCTAGCACCGACTACTGCGGAGTCGGCTTGGTAGCGCAATTGGCGAATGTGGTGCTCTTCCCTTCCGTTATGAATGCGGTCGTGCCCTTATTCCAGAAGACGATCGACTCGTCGGCGTTCGCGTAGCGCGCGCCGGAGCCCGACACGGCTTGCGGGAGCGTCAGATGCCGCTTATCCGAAAGGAATATATCCACCTTCGATGCGGTATATATCGCTTCGATGGTTTTTCCTGCGTCGCAGGCGTACACCACGTCCGCGAGCGGGAGCGCAGTCGAAAGGCCTCCCTTCGCGGTCGAGGTCGCTCCGCCGGCTTTCTGGGCATTGATGAATGCATGGTATTCGAACGTTTTTCCGAGCATGAAGCCAAGCGCGAACACGGCGACAAAAAGCACGATAGCGATAATCTGCGAAAGCCCGGTCACTTGATTCCATTTGATGTTCATACGGCTAGTCTACCGTACCTCGAGCGACACGTTTCGGAAGGGGGAGGAAAAGCACGAACGATACCCAGAACGCGCCGAGGAGGTAGCCGGCGAGCACATCCGAGAAATAGTGCGCAGCAAGCACGATGCGGCTTGCGCCGATAGCAAGGATGAGGAACGCGCACAGGAGGATAAGGCCGATGCGCTCGTACCGCGCATGCAATCTGCGCGCGCCCATGATCGCGATGAATCCGAACAACGCCATCGCGCTGGTGGCGTGCCCGCTCGGGAACGAGTAGGAATGGAGCGCTCCTATCCACGGAAGCGCATCCGGGCGGATGCGGTGGATGCTCGACTTTATGAGCTCCACGCTCGCGCTTTCGCCTATAAGGAGAAGGGCGAGCCGGATGAACGCCTCTCGACTGCGCAGGAGCACTGCCGCGAGCAGCGCGATAGCCACGACGCCCGTAACGCTTCCGAGCGTGGTGATAGCGATAAAGAACTCCACCCATGGCAGGGTCTGGAGCGGATGCGTGAGCGAAGCTGCAAAAGCATCCATCCTGACGAAATCGTCCGGATCGAACTGCATGAAGCCGACGAGCGCGATGAACGCCGCGCCGAATACTGCCGTGAATGCGAGAGGAAGACGGCGCATATTACAGCGCGAGCGGGCGTGTGGGCGCGAATGCTGCGGACGCATCCTCTTTCCAGTGATCGTCCACATCCGCATACAGCTCGAGCTCGTTGCCGTCCGGGTCGAGGATATAGAGCGAGTGCGTCATGCCATGGTCAGCAGTTCCCACCATGCGTACCCCTGCCGCTTCGAGCTCGCGCTTGGCGGCCCGTACGTCCTCCGTTGAATCCCCTATCTTGAACCCGATATGGTACAGACCCGGTTCGGGAAAATGCGTATCGCGCGGGGCGCCGCCTATCTCGATCAAGAGTAGTTCATGATGGGTGCGGCCGGAAGAGAACATGGCCATCCCCGGCTTACGCACCACTTCGCGAAACCCGAGCGTATCGCGATAGAAATTCGCGCTTTGTTCGATGTCCGTGACATAGAGCACCACGTGTCCTAATTCCTTTATTTCCATAGGAGAAGTATAGCTGCGGGAACGTATACCGGAAATGAAGTGCTCGGGAGCGCATGAGCACGAACCTTCACTCTATCGGATCGAACGGCATCGACGGGTGCGAGGGAACAATGGGCTCGGCCGTCTCATCGAATTCAAGCGGTGAGTCCTGGTGACCTATCTTCCCAGTGAACATTCCCCGCAGCGTCTTCACGCTGAAATACAATGCACCGAGCATCAGCAGCACGCCTGCCTCGCGCGCGAGGAAAAGCTGCGTCGATTGCGTGTGATGCAGGAGTACCGCGAACGATTCCAGCAGGACCACCGAGACGGCTGAGACCGTCGCGTTCGCGATCATGAGCGGGAGATTGCGAGCGCTCGTGAGTCCTGCAAGCAGGACGAGCAGAAGCGAGGCTCCTACCTGCGGGATGATGCCGAGCGGAAGCAGATCGCCCCACAGCGGCATGACCACGAAGGAGAGCACTGCCATCGCGATGAATAATGAACGCACATAATCCCCATAGTAATGCGGAATCTCCTGATTCCAGGCGACCGTCGACTTCCACGAGCTGTATCCGTTTTCCATGCCATAAGTGTAGCAGACCCTGACGCGTACGGAAGTCAATGCATTCGGCCTTTGCTATCATGCGGATATGCATCGCATCCTCTGGATCATAGGCGTTCTCGTCGTTTTGCTTCTCGCTCTCTGGGGGCTCATGAGCCTCGGCACGCATTCCGGCCTGAGCCATGCGAACATCGTCCGTACCCTTCCGGGAGACGAGGTGATAGCCGACCCGTGGATACGCATCGACCGCGGCGCGACACTAGCTGCGCCTGCAGAAGTCGTATGGCCATGGGTGAAGCAGCTGGGCAAGGACCGTGCCGGCTGGTACGCGCCGATGTGGCTCGAGAACCTGCTCCGCCTCCATAGCGCCGCGAGCATCGTTCCTGCGTACCAAGACCTTTCCGTAGGCCAGGTGGTACCCGATTGGGGCGGTGGAGTGCTCAAGGTGCTTACGCTCGACGAGGGGCATGCGGTCGTCTACGGGTCGCTTCGACCGGAGAATGCGTCCTCCAGCGACTACGCATTCACGTGGGCGCTCGTCGTCGATCCCATCGATGCTTCGCATTCCCTCTTCCAGCTGCGGCTCAGCCTCAAGAAGCCGGCCCAGGGTATGGCACGCTTCATACCGCCTTCCCTTCCTGGACTCATCGATTACGCGACCGATGTCGTGATGTTCGCGGGCCTCAAGGAGAAGGTAAAAACACGCTAGAACGCAGCGATACGGTGCGGATCAAAAGAAAGAACCGACCATGCGGGGCATGGTCGGTTCTTTCAGAACGGAGCGAGGAGTTCAAATAGAAAGGGTCAAGCGTAGTGCAGGCGAAGCCGAAACGCACTTTCTATTTGGAGCTCCCAGCGAAGCCTATTTCTTGAGCTGCGCGTCGATCAAAGGAGCGACCGTAGCGAACGGCTGCGCGCCCGAAAGCATTGTCGTGCCGATCACCATCGCGGGCGTGCCGGAGATACCGAACTTCTGGGCCTCATCGCGATCGGCGGCGATCGCCGTATCGTACTTCGCCTTGTTCTGGGTCATGAGCGTCGTGACCTTATTCACGTCGACACCCTGGATCTTCGCCGTGAGGGTCTTGACGGAAGCGAGATCCCCGAAGCCCTGATCGCCTTCCGCGTCCTGCGCGACGAACATGGCCTGGTACCACTCATAGAACTTGTCCGGGTAGGCCTCCCACATCGCGCGCGCGAATTCCGCGTCGGTCGTGGAGTCATTCCCCAGGAACTGGAAGTCCTTGAAAACGATCTTTACCTTGCCGGTCTTCACGTAGGTGTCGTAGATCTGGCCGCCCGTAGTCGTCTCGAACTGCTTGCAGAACGGGCACTGATAGTCGAACCAGAACGCGAGCGTTACCGGGGCGTTCGCATTCCCGATGAATGGGTCGCCGTCGGTCTTCACGTCCTTGATGTTCACCTTCACGGCTGGCGCCGCTCCTGGCGCTCCTGCCGTACCCGTTGCAGCGCTCGGATGACCGAAGATGAATGCACCCGCGATGATGACGGCACCGACGAGCACCGCTATCGGCGTGAGGTACTTCTCCATGAACACGTTTTTTGAATCCTTCTCCATATCTATATTTTAAGGGCCCCTATTACCAATGGGGAAAGTATACCCCATGCCCTACCGCAGTCTATCAAGCGCTATCGCCCCGTATTGCCTTGATCGCTTCCTGGACGGTGGTCATGAATTGCGCCGGGAAGATGATAGTGGAATTCTTCTCCACGCTTATTTCCGCCATGGTCTGCAGGGTGCGCAGCTGCAGCGCTACCGGATGGGCCGAGATGATATCCGCCGCCTCTCCGAGCTTTACGGCCGCCTGGAATTCGCCTTCGGCCGCCACGATCTTCGCGCGACGCTCGCGTTCCGCTTCCGCCTCCTTTGCCATGGCGCGCTGCATATTGTCCGGAAGCGTGATGTCCTTTATCTCCACCGCTGTCACTTCCGCTCCCCAGGGCTCCGTGTGCGTGTCGATGACCTCCTTGATCTGCGTATTGATGTCGGCGGTCTGCGAAAGCAGCTGATCGAGCATGAACTGGCCCACGACATTGCGCACGGTCGTCTGGCTTATCTGGTTCACCGCGTCATGGATGTTCTCGATGGCGACCACGGATTTCTGCGGATCGACGATATGGTAATACGCGACCGCGGCGATATCGATGGAGACGTTATCCTTCGTGATTATCTTCTGCGACGGGATATTCATCGTGATGGTACGGAGCGTGACCTTCGTCATCTGCTCGAGTATCGGGATGAGGATGAGGAGGCCGGGACCGCGCACGCCCGTGACCTTTCCGAGGAAGAAGATCACCCCGCGGTCGTATTCCTTTACGACGCGCAGCGAAAGGGCGAGCAGCACGATGACGACGATGGCGATAATGATAAGAGGCATAGAGGAAGATGAGTTATAAAAGCTTCCGTAAGTATAGCAAAAGCGCACATATCATATGTGCGCTTTTGCTATCTATTTTCCAGGAGACTCAATAAGACCTCGGATGCGAGGCGCGGGCAGTCTAGCGAAGTAGGCGTATGTGCTATACGACGGATGAGCTAGACGGGACCCGCAACAAAGCAGACGAGGTCTTAGAGAGACTACTGGATGAAAGTAAGGGCTTTGCCTGCTTTCCCCGCCCGGCCCGTACGGCCAATGCGATGGGTGTAATCCTCGTACGTACCCGGCAGGTCGTAGTTGATGACGTGCGAGACGCCCGAGATGTCGAGGCCGCGAGCCGCGACGTCGGTCGCGACGAGCACCTGGACATGGTCCTGCTTGAAGAGGCCGAGCGCTTTCTGACGCTTGCCGTGGGTCTTGTCCCCATGGATGGAGTCCGCACGGACGCCGCGACGATTGAGGTCGGTCGCGATGCGCTCGACGCCATGCTTGGTGCGTCCGAAGACGAGCACCTTGTCCATGCCGGGCTCCGAAAGGAGCTTTACGAGCGTATCGAACTTATTGTCGCGCGTAACGTGCACAACGTCCTGGTCGATGGTCGACGCGGTGTCGCGGGTCTTAACCGAGACGCGCGCCGGCTTCTTGAGGAAGTCGCCGATGAGCTTCTCGATCTCGCGGTCGAGCGTGGCCGAGAAGAAGAGCGTGTGGCGCTCCTTCTGCATGAAGCCGAGAATGAATTTCATGTCGTTGATGAAACCCATGTCGAGCATGCGGTCAGCCTCATCCAGCACGACGGTCGAGAATCCCGAAAGATTCAGGTCCTTGCGCTCCATAAGGTCCTTGAGGCGTCCCGGCGTACCGATGACGAAGGCCGGGTTGCGGCGCAGGACGCGTATCTGCGGAACGATGTTGGCGCCGCCCACGCAGGTGACCGACGTGAGGCCGAGGCCTTTAGCGAATCCGAAGAATTCGTTCTCGATCTGTATCGCGAGCTCGCGGGTCGGTACCATGACGAGCACACGCTCGTCCTTGCCGAGGGCACGGAACTTGAGCACTTTATCGATAAGGGGAATGAGGAAGGCGGCCGTCTTTCCGGTACCGGTATTGGCAAGTCCGACGATGTCCTCGCCGGCGAGTACATGCGGAATGCTTTGGTCCTGGATAGGGGTCGGCGTGATGTAGCCCTTGGCGAGGATGTTCGCCTTGAGGCGCTCGTCGATAGCGAAATCGCTGAACTGATGGGTCGGAACGAAGACTACTTCGTCTTCGATAGGACCGGCCTTGTTCACGAGCTGGGAAAGATTGACGGCCATTTCCTGGAAGTTGCCGCGCTTGGTGGCGGGGCGGCTTCCGCCTCCGCGACTTGCGCCGCTTCCTCCGCGACTGCCGCCATAGCTTGAGCCCGAGCTGCGCGAGCTGCCACCGGCATAGGGACGTCCGCCGCTTGAGCGGTTGGGGCGGCCGCGCGGTGCTTCGCGACGAGGTACGTAATTAAGCGACGGAGTAGTACCGAGCTGCTCGGCGAATTTAACGCCGGCCTCAAAGGCACTGGAAGGAGCCGAACGACGATCGTTCGGGCGGCTGGGGCGGCGACTGGCGCCTCCCCGGGGGGTGAACTGTGACATATATAGTTGTTGTCTTGTCCGCGTGTGCGGAATTTAGGTAATGCACAACGGTTCTCGAGTGTTTCAGGGCCGAAAGAAAACCTCGGCGCTCCTGGTCTCGAGCCGTTCTGTAGGGAACCTCAAGACGAACAAACCTGTGGAGTACTGTTGTGAAGAGACTATAGCACGCGTGATACTATTACGCAAGCTTCTTCGCAGTGTGCAGCGCACGTCCCGCTCGCTGAGACATGCGCTGCACACTGGGAAGATTTTAGGTGCCGCGGCGTTTGCGCGTAGCGGCAGCCTTTTTTGCTGAGGCGCTGCGCGCTTTCGCTGGGCGTTTCGCAGAAGCTGCCCCTCCCCTTTTTCCGCCCTTTTTCATAGGACTGTGGTCTTCCGAGCTTGCGGCCCTTCCCGAGCCGCCAAGCCTGCCGCCGCCTGAAATCTTGTTTTCAGTGGCCCAGGCACGACGTTCGGCCTCTTTTTTAGATACGCCGCGAGCCTCGTACCCTTCTTCTATATGCTTTGCCTGTCGTTTTTGTTTCGTTGAATACGCTGATTTGTCTCCCCGAGGCATAGGTCAGTGTACTAGAGGTCGTTTATAAATCTACCGAGGCCGAGGGATCGCCTACGCGATAGGATTCCGGCCCTGGATAAGGCGGATGAGCACGAGGATGATCGCTACGACCAGGAGGATGTGGATGAAACCGCCTATCGTGTAGGAAGTCACGAGACCGAGCGCCCAGAGGACAAGGAGGATGACCGCGATGGTGATAAGCATGGCGAATGGATGCGATGGATAAGCGTCTGTATATACGAAGACGTATGTAACGCTTCGTTATTACTTGTATACAAAAGCCACGGAAGAAATGATGAAGGGCGTCGCATTGCTGCGACGCCCTTGCACGGTAAGAACTCGGTATTTGGAACTAGTCGCGCAGCAGCTCGTTGATGCTGGTCTTCGAGCGCGTCTTCTCGTCGACCTGTTTCATGATCACTGCGCAGTAGGTGCTCGGCTCCGAGACCGTGCCCGACTGCATCCCCGGACGATTTCCTGGGACAACTACGGAGTAGGGCGGGATCTCGCCCGTGCTCCACTGCTTGGTCTCGCGGTTGAAGATGGGCGTCGACGCGCCAAGGAAGACGCCCATCGAAAGGACGCTACCCTCACGCACGATCACACCCTCGGCAACTTCGGATCGGGCGCCGATGAAGCACCCGTCCTCGATGATGACCGGGTTAGCCTGGAACGGTTCAAGAACCCCGCCGATGCCCGCGCCACCCGAGATGTGGCAGTTCTTGCCGATCTGCGCGCAGGAGCCGATGGTGGCCCAGGCGTCCACCATGGTGCCTTCGCCGACGTAGGCGCCGATGTTTACGAAGGACGGCATGAGCACGACGCCGCGATCGATGAATGCACCCTTGCGAGCGATGGCGCCCGGAACGACGCGGAAGCCGGCATTCTTGAAGTCGTCGCTGTCCCACCGATCCCACTTGAGCGGGACCTTGTCGTAGTACGGTGCAGGAGGGTCGCCCTGCATAAGCCGCATGCCGCGCATCTTGAAATAGAGCAGGATGGCTTGTTTGGTCCACTGGTTGGTGTGCCAGGTGCCCATCTCGTCCAGTTCGGCCACCCGCAGCTGGCCCGTGTCGAGTTGCTCGATGGTGTCCTTCACGGTTTCGTAGAAGCCGCCACGAGTGGTCTCGGAGATGGACTCCCGGACGGACCAAGCCTCGACAATGGCCTCTTGTGCAGCTTTTCGGTCGTAGGTCATGTCGTTTCCTTCTCATTTCCAGGTGATGTTGATCCGCTGCGCGCTCCGGAGCGCATCGATGATGGGATGTTTTCCGGTGTACGGCTCATCGTCCCAGAGGTCGATGCCGTAGAAGCGGCAGGCTCGGGCGGCGATCTCGCCGGTCGGGTCGATATAGGAAGGCGTGCCTCCGATACGACGCGCTTCCGACTCGATGAAGAGCCGGCTGGCGGCGGATTCGGGCGCGGGAATGGTCCGCGCTGCGCCGGTGCCGTCGATGGTGTCGAGTTGCTCGATCCTGAGCTCCTCTTCCTTCAGATGGTCGCCGACCGTCTTGCCTTCCTGCGCCGCGAGCTGGTCAATGCGGTCATGGAATTCGCTCATACTGTATACCCCCTCCTTGAGGCGTTGGAACTCATTGAACCAGAATTGGTTACCCGCCGCATAAAACCATGTATTGGCATCTGTAGCAATGACAAAGGGCGCCGCAGCGATGCGGCGCCCTTGTGGCGGAGGTCTCCTACATCTCAACCTTGTAGATGATCTGCTCGATCTCCACAGCATTCTTGAGCTGGTAGACGAGCGGCCGCTTGGTAGGACTGCAGTCGTTCCATAGCTCGGGGGTGAAAAATACTGGCGCCTCCCGCGCCCAGAAGATGCGGTTGAGGTTATTCACCAGGCCACCGGCGATATCTTCAACGAAAAGCCGGCCGGCCTTATTCATCGGCGTCGCCTCGATCGATACCTTTTCGCCTTTGAACGAACGGAACACTATCTCCTTGATACGAAGTCGGTCTTCGGGGATCTCCGGGTCGTTCGGGATGTCCCGCTCCTTACAGAGCTGGTCCACATTCGCTCTATATTCTTCATAGGGCATCTGCCCCTCCTTTGTACAGTTCGGATTGAATGTACAATTCTTGTATTAAAAGTCAATTAACCGCGCTTCGCGCGTGAACGATCGGTCTCGGTAAGTCCCTGCTTGCGCAAGCGAACCGATGCGGGTGTGATCTCGAGATATTCGTCGTCGCTCATGACTTCGAGTCCGCGCTCGATGGTGAGCGTGTACGCAGGCACGAGATTGATGGCCTCGTCCATACCGGAAGAGCGGACGTTGCTTTGGTTCTTCCCCTTGGTCGGGTTCACCGTCATCTCCTCGCCCTTGCTCGTGTTACCCACGACCATGCCTTCATACACCTCCGTAGCCGGAATGATGTAGAGTACGCCGCGCTCCTGCATGCTCCACAGGGCGTAGCCGAGCGCCTTGCCGGAAGCCATCGAGATCATCGAGCCTACCTGGCGCTTCTTTATCTCTCCTGCGAACGGCTTGAAGCCGATGACACGGGAAGAGAGGATGCCCTCGCCCTTGGTATCGACGACGAACTGGTTGCGATAGCCGAGGAGTCCGCGAGTCGGACCTTCGAGCGTGAGGCGTACCTGGTCGCCATGCTGTACCAAATTCTGAAGCACGAATGCACGCGTACCGAGGCGCTCGATGATGGAACCTTGGAATTCGGAAGGAGTATCGATGATGACCTCCTCGAATGGCTCGAGTTTCTGGCCTTCCTCCTCGCGGATGATGACCTGCGGCTGGGAGACCTGCATCTCGTAGCCAGCGCGGCGCATATTCTCGAGGAGAATGGCGATGTGGAGCTCGCCGCGACCGGAAACCTTGAACGCATCCGGAGACACGAAGTCCACCTTGAGCCCGACGTTCACTTCGAGCTCGCGCTCGAGGTACTCGCGCAGCTGGCGGCTGGTCACGTACTTCCCTTCGCGACCGGCGAACGGAGAATTGTTCACGAGGAAATTCACGGTGATGGTCGGCTCGTCTATAGCGATAGCGGGAAGCGGCTCCACATTCGGGTCGGCGGAAATGGTCTCGCCGATGTAAATGTCAGGGAGGCCCGCAACGATGGCGATATCGCCCGCGACCGCGCTCGGAACATCGACTCGCTCGATACCCTTGAAGGTGAAGAGCTTGGATATCTTGCCGGTGCGTGCCGTACCGTCCGGCTTCTTTATCGTCACCGTCTCGCCGGTCTTCACGACGCCGTCGTATATGCGGCAGATGGCGAGGCGTCCGAGGAAGTTATCGTAGGCAAGGTTGAAGGCCTGCAGTTTCGCCGGGCGCGTAAGCGCGTCCGGCGTCGAAGCGGGCGGCACGAGCTCAAGGATAGTATCCAGAAGCGGCGTGAGGTCGACACGTTCGTCGTCGAGCTTCTTCATGGCGACTCCCTCGCGGCCGATGGCGTACACAGTCGTAAAGCTCGACTGCTCGTCGTTAGCCCCCAGCTCGAGGAAGAGCTCGAGCACGGCCTCCTCTGCGTGGTCAGGGTTCGCTGCGGGCTTATCAATTTTATTCAAAACGACGATGGGCTTGATGCCGAGCTCGAGCGACTTCTTGAGCACGAAGCGCGTCTGCGGCATCGGACCTTCTTGCGCGTCCACCACCAGGAGCACGGAGTCGATGGAACGCAGCACGCGCTCCACTTCCGAGCCGAAGTCGGCGTGCCCCGGAGTATCAACGATATTTATCTTCGTGCCTTTGTACTCGATGGAGGTGTTCTTCGAGTAGATGGTAATGCCGCGCTCTTGTTCGAGCTTGTTGGAGTCCATAGAGACGCCGTCCGCGACGGCTCCAGTCTGGCGCATCAAGGCATCCGTCAAGGTAGTCTTGCCGTGGTCCACGTGCGCGATAATAGCGATGTTTCGGATTTCCATAAATAAAAGGAGGCCGCAAGGCCTGGTAAATGAACAATACAATATTAAGCGCTTTATCGCAAATGAAAGAAGCCCCGAGGGGCTTCAGTCGAAGGGAACGAACCCAGGACGGGCGAGGAGTATGCGATGCACCTCGCTCTCGATGCGTGGATAATGGGTGTTAGCGAAAAGCAGCGGACACGTTCGTGGGTTCGGATCAATCAAGCGCTGAAGGTGTTCGAGCTCCTCAGCACGGAATGCGATACCGAGGTACCGAGACCATTGTGCGCTCGAGTAGTGATTCCAGTCGTATGCTTTGCGGCTCAGTAGGCCACGTGTGTTCCAAGCATGAAGCATTGGGGGCACATCAGGACCCACAGCAAGGCCTTCGATATACATAAGCGGCTTACTGCTGCCTTTGTTATGGATACGCAGCATTAGTTGTGCATCAGCGGCGCATCCGCCATTCGTGGGCTGTAGCTTCCATTCCTGTGGTTTAGATTTCTTCCAGGGGCGCGGGTAGTAGTCGACACCGAACTCGACAAGAAGGTCCAGCGCAGCTGGGTGGATCTTTCCTACGAGATGTCCGGGTGTTTTCCTAAACGTCTCTCCTGTATGCCGAAGCTTCGCCGCCTCCGCTGCAAGCTCGCGTAAGCTTGTCCGGTGTCCCTGTGAAAACATCTTCTCGAAATCTGTATGCAGCCAACGGCGTATCGCTGACGCCTGTTTACCCGATCCGTGTATCACTTTCCATGCTTGCCGTTCAGTGCGAACGGGTTCGTCGTCTGTCATGACGTATCTCCATTCGCATCGGACGGTATTGTCCTAGCGGACCTTAGGGCATCTAGGCGGTTAGGTCAATCATTTCAAATACTTCTGGATGTTCGCGAGCTGCCCGGAATACGAGGGCGAGCAATGCATCACGCCTTTCGTGTCATGGATGTAGAACACGCAATCGGTAGGAGTCGGGTTGAGCGCAGCCGCTATCGCAGCAAGCCCGGGATTGGCTATCGGATGCGGCGGAAGCCCCTTTCGCTTATAGGTATTGAAAGGCGAATCGGGGTAATTGTTCGACGAACCCGGGGGTGCCCACCAGCCAGTCGCTTCGCTCCCCCTCATATATTGGAGCGTTGCGTCGATAGCGAGCGGCATGCCGCTGGCGAGCCGTTTCTGGATGATGCCGGAGATGATGGGCATATCGGCAGCCGAACCCGCCTCCCGCTGGATAAGGGACGCGATGGTAAGCACGGTAGGCCACGGAATATTCTTCTTCAGCGCTTGGTCGGCGTACGGCGCGAACTGTTCCTTGAAATGATCGCGCATGCGCTCGGCTATCACCGCAGGCGGCTCGTCCGTCGGGATGAGGTACGTATCCGGGAAATACACCCCCTCGATGTAGTTCGGCGCGGTCGCGGTGTCCACGGTATTCCATTCGTTCAATTGCGCGGGCGTCCATCCCAGCGTCTTCGCAAGAAGGCTTCCTATCTGCTCTTTGCGCATGCCCACCGGAATCGTTACCCACGCGACATAGGGCGCTTCCACGAGCGCGGAGGCAATGGACCAGGCATCCATGGAGGTGCTGAGTTCATACCCGCCTGGACGGATACCCTTTCCATCGCTCGCGCGGAGGTAGGCAACATTGAAGACCCAGGCACCGCGTATATAGCCTTGCTTGGCGAGGTCGCTCGCTACCGTCTGCACCGACTCGCCGGGCGTTACGAGGAACTGCGCCTTGGCGGTATCGCTCCCGACGGGACCGAAGGCCGCCGAATAGAGGAGCGCAGCAAGAATTATGAAAAGCGCGGCTCCAGCGAGCACGAACGCAAGCGTACGACCGCGCTTCGGCTTCGGAAAAGGAACGTCGCTCATTGATTCTATTTTACCCCAGCTTCCTTTATGTACAGTATCTTAGCGAGCTTAAGTTCGTCGTACGTATATTTCCCGTGGAATTTCGCGAATGCCGGCGCGAGCTTCTCGGTACCCACCGTCTCGAACACTTCATGGATATCCGGGAGCGCGGCGATGAGCCGCGCCGGGATGAGCGAGAGAAGCACTGCAGGCTCGAGGCGCTTGGTCTGGATGAGCTTTTCGGCATGGTCCGCGATGGTGCCGATAGTGAGCTTGCGTTCCTTGGCGATATCGATGAGCGGAATGCCGTCGTCGATGCGAGTGAGCGTCTCGTCGTACGTCGTGGGCTTGGTCGGACGCGTGCCGGGAGCGGAGGCTTCGCGCGTACCTCCGGAGGCGAGTATGAAATTGCGGTGCATGGCGTCGAGGTCGCCATCATCCCGCAACGTATCGAAGGCTTCCTCTGCGGCCATAGATTCTTCCCGCAGGCGTTCGTCCATGCGCGCGACTTCCGGATGCACGAGGGAGGCTTGCTCGCTCCATCCTAGAAGCGTGAGTCCCGAGAGGGAGCGCACGCGAGAGAGCGCGACATAGCCTTGGCCGTACTCGAACGTACGCGAGAGGTCGATGGCGGCGGCGTCCATGCTCATGCCCTGGCTCTTATGCACCGTTATGGCCCACGCGAGCCGCAGCGGCAGCTGCGATACTTTGGCCCGTATCTTGCCGTTCTCTTCCACCGCCCAATCGGTCGCCATGATAGTAAGCTCGCGGCCGTCATGCGTCTCGATGATGGGCTCGCCCGAGCCACGCACGAATCCGATGACCTTGCCGAGCGTGCCGTTCACGTAACCGCCCACCGGGTTGTTCTTCGTGCACATCACCACCGCGCCTTCTTTGAGGGTGAGCATCGCTGGAGAAAGACAGCCGCGCTTGAGGCCTTCGGTAAGTATCGATGGGCCCGTCTCTACCATCTGGAATTTCTTGCTCGCTCCCGGAAGGCGCGCGAGATAGTCGTCGTTGATGCGATCGACGTCGGCGTTATGCGTGAACAGGCGTGGCGTGTCCTGCTCGAGGTCTTCCCCGTCGCTTTCGCGCGAGAGGATGGTCGAAGCGTGCGTATGGTCGAAGCTGCCGTCGCGTATCGCCGAGAGTACCGAGAGGTACGCATCGTCATCCTGACGAT
>JAQBRL010000015.1 GCA_028286525.1 Parcubacteria group bacterium | reverse complement strand
GATAAGGATGTGCTCGTGACCCCAGTCCGAGACCATCACGAAGAAGCCGTTGAGGCCCCAGAGCATGAGACTCTTGCCTGCGTCACGCTTCTCTTCATCATGCCCGCCGGCAATGAAGTACTGGAAGATGCCCCAGATGAAGACGATGAACGCGAGCGCGAACACGATAGGCACTGCCACGTTGTTGATAAGGTCGATGACGAGCCTTCCTGCGGATTGCACGCTGCTCACTTGCGCAAAGGCAAGGAATGGAAGGGCGAGTGCCGCACCGATATAGCCGAGTTTCTTCATAATGTGTGATTAGTATAACAACCGCGTAGGTTCCTCTATAGGATAACGCGAGGGTAGGCCTCGTCAATCACGTTGACTGCGTCATGTGGAAAAGGCTAGAAGCGATTCTGCTGGTCTGCTGGGCTCGGTGGAGTCTGGATAAGATCTCCCGAGTTTACGGTTGGAGTCGGCTGCGGAGTGAGATTAGGCTGCTGCTGAAGCTGTATGGGCGTTCCTGCGTCAGCCTGGCCCGCGCTGATGGTGCCGAACGGCTCACAGGTTCCGGCAATGCACTCCATACCGGCCCCGCAGCTGGTGCTCGTACAGCTGGCCCCCACGGGCTTGGACGTACTGTCGGTTTGGAACGGATTAGCGGTCGGAGCGGAGGAACCTGGCGGATTGAATGTCGGAAGGCCGGGGCGCGCGCTTCCGTTGAAACCGAACGTACCGATGAGGAGATTCACGAGGCCCCACACCGCGAACATAAGAAAGAAGCCTATGAGGCCGTACATGACGAGCTTCTGGCCTTCCTGACGCTTCTCTTCGTTGGCTCCCCCGGCAATGAAGGTGCTATAGATTCCCCAGATGAAGACGATGAACGCGAGCGCGAACACGAGCGGGACGACGAAGGTATCGATGAATCCAATGACGCCTATCAAGCAGGCGCCGAGGTTCGCACCGCTGCCGCACACGGATCCGTTACTTGTTTGCGCGAACGCAGGGAGCGCGGTACCTACCAGCACGACAGAGAGGCCAGCACGCATGGCGAGAGAAGAAAGTCGGTTCATATGCGTAAAGCCTAGCAAGCGTAGGAGCGAGAGCAAGCTAGGTACCTGGGATAGCGGTAAGGAGAAGCCTGACGATTCCCCAGATGCCGAATATCGCCACCATGCCTATCAGGCCCCAGAGCACGAATGCCTTTCCCTTCTGCCGATTCTCCTCGCCACCGGTGAAGAAATAGCGCGCGACCCCTGCGACGAAGAAAAGGAATGCGAGGACATAGAGAAGCGGAATGACCGCCGTATCGACGAATGGCACGATATGACCATTCACGAGGTCCGCGAACGTCATGGCGTGAGCGTGGTCACCGTTGCCTCTACGACCTTGCTGATTGCTTCGGCGCCGAGCAGGATCAAGCCTCCGATGAGGGTCCAGATGAGCGCGCTGCGCGCGGCGGAGAGTTTCTCGGGATTCCCCTGCGCGACCACGAAGAGGAAGCCGCACCAGACAAGCATGAATACGAGAAGGATGGCGCCGAGCTGCACCACGGCCTGCAGGATAGCGTCCATGAGGGCTGGAAGCGAATTGAACTTGAGCGGGTTTTGAAGGGTGCCGCCGGTACCTGCGCTCGGTCCGGTCTTCACCGTACCTGCGCTTGGTCCCGTATTCACGCTACCCGCGCTCGGTCCGGTATTTACGGCGCCGCCAGATGCAGGCTGACATCCACTTCCATCGAACGTATCGATATACCCTGGTGAGCATGCGAAGGCCACGGGAACTACGCAGAACAATCCGATGAGCGCGACGAGGAGAAGGGTGGAAGAGGTACGGAGAGCGATCATGTTATTGCAGTGCAGCCGTTAGGGATTGGTCGGCGGTGGTGAGCGCATCGTTCACGGTGGCTCTCCCGCTGATGATGCTGTCAATCATAGCAGCGAAGATCCGGTCGATGCTTGCTGGCGCTGGGGACAGCCAGGCGCGCGCGATGAGCGCCTCCGAATAGACGATGGGAGCGTAAATATCAGTCGCGGATGGCTTGAGCAGCGTGCGGATAGCCGGCGCGATGCCGAGTCCTTGGGCGATAAGGGGAAGCTCGCTCGCGGAGGAGAGCGCGGAGGCGGTCCGGAAGGCGCCGCTCGGATTCTTGCTCGCTTTCGGTATGGCGAATGCGTACGCAAGCCCGTAATCCACCTTGTCGGAAGATGTTCCCGGCTGCGGGACGTACGCCATATCGAAGTCGAGATTCGGGTTCGCCGCCTTGATGAGCGCGCGTTCGGAAGCGAAGCCTACATAGAGCGCGCTATCGCCGGCCACGAAGCTCTGGCGCGCGTCCGCGAGCGAACGGTTCCAGGTATAGACGATCTTCGCCGGGTCGGCGAACTGCGTATAGAAGGTGAGCGCGGAGTTCGCCGCAGTCGAACCGGATGCGTTTTCCCCGCCGCTCGCAAGCGTCGAGCGTATGCCCACCGCCCCGATCTGGCTTATCGATGAGCCCGATTGCAGCAGCAGGAGCGAAACGAGCGCACGCGCGTCCGGGATGTTTCCATAGGTGCCGAGCGCTATCGCGCTCTGGCTCACGACGCCCGCGTTGCTCTTGGCGGTCAGGTGCGGCGCCATGCCCACGACCGCTTCCCAGGTGGCTGGTGCTTGCGCGATACCCGCGCTCGAAAGCCGGCTCCGGTTGTAGTAGAGGACGAGCGGGTCTACCACGAGCGGAATGCCGTACGTGCCCGTGGTCGTGAGGTATATCTCATTGATCGGAAGATAGGTATCCCGGAAGGTGCGTTCAGGGATGGAGGAGAACGGTATGACGGAAAGCTTGTTCTCTTCCGACAGCAGGCGCTCTTGGGTGGTGATGATGAGATCGGGGCCAGCGCCCGCCGCGAGCGCGTCAGAAAGGTCCGCATCGAATGACGACGGATCGCGCTCTTCGTAGACGATGGTGCTGAACTCTTGATGGACGCGACGCAGGTCCTCCAGCGCCGGCTGTATCGCGGCTGCCGGGAGCGTGCCCCATATGGTGACCGAGCCTACGGGCTTGCCGCCGCCGCCGAATCCCTTGAACGTCGCGAAGAGAAGGAGCCCGGCAAGGGCGAGTACCGCGAAGATGGATATGACGATTATCTGGAATGGTTTCATTGCGTTTAGGGGGAAGTGAACAGTATTGAATAATGGTGCGGCCCGCCCGTGAACGATTTTACTTTATGGAACCCGGCACGGATGAAGAGCGCTTCGGCATCGCGCTCGGAAACGACCAGCTCCTGGGCAGGCCCCATGCCGTCCCAGCTCCCTGACCAGTCCACCACCAAGAGCTTCCCCTCAGGTTTGAGAATGCGGCGAAGCTCCGCTATCGCGCCTTCCTTATCTTCGAGCTGGAACAGGACATTCGAGAGTACCGCGGCATCGAGCACGTGGTCGCGCAATTTCGTGCCGCCCTGTTTTTCGAAGTCTCCCCATACGGTCTCGATGTTCTTGAACTTTCGCCCCCGCGCGGCGTCCCGGATATGGGTGAGCACGTCCTCTTGGATATCGATGGCATACACCTGCCCAGCAGGCCCCACAATGCCGCTCGCTGCCAGCGCATAATGCCCGGTACCCGTTCCCAGGTCGCCGACTTTCATACCGTCCGTGAGCCCCATCTGGAGGATATTCTTCATGGGGTCCGCAAAGTGCATAGTATAAAAATAGCACGCGCATACGCGTGCATGGCTTCAATCAACACAAAAGGCGCGCCGGAAACCGGCGCGCCACGTTCATTTCCCTCGAGATCCGGATGCGAAGGGACGTTACCCCCTCATCCAATTTTTGCCGCCGCTGTTGTAGCGCCGGCCCTCGGGCGAGTGGCGCCACTGCGCCGTCTCTTGCGGGTCCGATCCGCACGATTTCGCCCCAACGAGCGGTTCCCCCGGTTCCCTCTGGTTGTTCTCCAAAACGGTTCTTCCCGTCGAGCTTTTATGCATCACATTTCCCCAGTACGCAGTGATGTCGAACGATATCGGCACCTGACGCTTACCTTACGCCGGTTCTGTTTTGCGTCAATGCGCGCACCTTCAAAAAACTGGCTGCTAGGCATGAAGAAGACGGCGACTGAGCCGTATGGGTTATACGGTGAAGGAGCCGTAGAGGCTCCTTAACAACGCAGACGCAGGAATTTTGAAGGTGCGCCTAGAGCGCGACCATCGAGGCGATCGAATCCCCCTCGCGCATCTTCATGATGCGTACGCCCTGGGTGGCGCGTGAAAGGGAAGGAATCTCTGCCGCGGTCACCCGGATGACCTGGCCTTTTTTCGAGATGACCACGATCTCCTCTTCCTTGCTTTCGTCGCCGAGCAGGACTTTGGCGCCGATGATTTCCCCGGTCTTTGCGGTCACTTCCGCGGTCTTGATGCCCGAGCCGCCGCGGCCTTGTATCTTGTACTCGCTCATCGCGGTCTTCTTGCCGTAGCCCTTGTCCATGATCACGAGCAGCGTCGCTGCCTTCGCGCTTGCCGGCACGATCTCAGCGGAGACGACGAAGTCGCCCTTCTTCACGCTCATGCCGCGCACCCCGGCTGCCGTGCGGCCCATGGCGCGCGCATCTTCCTCGTCGAACCGTATGGATTGGCCCTTTGCGGTCACTATGGAAATGGAGTCGCCATCACCCGCGAGCATCGCCGCCACGAGCTTGTCGGAACCCTTCAGCGCGATGGCGATGATGCCGGAACGCCTGACATCGGCGAAGTTCTTGGCTTCGACTTTCTTCACGACGCCTTCGCTCGTGACGAAGAACACGCTCATCGCATCGCGCGCCGCGCCCTTGGGCACGGGCAGCACGCTCGTTACCTTCTCATCGCCCGCAAGCGGAAGGAAATTCATGATGGACTTGCCCTTGGTCGCGCGGCGGCCTTCCGGGATGTCGTACATCTTGGTCTGATAGGCCTTGCCCTTATCCGTGAAGAAAAGAAGGTCGGAGTGCGCGCTTGCTACCAAGAAGTGGGTGACCACGTCTTCCTCCTTCGTGGACATATCGATGACCCCGATGCCCCCGCGCTTCTGTATCTTGTATTCGTCCGGGTTGGTGCGCTTCACGTAGCCGCCCGCCGTAAGCACGAGCACGGACTCATCGTCCGGCACCAGGTCCTCGAGCGAGATATTCTTCACGCCGCCCTTCACGATCTTCGTGCGGCGGTCATCGCCGTATTTCTCGCCGAACTCGATGAGCTCGCTGCGTACTACCGCGAGGATATTCTTGGCGGAAGAAAGTATCTTCTTGAGACGTGTAATGAGCTCTTGTATCTCGGCGAGCTCGTCCTCTATCTTCTTGCGCTCGAGGCCGGCGAGGGTTGAGAGGCGCATCGCGAGGATAGCCGCGGTCTGTATAGGAGTGAACGCGAATTTCTTTATGAGCGCTGCGCTCGCGGTAGGCACGTCCTTGGAGGCCCGGATTATCTTGATGACTTCCTCGATATGATCGAGCGCCTTGGAAAGCCCGAGCAGGATGTGCTCGCGCTCTTCCGCCTTGCGCAGATCGTGTTCCGTGCGGCGCTTCACCACTTGCTGGCGATGCGCGATGAAGTTCTCGATGATGCCCTTGAGCGAAAGCGTCT
>JAQBRL010000004.1 GCA_028286525.1 Parcubacteria group bacterium | reverse complement strand
AAAAACTTAATGAATAACTAATCGAAACGGTACCGTTTAGTAGATGAAGGCTTCATGAAGGATACCTAAAGGATTCCTGCTACTCAACCTCTTGTCGAGGGTGTGAAAACGGGTTCTCGTGCACTATCCCCACATGGCTTCATGCACCCTCTCGGAGCTACAATGAGTAAGTTCGACCGCAGTCAAAAAGCAGGTTGGGGAGCTGGAAATCCTTTCCAGCGCGTCCACGACCCCCATGCCTAAAGCCACTGCTTCCTGCTTTATTTGGACTGTATTATCACGTGCGATAAAGGCATCAACACTATGAAGCAGGTCAAAAAGCGCAACGGCACCATCGTCGAGTTCGAGCCGACCAAGATTATGGAGGCAATGCGTAAATCCTTCGAATGGATGCATGTACAAGTGACTCCCGAGAAGCTCGAAGAGATGACGAATGTCGTGCTCGGCGAGCTTTCGCTCCGCTTCGGCGATCAGACCCCTTCGGTCGAGAATGTGCAGGACCTCGTGGAGTTCACGCTCATGCGCGAAGGCCATTTCGCGGTCGCCCGGCATTACATCGTGTACCGGTACGAGCACACGAAGATACGCGAGGAGAAGAAGCAGGAGATAATCCAGAAAGTCGAAGAGAAGAAGCTCACCATCAAGACCGCGAGCGGGAAGGACGAGGCATTCGACGAAGCCCGCGTGAAGGCGAACCTCGTGAAAGCGGTGAAGGGCCATGAGGACGCCATCGATGTCGACGGCGTCATGAACCAACTCAAGTACGAACTGTACGAAGGCATGACGACCGACGAGGTGAAGCGCGCGCTCATCGCGGTGGTCCGCTCCATGATCGAGCGCGACCCAGCGTACTCGCGCGTCGCCGCGAAGCTCCACCTCTATCGCCTCTACGGCGAAGTATTCGGCACGAATTTCAAGGACGACGCGCTTGCTGCAGAGCACGAGCGCGTCTTCGTCCGCAACATCAACACCGCGGTCGCGGAAGGGAACCTCGACCCGCGCATGGGAAAGTACGACCTCGCCAAAATGGCGCGTGCGATGAATATCGATAACGACAACCTCTTCGAGTACATGGGCCTCGAAATCATGAGCTCCCGCTACTGCATGGAGGACGTGAAGACCAAGAAGCCGCTCGAGACCCCGCAGATGCTCTGGATGCGCATCGGCATGGGCCTTGCGCTGAATGAGTCGGATGCTGACCGTGAGCGGGTCGCGCTTGAATTCTATGACGTGCTTTCGAATTTCCATTACACGCCAGGCGGCCGCACGCTCTTCCAGGCGGGCGCTATCAAGGCACAGCTCTCCAACTGCTTCCTCAATACCGTTCCGGATTCCCTCGAAGGCATCTTCAAGGCCGTCTCGGATAACGCGCAGTACTTGAAGTGGTCCGGAGGAACGGGCACCGACTGGACGCCGGTCCGCGCGACGGGCTCTCTCATCAAAGGCACGGGCGTGGGCTCCCAGGGCATCGTGCCGTTCCTGAAAATTGCCAACGACGTGAACCTCGCCATTAACCGCTCAGGTAAGCGCCGCGGCGCGGGCTGCGTATACCTCGAGAGCTGGCATCTCGATGTGGAGGATTTCCTCGAGCTGCGTAAGAACACGGGCGACGAGCGCCGCCGCACGCACGACATCAACACCGCCAACTGGATCCCCGACCTCTTTATGAAGCGCGTGCGCGACGGGGGAGAGTGGACGCTCTTCTCGCCCTCCGACGTGCCGGATCTCCATGACCTCTACGGCGCAGCCTTCGAGAAGCGCTATCACGAATACGAAGCGATGGTGGACACGGGCGTCATCACGCTCTACAAGCGCCTTCCTGCAGGCGATATGTGGAAGAAGATGCTCGCGATGCTCTTCGAAACAGGCCACCCGTGGATTACGTGGAAGGACCCCGCAAACGTGCGCTCCCCGCAGGACCATGTCGGCGTCGTACACAACTCCAACCTCTGCACGGAAATCACTCTCAACACGATGGAAGGCGAGACCGCGGTCTGCAACCTCGGCTCTTTGAATTTCGCGAACTTCGTAACGCCCGACGCGCAAGGGAACCTTCGCTTCGACCATGAAATGGTCGCGCGCGTCACCCGCGTCGCGATGCGCATGCTCGACAACGTCATCGACCTCAACTACTACCCAACGGAAGACGCGCGCCGCGGCAACATGCGCCATCGTCCCGTGGGTCTCGGAGTGCGCGGCTATCATGACGCGCTCTACCGTCTCGGCATCAACTTCGATACCCCGGAAGCAGTCGCGTTCGCCGACGAGTCCATGGAAGTCGTCGCGTACTACACCATCCTCTCCTCGAGCGAGCTCGCAAAAGAGCGCGGAACGTATGAGACGTACAAGGGCTCGAAGTGGGACCGCGACATCTTCCCGCAGGACACCATCGACCTGCTTCAGGCAGAGCGCGGCGAGGAAATAAAAGTGAAGCGTGGTGGCAAGCTCGACTGGACTCCGGTCCGTGACCACGTGAAGCAGCACGGAATGCGCAACTCCAACACCATGGCTATCGCGCCGACGGCGTCGACCGCGAACCTTGTCGGCTGCATTCCGTGCGTCGAGCCTATCTACAAGAACATCTACGTGAAGTCCAACAAGGAAGGCGAGTACGTCGTGCTCAACAAGTATCTCGTCGAGGACCTCAAGAAGCTCGGCATGTGGACGTCCGCGATGCTCAACCGCATCAAGTACGCCGACGGCTCGGTGCAGGGCATTACGGAAATCCCTTTGAACCTGCGCGAGAAGTACAAGGAAGTCTTCGAGATAGACGCGAAGTGGCTCATCGAAGCAGCAGCGCGTCGTGGTAAGTGGATTGACCAGTCCCAGTCGCTCAACATCTTCTATAACGGCACGAGCGGACGCGAGCTTTCCGAAGCCTACTTCCTCGCCTGGCAGATGGGCCTCAAGACCACGTATTACCTCCGCACGCTCGGTGCCTCGCAGGTGGAGAAATCGACCACGTCGGTGTCCGAGTATGGCTCGACCCATACGCGTGGCGCAGCCGCGCTCGCAGGGGCCGTCGCTTCCGCAGTCGCGGTAGGCGAGCCTGCCATGGCTATGGCGCCCCAGGCACCCGTCCAGCAGCCTCCTATGAGCGCACAGAGCCACACAGAAACCATTGTCGCAGCTATCGAAGATCCACAAATGGGTACGGCAGTTATGGTGGAGACAACCACCACCGAAGAGCCTGCAATGGGCGTTCCCTCGGGCTTCTCGGACGCGGAGTGGAAAGCGAAGCTGCAGCGCGTCGCCGCCGGTATGGAATCGGGTATTTGTGAGTCCTGCGAATCCTAAATAGATACAAAAGAGAAATAAAAAAGGGGCGGCCAGAGATGGCCGCCCCTTTTGGACGCGTACTGATCGAGGTTACCTAGGCGGCAAGCCGGTCGCAGACCTGCTCGTGGTCCGCGTAGACCGTCCTGCCCAACAGCAGCACCTCGACTTCGGCCAGATGGTCTTCCGTCCATTGCCACACCAGCTCTTGGTGCGGCCGGACGAGTTCCTGAGCTTCCTGCGGAAGCCGGCTGAACGGCACCACATGTAGGTGATCGGCGAAGCTTTCATCGGTATTGAAGATCTCGTAGTGCTTGTCGAATCCGAAGAAAACGAGATAGGCGGTTTCCGCTCTCCACTCGTTCTGCTCGCCCCAGCTCTTCACGGCGGCGTTGCGGGCCGACATGAGAGGAGCGAGCGCCGCCGGCAGCTGGTCGGTCGCCAAAGCCTGAAGACCGATGGCGAGGCGCTTCATATGGCCTTGAGGCTGGAAATAGTTCAGATATTCCGGCCACAGTGCCAGACGGAAGTCGCCACCCATCAGCATGCGATTGAACACCAGCTGACGGTGATCGCGAGCGACGCGCCGTTGAGCTTCGTCGCCGAAGACAGGCATCTTGTGACTGTGGCCTACCGCCCAGGCGGTGACCGCAGCGTCTGTGCACTCGGCACAGAAGTCTTTTCCGCACATTGCTAGCTCCCTGGGATCACATATCCCCGCCGCAAGCCTAGCACATGGCCAATTTAATATAAATACTAATGCCCCGGCGTACTATGCCGGGGCATGGGCGTCTGCAGAAAGCAGAAGCGCCAGAACGGAAAGATCATCAGAAACCTTTTTCAGGGTCTGAGCCTCATCGTGTTGAGTGGTCGATGTGACAGCGTCACGAAGAGATTTCTGAATCGAGCTAAGCAGGAAAAGGCAGATCGGCCAGAAATGCGGACGCAATTCAGGACGGCGTACGTAGGTCCCGAAGGCGTAATACACCCTATAGTTATGATTAGGAGGATATATTTGCTGACCGTCCTGCACCTGGAACCTTCCCGCACCAGGCAAGTCGATGTACCGCTGCCGAGACTTCCGACCCTCAGACTCCGTCAGGAGCCAGTCCGCCTTGACCAGGCCTGCGAGAAGCAACGTCTTCTTCTCGTTCAGGTCACGTTCGACGATGAGCACCTGGGTCGCGAAACTCGCGATCCGCTCGGCGGTTGCACTCGCCTTACCGGTATCGACTCTCTTTAGAGTTTCCTGGGCACTCGATAGCTGGTTCTCTGCTTTTTCCAAAAGAGCAATGATATCTTCCATTTTCTTGCCCTTTCCAGGCGTAAGAGTGGGTTCGGATTGTTTATAGCACGTTATTATATATTTGTAAAGCATTGGGATGATTTCGGCACCGTCCACAGGTTGCTCATGTAGCCCCGAAGAGGGACAATGATACGACCCCTCGAGCCTACGAACTCGAAATTATCACTACCAAAAATCCCTCGTATGCCTATCAATCACGGAGCCGCGCCAGTCAACATTAACAACCGCAAGATAATAAATGGCGGCGATGCCGATGTGATGCAGCTCTATCCCATGAAGCACAAGTTCGCATGGGAGGCGTACATGACGGGGAATAGTAATCACTGGCTTCCTACCGAGATATCGATGCAGCGCGATATCGAGCAGTGGAAGAGCATGGACGCTCTCACGGCGGATGAACGCCAGGCATTCGAGACGGTGCTCGGTTTCTTCACCACCGCGGACTCCATCGCGGCCAATAATGTGGTGCTCGCGCTTTACAAGCACATCACGAGCCCCGAGTGCCGCATGTACCTCTTGCGCCAGGGATACGAGGAAGCGATACACACGCACGCATACCAGTACATCGTGGAGTCCCTCGGCATGGACGAGAGCAAGATATTCAATATGTATAGGGAAGTGGAGTCCATCTACAACAAGGACAACATGGTGCTCGCGCTCAACGAAGGCATCTTCGACCCGAACTTCAAGACGGGTACATTCGAGAACGACCAGCTCTTCCTCGAAAATATGTTCGTCTTCTCGCTCATCATGGAAGGCATCTTCTTCTATTCTTCCTTCGCCGTCATGTTCGGTTTTCAGCGTCAGAACAAGCTCACGGGTTCCGCCGAGCAGATCCAGTACATCATGCGCGACGAATCGCAGCATCTGAACTTCGGGGTGAACATGATAAACGCCATCAAGGAGGAGCAGCCAGAGCTGTGGACCCCAGAATTCCAGCAGCGCATGGTGGACCTCGTGAAGAGGGCAGTGGTGCTCGAATACACCTTCGCGCAGCAGGTCTTCCCGAAGGGCATCTTCGGCATGAACGCCGACGGTTTCAAGCAGTACATCGAGCACATCGCCGACCGAAGACTCGCGACGGTAGGCCTACCCGCCCAGTACAACGTCGCCAATCCATTCCCGTGGATGAGCGAGGCGGTGGACCTTAATAAGGAGAAGAATTTCTTCGAAACGAGAGTTACCGAGTACAAGACCGGCGGCCAATTAAGTTGGTAAAGCAGCGGATAAAAGTCAAAACGGCCGCATATGCGGCCGTTTTGACTTTTATATTCGGTGTGTTACTTTAAATTCGGACACAGACGTCCTCACTCGACATTCAGGGAGCAGATAATGTCGGACGGAAACCAAGAGACGCGAATCACCAGTTACTTCGATTCCCTCGTGGATCGAATCCGTGAGGTGGATCCGGCAATCTTCGCGGAGCGCTACGCGATGGATGTGGCCGTCGCCGGCACCGAGAAGGTCGCCAGCCTCATCAAGCAGAGCACTTTCATCGGCCCTGCGCCCGACAACCTGAAGCGCCTCTGGGTGCTCATGGCGAGCGTCCGCGACGCTTCGAACGTGGGCCGTGCGCGCCTCAGGGAAATCGAACTCGAAGCGGGCAAGCTGCAACGGAACTTCAGCAATGATGATCCGCTGCAGATCGAGTACGATGCGCTCTACGCCGCGGACAGGAGCTACAAGGAAGAGATGAGCCTGTTCCAGCATCTGCTCAACAAAGAGGCCGATCTGGCCTTTCCGGGCAAGCTCAAGCACGGCTGCAACATGTTCATTCATCCCGAGACCTATCAGCTGGGCTACAACATCCCGGCGCGCGAACGGGAAATGCCGGGCGTCGCCATCATCCTCGGCGGCGATTTCGCCCACGTGTTCGAAGAAGGGCCTCTGACCCACTAACCGGCCTCGGCCGGCACCAAGAATCCCCGCGGTAGCGATACCGCGGGGATTTCTCTTTGTATCTATCTCTAGCGCGTGACCGAGATGGTCTCGCCCAGTTGCGGAGCACTTGCTGCGACCGTGATGAGGCCGTTGGCGTCCGTCATGACGGTGTACTTGGTGTCGGCTGCCGAGCCTCCTGTCGGGTCCGCCGGTATCGCCGTCACGTACGTGGGCGTGAGGCAGGTAAGGTCGACGAATCCTGCGCTTACGTACGCGAGTCAGACTTAGGCCACTCAATAATCTTGCCTGCCTTGCGCTCCATGCGGTCGGCAGGACGGAGGTAGCGTTTATTCTCTTCCGGTACCAATGGGAAATGCAGCGCATCATGAAGCGCGTACGCGATATTCCAGAGGTCTTTCTTGCTGGTTATCCATGCGCTTCCGAATTTCCGTAGACTGAACGGTCGGGTATACGAAAGAAGCGTCTTCTGGCCGGTGGTGTTCAGGAAATATTCGTGGAAATAGGAGAGCGCCAGCTCGTGGATAGTGCGATAGACCGGGTCGCGGAAACGCACGGTCGCGTGATTGGTCTTCGAGATAGCGCCCCAGTACCCATTACGCCGGTAGAGCGCGAGCGCGTGGTCCTGATCGCGAGCGTGCGCCTTGAGCTCTATCAGAAGCGGCCGCTCGCCCGCGACCCAGAGCGCGGTCGCTGCAAGGAGCGCGCCTTCGAGGCAGTGCGCCTTGTGCTGTGCAAGCACCTGCCTGGGCGATAGGCAGGTTTCGCCGCGCTTCTCATGATTCATCGGAATTGTATCGAGGAAATCCTGGATGCGAGCAGGCGTCGAAAGACCCTGAAGGGTCGCAAGCTCCTTTGGGGTAAGGTCGAACATGCTTCCATACTATCCCCATTGCGTCATTTTGCGCCTACGGTAAGGTAGGGAAACCGACATGCCGCAAAAGAAAGCGAAGACGTCCAAATTCACGCCCGGAGGCTTCGACCTCCGGGTCAAACGTTCGTCCGCAGGCCTTGGGCTTTTCGCGGGAGAGGACATCCCGAAAGGGAAGTGCATTATCGAGTATGTGGGACGGCAGATATCCGAAGAAGAAGCCTATTCCAGCAAGAGCCTGTATCTCTTCGAGATAACGAAGAAGAAGACTGTCGACGGCAAGCCCAAATGGAACAAGGCCGGCTATATCAACCACTCCTGCAAGCCCAACTGCGAGCCCGAGATACGGGGCGGGCGCATCTTCATTTTTTCCATCAAGAATATCAAAGCAGGTGAGGAACTTGGGTACGACTACGGCGAGGAGTATTTCAATGACCATATCCGCCCCTGCAAGTGCGGCGCGGAGAAGCACCTCTACGCAAAAAAAGCGAAATAAGAAAAGCCGCCCGGTCACCCGGACGGCCTCTGTCTTGAATCGGGCGGTCGTTACCGCTGCGCCATCCGGAGATGGCTGGCGATGGCCGCCCCGTCGCTGTATTCGCCATGGCAGTAGCAGAAGATGTGGTGCAGATCGGCGCGATCGAGCTCGAGCACCTGCATGACGCTGCCCATGGTGCGCTTCACCTTCACGCCGCCGGCTTGGAGGGCAGCGACGACGGGCGCGAGCGACGTTCCATTCGTGCTGCGCATGCGAAGCAGGAAGAGCGGGCCGCGCTCGAGGTCGCGCGGATTCAGGTGCCGGCGACGATCGTCTTGCACCCCCGTCGCCGCAAGCTCGAGCAGCTCGTTACGGGTGAGCGCCTTGGTCGCAGGGCGGGCCTGACCGGTGGACTGCAGCGCAGCTAGGTCTTGTTTACGGGACAAAAGAACCTCCTGTTGGGCCGGAATGGCCTGCACCTGTTGACAGTAGCATACAAGAGCGGTCAGCACATGAGGCCTTCATCATCGCTTCAAGCGGGGCATGGTTATATACGCGCTTACCAGGAATAAATAACCAACCATATGGGTATTCTTCTTTGGATCGTGTTCGGTGCTATTGCGGGCTGGATCGCATCCGTGATTACGGGTTCGCGCGAAGGCCTTCTCCTCGACATCATCGTCGGTATCGTCGGAGCCGTTATCGGCGGTTGGGTCATGAGTCTCTTCGGTAATTCCGGAGTCACTGGATTCAACCTCTACAGCTTCCTCGTCGCGATCGTGGGTTCGGTCATCCTTCTCTTCATCGTGAAGGCCGTCCGCCGCGCCGCATAATTTTCTCCATAGTTCGGACTACGAACACGGCGCCTTCGGGCGCCGTGTTCGTATCCGGAAAGGGGAACCGGGTATACAAAAAACAGCGCGCCCCGAGGGGCGCGCTGTTTTTTGTTCGATTTAGATCTTAGAGACCTTGACCGCGTTCGGGCCCTTCGGGCTCTCGCCGACCTCGAACTCGACTTTGTCTCCCTCGCGAAGGTCGTCAAAAGCGACGTTCACGAGCTCGTTGGAGTGGAAAAAGAGATCCTTTTCCTGTCCCTCGATAGAGATAAAACCGAATCCCTTGTCAGTGACGCGGGAGATAGTTCCTTGCTGCATAGTGATGTATGTAGGTGATTTGGTAAGACATCAAGTCAGAAGGCTGGGAGGTGAAGCTCGATCCCACTTCTCTGGATCAGCTCCTGGTTGATTAGGCATAAAGTATCATAGGGCTATTATTTTGTCAATAGCCTCAGGAACCCGCTATGCCTATACGAGAGGAAGCACGTCTTTCCGTACGGCTGCATGCTGGGCACCGTAGACCGAAACGTAGAGGAGTCCGGCGATGAATCCGAGATGCGAGACGAATTCTCCCATGATCATCGGGTCAGCGATGTTGCGATAGAAGAGAAGCGCGAGCAGGAGGACATAGAGGGCAAGCAGAAGAGCGATGGGACGCACCTTCCAGCCGACGATGAGCGCGATACCTGCGATCACTTCAAACGCGAAGGCGAGCCAGACCGCAACTTCAGGGAAGGGAACTCCTACAGCCGCGGTCTGGGCGACTTCCATAGGGTGGGCGAGCACTTTGAAGAGGGCACCGAGCAGGAACTGGAATCCGAAGATAAGGCGAGCGAGGAACGGAGCCCAGTGTTCATACGCACGAGTGTAAGGAATCATCATAAGTCGATAGGTGAGCGAGTATAGGGAAAGTATAAAAGAAAAGCCGCCGGTCCCCAAGAGAGGAAACCGGCAAGCCTTTGGCGAACGGGAAGATGATGGAAGTCAGGCGAGGGCTGTGTGCCGCCGATTGTAGCGGAGCATGGAGCCGAGCCCGGCGAAGCCGACGAGCAGCAGGGCCCAGGTGGTGGGTTCCGGGACGGCGTCCCGAACGGTGGCCTTCAGCCCGTCGAACACGCCACCTTCGGGCGGCCCGAGGACCGTCGTCTGGAACGCGCTTCCGATGATCCCCTGCAGACGGACCTTGTTGAAGACGCCGGTCAGCGTGTAGGAATGCAGCGCACTCGGATCGAGCGACCCGAGCGACCCGATGCCCACCACCGTATTATCGGCGAGGAGCTCTTCGTACAGCAGCGTGAGGCCGGCGTAGGTGCCGCCAGCCCGGAAGTCCAGGCTGGTCATCATGCTGCCGTCGGTGGGGGCGATCTCGAAAAAGCCCTTGCCGCCGCCGTTCGAGAGGAAGTCGTAGGTGCCGTCGGCATGGAATTGCGTGAACACGTCGCCGCCGAAGGTGCTGCCCACGTACTGGACGCCAAGCTGCTGCTGGGCATAGACGGTGTTGACGGCGTAGGTGGCGGACCCGATGCTCTCGAAGTCGTTCACACGGATCGTGGCGCCGGCGGTCGTCGCACCGAGCGAAAGGGCGACCGCAGCCGCCAAAGCTAGAGACTTGAGGTGCATGGTCGCACTCCCTTCAGCATTCGTCCGGAAGCGCCGGACCGCGTATACGCGAGGCCCATCATCTTCATGAGACAAGGAACCGGGTAACTGGGCATGATAGTAGGACAAAAACAGCTCAAAAGCAACATCCATCAGATGTGAGGGCTCAAAAGCCTATATATTGACTTTATATGCGGTATGGGTTTTACTACACGGGACAGAGTTTCCCCCATGACGGGGGTTTCGTCTTGTCTTGTAAAAGGGGCTATCTATGCGCTTGAATCTTCTGGCTGGCATCGCCGTCGGCACCGTGCTCGCGGCTTCGGCCATGGGTGCGCAGGCCGCGACGCATCTGCTTTTCAACTACAGCAGCACGAACCTCGCCGCGCCGTTCACCGCCTTCCTCGACTTCACTCTCGGCGACACGCCGGTCGTGGGCCTCGACGGCTTCGCCATGGTGGCCGTCACGGGCAACGTGGACGGTGACAGCATCACGGGCCTGGTGAACAATCCGAATTCGCCGGGCGTGACGACGGCCTTCAACTTCAACTACGACAACATCGGCTGGCTCGGTCCGAACTTCGTGTCCAACAACGGCGCGTTGGTCAAGGGCGCTTCGACAAACATCTACAACTTCTTCTCGCAGCTGCCGGCCACCACCACCGTCATCAACGGGACCGCCGGCTCGGGCTACCAGATCTACAAGGCCACCAGCGACGGCAGCGTCTATCTGGCCAACTCGGTCGGTAACGCCTCGGTCTCGGTGGCGGTTCCGGAACCCGCCACCTGGGCGTTGATGCTGGTCGGCTTCGGCGGCCTCGGCGCCGCGCTGCGGGCAAACCGCAAGCGCACGCTCGTTCCGACCTAAGGCCGGACACCACACCAAACTTCGACTGATTCGGCATTCATGCCGAAAGGCCGGGACTCACGTCCCGGCCTTCTTCTATTCAGCGCTTTATATATAAAAGAA
>JAQBRL010000029.1 GCA_028286525.1 Parcubacteria group bacterium | reverse complement strand
CCACACCTTCGACGAATTCGAACTCTGTGCTCGAATCGAGCAGATGATCCGTAAGCAGCCGGACGGTGAAGCGGGAGACCTCCTCAACAAGGCCCACATGGACATGAACCAGTTCTATACCTCGAGTTGCATGGTCCGCTTATGCTGGCGCGCTTACATCTACAACGAGTGGCAGTTATCCGTGTGGAAGTTGGGCGACCATGCATATCAGGGCTGTCGCGTCTTCTCTCGCAACTGAATCCGAGTACTTCGGGCGAGTCGACAATTCCGTCGACTCGCCAGCAATCCCTCTTTAGGAGGGATTTTCTTTATTACATTTCGACAACGCTAGCAATTCTCCTGTTTTGCGCTAGTGTACGGGCATATGCAGGAAGCAAGCGCATACGCGGCCCAGCTCGGGCTCACCTTCAAGAACCTCGACCTCTTCGTCGAGGCGCTGACGCATCGTTCCTACTTGAACGAGCACAAGGCTGCCGGCCCCCACAACGAACGCCTCGAATTCCTCGGCGACGCGGTGCTCGAACTCGCGGCGACCCATTTCCTTTTTACTAAATTCCCGAGCAAGCCCGAAGGCGATCTCACGGCGTATCGCGCAGCGCTCGTGAATACCGTCTCGCTCGCCTACACCGCAAAGGAGCTCGGTGTGAACGACATGCTCCTCTTGTCCAAGGGCGAAGCGAAGGACACGGGTCGCGCGCGCGACATTATTCTCGCCAATGCACTCGAGGCCATCATCGGCGCCATCTATCTCGACCAGGGCTACGACGCCGCGAATACTTTCATTACGACGAACATCTGTAAGAAGATAGATAGCATCCTCGAGCAGCGCGCATACCAGGACTCGAAGTCCCGTTTCCAGGAAGCCGCGCAGGAAAAGAAGAGCGTGACGCCGAACTACAAGACCCTCTCGGAAGAAGGTCCGGATCATGACCGCATATTCACGGTAGGCGTGTATCTTCACCACGACGAATTCGCGCGCGGAACAGGGAAGTCCAAGCAGGAGGCGGAACAGTCTGCAGCTCAAGCAGCACTCGACAAGACGGGTTGGTAGTGGTATAGTAAACACTGCACCTCAAGGAGACATATCGTGATTGGATTCCTGCGTTCCTTCGGCGTTCTGGCATTCGTCTTCATCATGCTCCCGTATACCATCGCGGCCTACGGAACGATCTTCTGGCAGGGTGACACGGAAGCATGGTGTTCGGTCGTTCTTTTTCTCGCGGGACTCACCGCCACCATCACGTTCGTCTACTGCGTCTTGAGGATCGTGATGCGTCAGGTGTTCTCGCCCTATGTGGGTTGGGCGCTCTGGACCGTGCTCTGCACCGTGCCGGGCATCGCCATCCTTGGCTTCGCCCCGCTCCTCAAATAGTGCCCTTTATCGTCCCGCCCCCTCGCGTATCCGAGGAGGGCGGTTCTGTTTTATACAAAGCGTTCTTCGATCATGCGTTATAATTTCCTCAATGCTGAAACGGCTGGAGATAGTCGGGTTTAAATCGTTCGCTCGAAAGACCGTTCTCGATTTCTCGAGCGCGGCCACTGCCATCGTGGGGCCCAACGGCTCGGGTAAATCCAACGTCGCGGAAGCGTTCCGCTTCGCACTCGGCGAGCAGTCGATGAAATCGATGCGCGGCAAGCGCAGCGAGGACCTCATCTGGGCGGGCTCGCACGCCACTTCCCGCTCTAACCGCGCTTCCGTCGCTATCGTCTTCGATAACAAGAAACGTATCTTCCCGAGGCTCGAATACGACGAGGTAACCATCGAGCGCGCGGTTTTCCGCGATGGTTCGTCCGAATACCTCATCAACGGCTCCAAAGTCCGCCTGCGCGACGTGCAGGAGCTGCTCGCTGGCGCGAACGTGGGCGATACCGGCCATCACATCATTTCCCAAGGCGAAGCCGACCGCATCCTGCTCGCGCATCCGCGCGAGCGCCGCGCGATGCTCGAGGACGCGCTCGGGCTCAAGTATTTCGAATTCAAGAAGCAGGAGGCGCAGCGGAAGCTCGAGCGCACGCAGGACAATGTGCGGGAGGTAGAGGCGCTCCGTCGCGAGATAGCGCCGCATATCCGTTTCCTCCAGAAGCAAGTCGAAAAGCTCGAGCGCGCAGAGGAACTCGTACGGGAGCTCGCGGACCTCGCCCGTACGTATTTCGCCGTCGAAGAAGCCTATATAGGAAGCGAGCGCGAAGCATCGAGCGTACGCAAGACGCAGGCCGCAGAGGGTCTTGCTGCCGCGTCCCTGGAGCTCGCGGCCTTCGATGAACGCTCGACGACCGATTCCGAAAGCATGAAGCGGTCGGAAGCCATTCGCCAAGCAGAGCGCGAGGTCGATAGGCTTTCGAGCCAGCGAGCGCAACTGTCGCGGGACATCGGGCGCGTGGAAGGCGGTCTCCATGAGACCAAGAAGCGCAGTGCAGCGGTCGCGCGCGAGCCGTACGTGAAAGTCACCCGCGAGGACCTGGGAGCGCTACGCGAGGAAGTGGAAAAGCAGGCGAAGATATCCGAAGATGCGGAACCCGGTGCAGTCCGCGCAGCGCTCGCATCGCTGCGCGCTGCCGTGGCGGCGTTCTTCGATCGCTATGCCGCGCCGAACGATGACTATCTCGCGGAGGAGGAGAATTCGGTCTTCCAGCTCGAGAACGAGCGCACCGCGCTCCTGCAGAAGGATGCGGAACTGGAGGGCGCGGTGGAGAAGGCCCGAAGCGTTCTCATGAAAGCCCGCGAAGCGTCGCTCGCCCATGAGGAGACCGGAAGGGAAGAGAAACGTCGCATTCTAGGCCTTGCAGAATCCAAAGCACGCGAGGAGAGCGCGGTCGCCCGCGAAGACGGACGCATGCGCGAGCTTCAAATGCTTGCGGATGAGCTCGAGCGCGATCGCGCCGAGGTCCTCGCGCTCGCGGGCAGCAGTGCATTTTCATACGAGACGATGGAGCTCGCTCCAGAGGAGCGTCGCGCCCAGGAAGATAGGAAGCGGCTATTAGAGCGCCTCAAGATACGGGTGGAAGAAGCGGGCGGTACCGGCGAGGACGTACGTAAGGAATATACGGACGCAAGCGAACGAGAAGCCTTCCTTGCGCACGAGCTTGAGGACCTTTCGAAGTCCGCTGAAGGGCTAGCGGGACTTATCGCGGACCTCGACGAGGAGCTCACGAAAACGTTCGCCGAAGGCCTCGCCAAGGTGAATCATTCCTTCGGCGAATACTTCAGCATCATGTTCGGCGGAGGGGGCGCGAAGCTCGTCCTGGAGGAATTCGACGCGGAGCCGGATGAGGAAGAAGAGAGCTACGAAGAAGATGAGTCGGACCTGCCTGCCGGCAAGGCAGGAAAGAAGAAGCAGGGGAAGCCTGGCATCGAAATATCGGTGCATCTCCCGAAGAAAAAAGTGCAGTCCCTGATGCAGCTCTCTGGCGGCGAGCGAGCGCTCACCTCCATCGCCCTCATCTTCGCCATGAGCCAGGTGAATCCGCCACCGTTCCTCATCCTCGACGAGACCGACGCCGCGCTCGACGAAGCGAACTCGCGCCGGTACGGCGACATGATAGAAGAGCTCGCCAAGAAGTCGCAGCTCATCGTCATCACGCACAACCGCGAGACCATGAGCCGCGCAGGAATCCTCTACGGCGTCACGATGGGGAACGACGGCATCAGCAAGCTCCTTTCAGTGAAGTTCGAGGAGGCGACTTCCGTCGCAAAGTAGTCTACACGAGCTATTGCGAGATTCTTTCGTAGGTATAGGCTTATAACCGGTGGGAACATAGGATGTTCGCGAGTGTACTCGGAGCAGGGCTCACTCACTGCATTCAAGGTCTTTTGGTTCGGAGAAATCCGGATAAGCCCCAAGGGGGAACGTATAGCAACCATAAGCATGGCCCGCTGTCAGCGCGCTTGTTGGTGAGGTAATGGCTCGACAGTCGGCGGCGCAAGCTCTCGCATCTGTCTAACACCAAGGCACTACGCTGACCCTACTTTTGAAGCCCGCCCTCGCGCGGGTCTTCTTTTTTCTAGTGCGGCATATTCATCTCGCCACGAACGCAGCGAGGGTAGTGGAGAAATAGGGCTCTCGGAGCTGGAGCAGCATGGTAATTTCAGCGCCGAAGTGCAGCTGCGCTGAAATTTGCGACAGCGAGAGTGAGCGCGTTCTGTCGCAGGCAGAACGACGCGTACCTATTTCGGCATTACCCGAGCGGAGCTATCCCCATAGACCGTTTCTACGAGAGGCGTAGACTTTGCTTCTACCCCTAACACTCGTCCTATGGCCGCATTTCAATACTTCAAACACCACGTCGATAAGGCGGTAACGCTCCTCGGGCTTTCCGAAGAACAGAAGAAAAAGCTCGAGACACCTGATCGAGTGCTCAAAGCCGACCTTTCCATAAAACTCGAGGACGGTAGTACGGCGGTCTTTCCCGCGTATCGGGTCCAATTCAATAATGCCCGCGGTCCGTACAAAGGCGGCATCCGCTTCCATCCGGACGCGGATGAGGACGAAGTATCGGCGCTCGCGGCCATGATGGCCATTAAGTGCGCCGTCGTGGATATTCCGTTCGGAGGAGCGAAAGGCGGCGTCGCGTTCGATCCGCGCAAGCTCTCCAAGCACGAAGTGCATGAAGTGGCGCGCGCATACGTGCGAGCCTTCGCCGAGCACCTCGGGCCCGACCTGGATGTACCAGCGCCCGACGTCTATACGAACGCCGGCATCATGGCGGTCATGCTCGAGGAATACGAGAAGATAGTAGGGAAGCCGTCGCCAGCTTTCATCACCGGTAAACCGCTCGCCAACGGCGGAATCATCGGTCGCGACACGGCAACCGCTGATGGCGCTCTCTTCGTACTCGAAGCGCTCCTCTCGGACCAGCACCGCGGTGCCGAAGGCCTGCGTGCGGCCGTGCAGGGAGCGGGCAACGCAGGCGCTCAAGCGGCGCATCTGCTCGCTGGACTCGGCATGGATATCGTCGCTATCGCGGACTCTCATGGCACGCTCGTGAACGAGAAGGGTCTCGACGTGGCGCGGGTGCTCGAGCAAAAAGAAGCAGGCGTGCACGTAGTGGAGTCCGGGGTCGCTGGAGACGCGCGGGGACCTGACGACGTCATTACGGAAGCATGCGACGTCCTCGTACCGGCAGCTCTCGAAGAGCAGATAACGATAGGGAATGTGGACCGCGTAAAAACGGACGTCGTGCTCGAAATAGCGAATGGTCCTACCACTCCCGAGGCCGACGAGATACTCGCCAAGCGCCGAGTGGCGGTAGTGCCCGACGTGCTCGCCAACGCAGGAGGTGTTACCGTCTCTTACTTCGAATGGCTCCAGAATCGGAGCGACGAGATATGGACCAAGGAGCGCGTGAACGAGCAGTTGCGCAGCACGATGACGGACGCGTACCGGGACGTCGCGGACTTCGCGCTCGACCGTTCCATTACGCTGCGCGAGGCTGCCTACGCGCTCGCCGTCTCGCGCATATTGAATCGCTAGCTATTAACAGCAGGGCATGGACAAATTAATCGCACGTTGTATAACGAAATACGGGAGAAGTTTTGTAAAGGATTGAGCCATGAGCCAAGCCGATATCGCCTCACGTCCACCCGGTCGAATCGTATTCGACGCAGTTCGGACCAGCGTCCCCTTCTATGTCCCGAACGAAGAGCTCCAGAACCAGGAGCAATTCCTGAAAATCGGGAGGAACGAAGCCTGGCGGTGCATCGGCTACGTGGGGAATACGCCCCAGTGGGACTACCGTCACCCGCACTGGTTTGAAGCAGACGCTGTCGTAAAGGCTGCGTGAGAAGCGCCCGGGTCCCCTAAGGGGAACCCGGGCGTTCGCATGTCTAATCTTTCAGCATAAGCGCGAAATCGAGTTCCCGCTCGGGCACCCGTGCGTCCATGAGCTTCACGCGGATAGGATCGCCGAGCGCGTACGATTTCTTCGTACGTTCGCCCACGATGCGGTAGCGCTTCTCGTCGTATATGAAATAGTCGTCGCCCAGGTCCCGGATGCGTATCATGCCCTCCGCGCGCGTCTGGTTCAGCTCCACATAGAGGCCGCGGTCGGAGACGCCGGAGATGACCGCGTCGAATTCCTGTCCGACCTTGTCCGCCATGTACTCCACGATCTTGAGCTTGATGGAATCGCGCTCCGCTTCGGTGGCTGCCTGCTCGCGCTCGCTCGAATGAAGCGCGAGGTCGCCGAGTTCCGCTACTTCCGCTTTGCTGAACGTGTCGCCGCTCTGGTAGTGCTTCACGAGACGATGGATGAGCAGGTCCGGATAGCGGCGGATAGGGGAGGTGAAGTGCGCATAGAACTCGAACGCGAGGCCGAAGTGCCCGACGTTCTTGGTGGTATAGACGGCCTTCGCCATGGAACGGAGCGTCGCGGTCTTGATAAGGTATTCCTCCGGCTTTCCTTTGACCTCTTCCAAGAGCGCATTGATATCCGCACCCTTCACGTGGCCCGCATGCGTTTCAAGGTGGTATCCCATGACCTTAAGGAACTGCGAAAGGTTCTCGATACGGTCGGCGTCCGGCACGTCATGGATGCGGTAGACCACGCTCGACTGGATGCCGGCTTTGCGCGTCGCTTCGGAAAGCATTTCGGCGACGTTCTCGTTGGCGAGCAGCATGAAGTCTTCGATGAGGAGATTGGTGTCGCGGCGCTCTTTGAGTTCGATGGCGATAGGCTTCCCATTCTCATCGAGCTTCACCTTCACTTCCGGAGTGTCGAACGCGATGGCGCCGGAGGCGGTGCGGCGGTCGCGTATCTTGTTCGAAAGCGTCTTGAGAATATTGAGCTCCGTGAGGTAATCGCCTGACTGCGTGTCGATGACGTCTTGCGCATCCTCGTACGTAAAGCGGCGGTCGGAGTGGATGACGGTCTCGCCGAACCATTTCGATACTATCTCCGCGTTCGCATCGAGCTCGAAGACCGCCGAGACCGCGAGGCGGTCCTCGTTCGGATTAAGCGAGCAGAGATTGGTCGAGAGCACGTGCGGGAGCATGGGGATGGTGCGGTCCACGAGATACACCGAGGTCGCGCGCTTGCGCGCCTCTGCATCGATGTTGGTTCCGGGGCGCACGAAAAAGGATACGTCCGCGATATGCACGCCCACTTCCGTGTTGCCGTTCTCGAGCGTTCGCACCGAGAGCGCATCGTCGAAGTCCTTCGCGTCGAACGGGTCGATGGTGAAGGTGGTGACATTCCGGAAATCCTTCCGGCGGCCTGCAGCGATTCCTTCCTTCGCATCCTTGGCGATGAGATCCGTTCCAGTGGTCTCAAGCGCGCTTGCTTCGTTTTCGACGCCAGGAGGGAAGTCGCTGCGGAAGCCGCTTCCGAGCGCGAGCGCGCGCATCTCGGTCTCATGCTCTCCGGCCGGTCCGATTATTTCCTCGAGCGTGCCCCATGGATACGGCTGATTGGCTGCCCAGCCCTGCATGCGAATGAGCACTTTCTGGCCGATGGGCAGGGATTCGCCCTTCACGACGAAGGGGACGTACATCTTCTTCCAGTCGGGCGCGAGCATGGTGAGGTGCTCCTCCTTGTTCTCATACAGGGTACCGACGAAGGTCTCGCGATTGCGCGAGACGATATCCACCACTTTACCGATAGGCTTCAGCTGCTTGGTGCGCGGGTCCGCCTCGGCGCCCGCGGTCACGACCTTCACGATGTCGCCATGGAAGGCGCCGCCGAGATTCTCTCCTGGTATGAAGAGGTCGTCCTTCTCCGGGTCGTAGGTGAAGAATCCTTTCCCGGTCTTGATGACGGTGATCGGACCTTCGTACGTTTCTTTCTCTTGAGCCATTTTTCGTACTGTAGCAGAAAAGTCCGTTTATGCTATGAATGATGGGTCTTCGAGTGAAGACAGTTCTTACGACCAATTCACCGAAGGTGGTTCCTTCGGATAGTCAGGATCAAGGGGCGCAGCGGCTCTCACCCGCTGCGCCTTTCCTCGTGCTCATGCCGGATTCATCTCTCCTTATCTATAGTATGCGCAAGCTTCTGTGACTGGACTTGCAAATCCCAGCTTCAGGAGCCCTCTCACTGCGGCGGCCCTCGGGTCGTCGCCTTTTTATTTGACCTTCACCAACACCTTTGTATAGTCGGAACTGGAACGTTCCTCGCGGAGGAACGATTGATGGGAAAGAAACCCTCATGACTCATCTATCGTTCTCTACGCATGTCGCGCTCTACGCATTCTCGCGTCGCATGTCGCACATCGCTCGCCGGTCCAGTTTCTATGCGACCGCGCTGCTGCTCGCCTTCCTCCCGCTTCGCATGTTCGGATTCCATCCCGGGTGGCTGCCGGCAGGTGCGCGTGCATACGCGGTCGTCTATGGCGCAGGCGCGGTGCTCGGCGCCTTTGCCGCCTTCGGATGGCGCGAGGCGGAAATATTCCCGGGCATGGGGTACTGGGAGTATATGTACCGCATGGTGGGGTTGCTGGACGAACCGGCTCGAAAGAAGCAGGTCAGCGAATTCTGGCGACAAGTCTTCTTCTGGAATCTCGTCTTCTGGCCCCTGCGTGGTGGATTCAAGCTCTGTGAAGTCTACGAGCTCATCAGCCGGAAAGACATCGCATTCACCCCGACGGTCTGGCCGCATCCGCGCAAAACCGTGTGGGTCTGGATGTGGGATCGCGTGCGAGCGCGCTTCGCGTAAGCTCTTGAGCGGCGGCCTTCGGGTCGCCGCCTCTTTTTACCCGCGCTTTGACCAATATCAGCCATTCTGATAGAGTTCCTCTCACTATGTTGATGATACGTTTTCAGCGAATCGGCCGAACGAATGACCCGGCTTTTCGTATTGCGGTGCTCGAGAAGGCATCCGGCCCCAAGGCGGGCAAGTATGTCGACCTCGTCGGCACCTATAACCCCAAGACCAAGGCCGTCACCCTCAAGCCTGATGCGATAAAGAGCTGGATGGCCAAGGGTGCCCAGGTATCCCCAAGCCTCCACAATCTCCTGGTAAAGGAGGGAGTCGTGGTAGGCGCCAAGAACGCCAAGGTGGTCTCGCAGCAAAACCTCGGAAAGAACATCGCCAAGAAGGCGGCAGAAGAGGCTGCAGCTGCTGCAAAGGCAGCCGATGAGGCAGCAAAGGCCGAAGCGGCAGCTAAAGCTGCCGCAGAAGCAGAGGCGCAAGCTCCAGCGGAGGAAGAGGCTCCTGCCGAGGAGGTTACGGTTGAAGCTCCCGCTGAAGTGGTTGCGGAAGCAGAAGCCGCACCGGCCGCTGAAGAGACCGTTCCCGCAGAAGAAGCTCCGGCTTCGTAACCTACCTGCTTCGGCAGGGCTCGCGTTATCCATTCCCGTCACGCTCGTCCGTTTTCCTTTATTTGCCGACTACTCTGAAACGATATGGAACAAGACTACGCATTCCTCGATTACGTCATCAAAGCCCTCGTCGACAATCCCGACGCGGTCGTCATCAAGCGCTCCGTCGATGAGATGGGCGTGCTCCTCGAGCTCACCGTCTCTCCGGACGACATGGGCAAGATAATCGGCCGCGATGGCAATATCGCCAAAGCGCTTCGCACCCTGTTGCGCGTCGTAGGTATGAAGCACAACGCACGCGTGAACCTCAAGATAAACGAGCCGGCCGGCGGGAAGCGGGAGGCCGAAATAAAGCCGCTCGACGACGTCATCGATTCCCTGTAAGAGCTTCGTTCGGAGCAAGTGAATTTGAGGTACGCGTCGTCTCGTCCTGCGACTCGACGCGCTCACTCTCGCTGGCGCAAATTTCGGCGCAGCCGCTCTTCGGCGCCGAAATTACCATGCTGCGCCAACTCCGAGAGCCCTCAAATTCACTTGTTCCTCGCTCCGGTATATTTATATTATGATCCGATTCCATCTCATCACCCTTTTCCCGGAAGCCTGCGACGCATACCTGAACGCGTCGATACTGGGGCGAGCCCGCAAGGATAAAAAAATCAGTGTGGACTATCAGAGCCCCCGCGATTTCGTGGAATTGCCCAACGCGAAGAAGGGAAACGCGTTCGCCTACAAGAAAGTGGATGAACGTCCCTACGGGGGCGGCCCGGGCATGGTGATGATGGCGCTTCCCATCGTGCGCGCCGTAAAGAAATCGCTCGCGCGACGCAAGGGAAAAGTAGCGCTTGTGTGGTTCTCGCCGTCGGCGCCTGCCTTCACCAACAAGGAAGCCGACAAGCTCGCTGCGTTCGATGACGTAGTACTCATCTCTGGACGCTATGAAGGCATCGACGATAGGGCGCTTTCAATACTCAAGACTTTCGGGACCGTAAAGAAATATTCGGTAGGGGAGGCGACGCTCACGGGAGCGGAAGTGCCTGCGATGGCCATCGTCGACGCGGTTACGCGTCGCATTCCGGGAGTCCTCGGGAAGGATGAGTCGGTGGAAGAGCGTCGCACCGCCTCGCCTGCGGTCTACACGCGGCCCGAAGTCCTTACGTGGGAGGGGAAGAACTACCGGGTCCCCAAGGTCCTCCTCACGGGCAACCACGCGAAAATCAACGAGCACCGCGCGAAAAGGGCCAAGAAGAAAGGGAAATAGCGGGACTATTGACTTTACATACAAATAGTGCTATCGTATAGTTTGAAGCCTGCGGAAAGGATCCGCTCGGCAAAAGGAGTTCTCATCATGTTGGTTACCTGTGGGTTGGGCCTCGGGGCCACCATCGTCGGTTTCGCCTACGCCTGGAAATATGCACGGCCGGAGAAATACTTCTGGCCTTCGCCCTGGCGGCTCGTGCAGCTGGCGGTCGTGGTGGTTGCGCTCGCGACATTCCTGATGTCGCCGATCACCTCCACCACGCTGAACCCGTTCGTCACGGTCATCGGCTTCGTCGCCGGTCTGATGCTGTTCGCTCTGCTGGACAGCCGGCGCCTCAAGCGCCAGTATCCGGACGATGCGGGTGGCGGGTCGTTCCAGATCTACGACCGCAAGGGCCGTGTGGTGAACGAGCCCGTGGCTCCCACCAGGCACGCCGACCGCGTCCGCTCGCTCGCCGAGAAGCGCGGCAGCAGCATGTGGCATCCGCCGCATACCGACTACTGCGACCGCTAACCGTCGTCGCAACCCAACAGAGCCCGCCTATCCTTCACCGGACGGCGGGCTTATTGTTTTATACCCACAGGGTGCATGGCTCCGCTTGACGCCCTTTGTCTGCGGGCGTATCTTATAAAGACAAAGATTGCGTAACGGGGGAAAGGGGCACAGGGCTAAAAATGAGTGCGATTTTATTAAACAGCATCTCGAATAACGAGGGATGCGGCTCGTGGCGTATACACGAGCCCTCTTGGCGTTTCTACCCACGGATAGGGTAAAGACGCGAAGAGGGCCACTCGCCAGCCGACTCGTGTTCGAGGTCATTAGCATGACGATACACATGCCCAAGAAACCAGCGCTTCAACAGAAGACGTTCAATGCATTCCGTGCACCTCGCGTAGAGTTCCCCGATCTCGTCGGGCACCAACGCGAAAGCTTCGACTGGCTCCTCAAGGATGGGCTTATGGAGCTGTTCAAGGAATTCTCTCCGATTCCGGATTATTCAGGCAAGAAGTTCGAGCTTCGCTTCGACGGGTTCGAGATAGGCGACCCGAAGGGCTCCGTCGAGGAAGCGCGTGAGAACATGCGCACCTTCGAGGCGCCGCTCAAGGCCACCATCACGCTGCTCAATAAGACGATGGGTTCCGAAAAGACCCAGGACATCTTCCTCGCCGACATCCCGATGATGACGCCGCACGGCTCATTCATCGTGTCGGGCGTCGAGCGCGCCATCGTGCCGCAGCTCGCCCGTTCCTTCGGTGCGTTCTTCATCGCTGAAGAAGTGAAGGGGAAGCAGGTCTTCGGCGCGAAGATCATCCCCTCCCGCGGCGTCTGGATCGAGATAGAGTCCGAAGCCGACGGCGCTATCTACGTGAAGATAGACCGCAAGCGCAAGTTCCCGGTCACGAACCTCCTCACCATCCTTGGTGCAGGCACCCGCGAGGACATCCTCAAGAAATTCATCGGCAACGATATCGCGACTGCCGCGCTTTCGACGACCCTTTCGCACGACACCGCCGCAACGGTGGACGATGCCTACGTCGAGATACACCGCCGCATGCGCGATGGCGATCTCGCTACTCCGGACAACGCCAAGTCCTACGTGAACGCGCTCTTCACCCCCGAGCGCTACGACCTCTCCAAGGTCGGCCGCCATCGCCTGAACGCCCGCTTCGGCCTTCCGATAGACGCGAAGTCCCTCGCCAAGGAGCGCACGCTTACTCTGGAGGACCTCGTCCGCATCGTCGGCGAAATAGCGCGCCTCAACACGGACCCCAACGCCAAGGCTGACGATATCGATCACCTCGGCTTCCGCCGCGTCCGCTTCGTCGGCGAGCTTCTCCAGGCCCGCATGCGCGTCGGTATGTCGCGCATGAAGCGCAACATCCAGGACCGCATGAGTACCATCGAGAGCGAGACTTCGCTTCCGATGGCATTCGTGAACCCGCGTCCGTTCCAGGCCTCGGTCCGTGAGTTCTATACGGCCAACCAGCTCTCGCAGTTCATGGACCAGCAGAATATCCTCGCCGAGCTCGAGAACATGCGCACGCTTTCCGCACTCGGCCCCGGCGGCCTCACGCGCGAACGCGCTGGCTTCGAAGTGCGCGACGTCCACCCATCGCATTACGGACGCCTCTGCCCGATACACACGCCAGAAGGCCAGAACATCGGCCTCATCCTGCGCCTCGCGCTTCATGCGCGCACCAACGAGTTCGGCGTCATCGAGACTCCGTACGCCGTCGTGAAGAAGGGCGTGGTCACCGAGGAAGTCCGCTACCTCAACGCGCTCGAAGAGGAGACCGAGACCATCGCGCACGCAGCCACTCCGGTGGACGCGAAGAATCGCATCGTTCCGGATTCCATCGAAGTCCGTAAGGGCGGCGAGCCTGCAGTTGTGACCCGCGAGGAGATAACCCTCATGGACGCATCGACCTACCAGATGTTCTCCGCAGCGACCGCCATGATCCCGTTCGTGGACCACGACGACGCGAACCGCGCGCTCATGGGTTCGAACATGCAGAAGCAGGCGACCCCGGTCCTCATTCCCGAGGCACCTTTGGTTGCCACCGGCATCGAGGAGCACGCCGCGCGCAATACCGGCCGCCTCGTTGTCGCGCTTGAAAGCGGCGACGTGACGTACGCCGACGCGCGTCTCATCACGGTGACGAGCAAGGACGGCAAGAAGAAGGAGTACAAGCTCCAGGGCCTCACGCAGACCAACCAGAACTCGGCCTTCAACCAGCGTCCCATCGTATCGACCGGCGACAAGGTGAAGAAGGGCGACGTGCTTGCCGACGCCTCATCCTCCGACCAGGGCCAGATGGCCCTCGGCCAGAACGTGCGCGTCGCGTTCATGAGCTGGAACGGCGCTAACTACGAGGACGCCATCATCGTCTCCGAGCGCCTCGTGGAGCAGTCCAAATTTACTACTGTGCACATCGAGGACTTCGAGTGCGCCGTCCGCGACACCAAGCTCGGACCTGAAGTCACGACCCACGACATCCCGAACGTGGGCGAGCTGCGCCTCAAGAACCTCGACGAGGAAGGAGTCATCCGCATCGGCGCGGAAGTCCGTCCCGGCGACATTCTCGTGGGTAAGGTAACGCCTAAGGGCGAGACCCAGCTCACGCCTGAAGAGCGCCTCCTGCGTTCCATCTTCGGCGACAAGGCCAAGGACGTGAAGGACACCTCGCTCCGCATGGAAGGCGGCAAGCGCGGTCGCGTCATCGGGGTCCGTGTCTTCTCGCGCGAGAAGGGCGATCAGCTCGAGACCGGCATCATCAAGAAGATAGTCGTCACCGTCGCGCAGGTCCGTAACGTCTCCGTCGGAGACAAGCTCGCCGGCCGCCACGGAAACAAGGGAGTCATCTCCCGCGTGCTTCCGGTGGAAGACATGCCGTACGACAAGGACGGGAATCCTATCGACCTCATCCTCACGCCGCTCGGTATTCCGTCGCGCATGAACCTCGGTCAGATCCTCGAGCTCCACCTCGGCCTCGCGGCAAACGAGCTCGGCTATCAGGCCATCGTGCCTCCGTTCGCAGGCGCGACCGCCGACGAAATACGCGACGAGCTCGAGCTCGCCGGCTTCGATCGTTCCGGCAAGATGCAGCTCTACGACGGCCGTTCCGGAGAAGCCTTCGCGCAGCCGGTATCGGTCGGCTACATGTACATCCTGAAACTCCATCACATGGTGGAAGACAAGATACACATGCGCTCCATCGGGCCCTACTCGCTCATCACCCAGCAGCCGCTCGGCGGAAAGGCGCAGAACGGCGGCCAGCGCTTCGGCGAAATGGAAGTGTGGGCGCTCCTCGGGTATGGCGCTGCCTACACCCTGCGGGAAATGCTCACCATCAAATCGGATGACATCACGGGACGCTCGGCGACCTTCGATGCCATCGTCAAGAACGAGCCGGTCAGCCATGCAGGCACGCCCGCATCGTTCTCCGTACTTACCAATCAGATCCGCGGTCTGGCGCTCGACATCGAGCCGCTCGATCTAGAGATCTCGGAGTAATTCCAATATATATGGCACTCAACCCACAAAAACGACAGGCACCGGGTCCTCGCAACGATTGGAACGCGCTCCGTCTCTCGCTCGCGTCTCCTGAACGCATCCTTTCTTGGAGCCGTGGAGAAATCACGAAGCCGGAAACCATCAACTACCGCACCCAGCGCTCGGAAAAGCACGGGCTCTTCGATGAGAAGATCTTCGGGCCTGAGCGCGACTACGAATGCTACTGCGGCAAGTACAAGGGCATCCGCTACAAGGGCATCACCTGCGATAAGTGCGGCGTGGAAATCACTCGCTCTATCGTGCGCCGCGAGCGCATGGGCCACATTGAGCTCGTGACCCCGGTCGCGCACATCTGGTTCCTTCGTTCGATGCCGAGCCGCATGGCACTGCTCCTCGGAGTGGCTGCCGCGGACCTCGAGAAGGTCATCTACTTCGCGGGCTATATCGTCACCAAGGTGAACGAGGACGTGAAGAAGCGCCTCCTCTCGGAGCTCGAAGCCGAGTACAAGACCAAGCACAAGGCTATCAACGACGATAAGGAACGCGATGCCCTCAAGGAGCGCATGCAGACCGCCAAGACCGAGATAGATTCGGTCGTCATCGGCCGCGTCTTCGACGAGGTCGCCTACCACCGCTTCTCGGTGCGCTACGCAACGCTCTTCGAGGCCAAGATAGGCGCCGAAGCCATCTACGACATCTTCCGCGCCATGGACATGCCAGCGCTTAAGCTGAAGCTCGAGGAGAAGTACCCGACCGCGCCTGCCGCAGAGCGCGAGAAGCTCGCCAAGCGCATCGCGCTCGTCACCAACATGATGGCCGCGAAGACGCGTCCCGAGTGGATGTTCCTCACCAAGATACCGGTCATCCCTCCAGCGCTGCGCCCGATGGTCGCGCTCGAAGGCGGTCGCCACGCGACCTCCGACGTCAACGACCTCTACCGTCGCGTCATCAACCGCAACAACCGCCTCAAGAAGCTGCTCGACATCCACGCTCCGGAAGTGATCCTTCGCAACGAGAAGCGCATCCTTCAGGAGGCCGTGGACGCGCTCCTCGATAATTCCATCCGCAAGACGGGTGCGAACGCCGGAGCGCTCACGCCCGCGCAGCGCCGTCCGCTGAAGTCCCTCGCTGACTACCTCAAGGGCAAGCAGGGCTACTTCCGCCAGAACTTGCTCGGTAAGCGCGTGGACTACTCGGGCCGCTCCGTTATCGTGGTCGGTCCTGACCTCGAGCTCGATCAGTGCGGTCTCCCCAAGCACATGGCCCTCGAGCTCTTCCGTCCGTTCGTCATCGCGGGCCTGCTCGACCGCGAGCTCGCCTTCAACATCCGTGGCGCAGGCCGTCTCATAGAGGACGGGGTGCCGGAGGTATGGGAAATCCTCGAAGAGGCCATCATGGGCAAGCACGTGCTGCTGAACCGCGCACCGACCCTTCACCGCCAGGGCATCCAGGCATTCCGCCCGAAGCTCATCGAAGGCGATGCTATCCAGCTGCACCCGCTCGTCTGCCCGGCTTTCAACGCCGACTTCGACGGCGACCAGATGGCTATCCACGTGCCGCTCTCTGACGAGGCGCAGTGGGAAGCGAAGAACGTCATGTCCGCGAACAAGAACATCCTCAAGCCAGGTTCCGGCGAAATGATCGTCATGGTGCAGAAGCCGCTCGACATCGTGCTCGGCACGTACTGGCTCACCAAGGGGATTCCCGGAGCCAACGGCGAAGGGAAGTACTTCCAGAGCCCGAACGCAGCCATCCTCGCGCATGAGTACGAGGCGGTGGATCTTCGCGCTTCCATCCATGTGCTTCCTACATCGGAGAAGGCGAAGTACGCGCAATTCGAAGGCAAGATCTTCGAGACCACCGTCGGACGCCTCCTCTTCAACACGGTCCTTCCTTCGGACTATCCGTACGTGAACGATGCCATCAGCATCAAGGTCCTCAAGGCCATCATGAACGACTGCATGCTCAAATACGGCATCGATGCCGTTCCGAACATCGTCAACAAGATCAAGCGCTTCGGCTTCGAGTACGCCACCAAGTCCGGAGTCTCCTGGTCGCTCGACGACGTCTCGGTGCCTAAGGGCAAGGCCGAAGTCATCACGGGCGCACGCACCAAGGTCAATCGCATCGAAAGCGATTACCGTGACGGTCTCCTTTCGGAGGACGAGAAGCGTCGTATGGTCATCGAGGTCTGGCACGGAACCAAGACCGAAGTCGAGAAGCTCGTCGAGGCAGCTCTGGACCCTATGGGCTCCGTTGCCGACATGGTGCGCTCGGGCGCTCGCGGTTCCATCGGCAACCTCACGCAGATGGCCGGTATGAAGGGTCTCATCCAGAACACGGCAGGCGAGACCATCGAGGTGCCTATCGTCTCTTCCATGACCGAAGGCCTCAACCCGGTGGAATACTTCATGTCCACCCACGGCGCGCGTAAGGGTCTCACCGACACCGCGCTCGGCACCGCTCGCGCCGGGTACCTCACCCGCCGTCTCTTCGACACCGCGCAGGACTCCATCATCACGGAGCGTGATTGCGGTACGAAGCGCGGCATCAATATCAACCGCATCAGCGCGTCCGGCATCAAGATCGACTTCGGCGAAGCCGTTCGCGGACGCACGCTCTCGCATGCGGTCGGTGGCCTCAAAGCCAACACCTACATCAGCGCCGAGGAGTCCCGCGCTATCGCTGCGGACGAAAGCATCCAGTCGGTACCCGTGCGCTCGCCTATGTCCTGCGAAACCCGCTACGGCATCTGCGGCGCTTGTTACGGTATGGACCTCACGAGCCAGCAGCAGGTAGATCTCGGCGAAGCCGTCGGTACTATCGCCGCGCAAGCCATCGGCGAGCCGGGCACGCAGCTCACGATGCGTACCTTCCATGCAGGAGGTACTGCGTCGGTGGGCGGCGACATCACGTCGGGTCTCCCGCGCGTCGAGGAAGTCTTCGAGAAGCGTTCGCCGAAGAATCCGGCCGTCGTCTCCAAGTTCGATGGGCTCGTCACCGAGATCCGCGAGGAGGCTCGCGAGAAGGTGCTCGTGGTCGCGCCGGAAGCCGGCCAGGGCAAGAAGGACGGCTCCGCGACCGAATATACCGCGCCATTCCCGCGCGTCGCGCTCGTGAAGGTGGGCGACACAGTCGCCAAGGGCCAGCTCCTGACGGACGGTTCCGCAGACCTCGACGAGCTCTTCGAGCACGCAGGTCGCGCAGCGGTCCAGGAGTACATCATCGCGGAGACCAGCAAGATCTACGAGCTGCAGGGCGCGTCCGTTAGCCGCAAGCACCTCGAGGTCATCGTCAAGCAGATGTTCAGCCGTGCGAAAGTCACCGACACCGGAGATTCCGAGTGGTCCGTGGGCGACGTCATCGAGCATTGGGAGTTCGAGGAAGAGAAGAAGCTCATGGAAGACGATGGCAAGATAGCGCCGAAGGTCCGCGAGATGGTGCTCGGCATCAAGGAGTCCGCGCTTAGCCGCCGCTCCTTCCTCTCGGCCGCGTCCTTCGAGCAGACCACGAAGATCCTCATCAACGCAGCCCTCAAGGGTTCCGTCGATACGCTTCGCGGCCTCAAGGAGAACGTCATCCTCGGACGCCTCATCCCTGCTGGTACCGGCTTCGCGGATTCCGTAAAGCACGCGTCCATCACGGAGCTGCAGAAGAACCGCAATGCACGCATCGCGGCGGAAGATGCGGCGACGCTCGAAGCTGAAAATGCTTTAGCGGAGGCTCGTACGTAAGAAGCTCGCTCGCAGGGTACACGTCGTCTCGGCCAGCGCCTCGACGCGCTCACTCTCGTCGCCGCAAATTTGCTCGCAGCCGCCTTTCGGCTCGCAAATTACCATGCTGCGGCAACTCCGAGAGCCCCTGCGATCGTACATTTCTCGCTCGCAATACTGCAAAACCCGGCGCCTAGGTGCCGGGTTTTGCTTTGTATGGAAATGAGGAAGCGCCGGGGTTAACCGACGCTCTGTGGATGTCGCGGTTGTGGTCCGACATCTAACCTATTTGCATCTACCTTAGCCTATGTACATCTACGGTTCGTCAGATAGTCGAAGTTTCTAAATCTAGAATTTCTCTTTGAGGCGAATGAAGAATTCTCGAGCTTTGCTCAAGGCTTCTTCTTCTTGCACACCACGCTGCTCGTGTCGCCAGGATAGTTTCTCAACCAATTCCTCGTAGTGAGTATCGAAGAACACGCGATCGAATTCGAACGTGTATTCCTCGCAAGCAGGCCCTGTAAGAGGGCGGGTTGCATAGTCGATATGCCATACCGGTTTCGGATTCCAGGCAACGACCAATTGGCCATCGATATAAAGACCGCGGACCAAGCGTCCGAGAGGGCGTGATAGATAGCCAGTGTAAGTACTTTCATCACTTCGACTAAGATGGTCGAGGCAAGAATCCAGTAAGTCTACGTCATCTTGTTCCCAACGGATTCCTTCCGTTGAATATACATATGCATTTGGAATGTACTTGGGGTCGTCCATGTGGACTTCTCCTTCAATCCCGGTGAGGGATTCACCGTATTTTTACTGTATCATATATATACTGTTGTGTCAAGTATAAAAAAGAAAACGATCTCCTTAAGCCTGGAGGGCGAGCGCTGCTTTGCGTGTATAAAAGGCGAGCCGCTCAGGGTGATCGAATGATCTCTTCCTGAGCGGCTCTTGGCAGTTCGGCTATGTATCGTGGCTTGAACCTATGGAGAGTGAGTGTTAGTGCAAAGACACTCTAGCATCTTCGGTACTTTTGTCAAGTATGTGATCAAATGAAGAAGCCCAGCGGTGAAGCGGGGCTTCAACACTGGGCTTGTAGTTCAGGCGGATCATCCGCGTCGTTCAGGCGGGCTGAAAGGAGCCGTTGCTGGGTTCGACCTCCTTGACGAACCGATGGATCCACCAGGTGTTCACGGACACCAGCATGATGGTGCTGCCGATGATGCCGAGGCCGGCCAGCGCGCTCCCCAACTTCAGGCCGTCCGAGAGGGTGTTGTCGTTGAAGGGCAGCAGGAGCAGGGCGAGGCCGGCGAGGAACCAGAGCAGGGTGCCGAGAAGCCCGATGCTGTTGGCGGTCCAGCCGAAGCGGTCGAGCCGCTTCTGCTGGGGGTGCAGGGGATGCAGGCCCCGGTCCTCGTTCCGGATGTAGGCGCGCAATCCCTTGTTCGAGATGAGGCAGAGCAGCGCGCAGCCGGTGAGGATGATGGCCGTGATGGATAGATGCGACAAGATCATGGACATGGTCGTAGACCTCCGAGAAAGACTAGATAAATACTGCACCATGATGTCTGATTTGTCAAATAAGAAAACCGCCGCACCAACCCTGAAAGGCCGGTGCGGCTTTGGTTTCAGGGTGGTGTCGGCGGTTCGTCGTTACTGCAGGCGATAGTAGTTCTCGGTGTCGCCGGCGCTGATGCGGTACTGATAGTTCGGTTGGGGAGCGCGCTCCACGTATTCCCAGGGAACGACATAGGGCCGCTTGAACTTGTCGAGGACCATCTGGCGCAGAACGCGTTCCAGCCGCGAATCGAGGCGATCTTCCGCTTCTTCGTAGGCCCGCATCTTCCGTGCACTGGTTTTTTCCAGCGTCCGTCCGAGCGCCGTACGCGTCAGGCGCAGCTCTGTTCGCAGGAACCGGATCTCGGCTCCGGTCAGCTGCGAAGGCTTCAGGGCAACCGCCTCGGCGATCACCTTATGGAGAACATTGATGTTCGCGACCGTGATCTCATCGCCGTGCTTGCCGGTGAAACCGACGAGGATGACGGGGATGCCGGACGCGGCGTACTCGTAGTTGCGGGAGGGTTCGAGGGCTTCGCACATGACATGTCTCGCTGCTGTAGCATCCGAAGATGCGGTGAGGGGAACTTTCAAAAATAACGATAGCACAGTATATAAGTTCCGTCAATATATAAGAAAACAGCCGCACCAACCCTGAAAGGCCGGTGCGGCTTTGGTTTCAGGTGGCGCGACGGTTCGAGTTCGCCGCGAGGGTGAGGTGCACGGGTGGTTGGCTCCGATCGAGACGCATTCGGTACAGCTGGTACAGCGGCGCCAGATTCACGCAGCCGTACAGAGCGGAGCACGCGTCAGGGTAGACCACGATAGCGAACATCTCGGGGCATTGCCAAAGCACGTCGTAGGCGAGCACCTTCACGAGGTTCCGCGTCTCCAAGCGGTGTGGGGACATGGTGTCCACCAGTTCTTCTAGGCGAGCTTGAAATTCCTTGTAGAGAGGCTGGCGCACATTCTGTCCTGCATTGAACCAATCGTTCGCCATCTCCTCGAGCACGAGGAGTTCATCCATGAGTTCTTGATGTGGATCCAAAGATTCCCCCTGCGAAAAAGGACAATGCCGGCGAGCCGGCGAAAGAACATAGTAACATCTAAATGTGTATCGTCAAATATAAAAAGAAGAGCCGCCCAAGGTTGGAGCGAGGGCGTCTCCTTGGGCGGCGATTGTACTTGCCGTGTGTCATCTGCCGTCTGATAGCTTGGCGGCGATGAGTAGGGCTGCGAAAAAAAGACCGATGGCCAGCGACGCTACGTCGCTTCTATGGAACGCGAAGTGCGCGATTGCGGAGCCGAGACAGCCAGTCAGGGCTGCGGAGCCCAGAGTGATAAGAACTTTCAAGTCGTTACTCCAGAATTAGAGGAATGGAGATGTATATATAGAATACATTCAATCGGAATATATGTCAAGTCTCCCGCGCGAAGAAGGGAAATTGGGCGTAAAATGAAACCAAATGGCTGGAAGCGATACTGTAGAGCAGATAAAAGGGAAGTTGAGCATCCTCGACGTAGTCACGCCCTATGTAAAGCTCGCGAAGAACGGCAAGTACTGGCGCGGGCTCTCGCCTTTCAATAAGGAGAAGACCCCATCCTTCTTCGTGAACGTGGACCGCGGCAGCTACTACTGCTTCTCCACGTCCCAGGGCGGAGACATGTTCACCTTCGTGGAGAAAATGGAGGGCGTGGATTTCAAAGGCGCACTCAAGATCCTGGCGGATAAGGCGGGAGTGGAGATCGTATACAGCGGTCGAGGCGCGGAAGACAAAGGCAAGCTCGAGCGCCTGCGCGAGGCGATGGGGAAGGCCGAAGCCGTATATGTACGGAATCTCACCGAAGCGTCGCCTGCATACGAGTACGCGCTCTCGCGCGGACTCACGCCGCAGGCTATCCACGACTGGTCCATCGGGGTCGCTCCTGATTCCTGGCGCGACTTGCTCGAGGCGCTCGGAAAAGACGGCTTTACCCAGAAGGAGCTTCTGGACGCTGGGCTCATCAAGGAAGCGGAAGGGAAGCCTGGCACGTGGTACGACCGTTTCCGCAATCGCCTCATGTTCCCGATACGGGATTCCGCTGGCCGCACGGTCGCGTTCACGGGTCGCGCCCTTGATCCGAAAGACCAAGCCAAGTATCTGAACTCGCCGGAGACCGAGCTCTACAAGAAGCACGAAGTGCTCTTCGGCATGGATAAGGCGAAGGACGCCATCCGTACGCGCGGCTTCGCCATTCTGGTGGAAGGGCAGATGGACCTGCTTCTCCTGCATCAGATAGGATTCACCAATACCATCGCGCTCTCGGGCACTGCGCTTTCCAAGGAGCATCTGGCGCTCATGAAGCGCTACGCCGACAATCTCATGCTCGCGCTCGATTCCGATAGGGCAGGCCTTGCCGCTACCGCAAAGAATGCCATCGAGGCGCTGCGCGCCGGCATGAAAGTGAAAGCCATACGCATGCCTGAAGGGAAGGACCCTGCCGACATGGCCCAGGAAGACCCGAAAGCATTCACGAAGCTGGTCGCGGACGCCCAGCCCATCGTGGAGTTCTTCCTCTCGGTGCTTGCAGGCGCAGGCGTGGACCAGCACCGCCTCGTGCTCGCCACCGAGCGGGTCGTGCTTCCTATCGTCTCCGCGATACAGAGCCCGCTGGAACGGGAGCATTTCGTGGGCATCGTGGCGCGTTCGCTGGGCTCTACGCCCGACGCCGTGCGCGGCTCGCTTTCCAAAGTCGCCCGGGAAGCCCAGGCGCCCGCCGGGATTCCTACCCGACACAGCATCGCCTCCATTCCGTCTGAATATCTGTCCGCGCGCGAGCATCGTGCCTCGCTTTTGCATGCGCTCTACGTGACCTACGCTGACTCTGACCTTGCGAAACGGCTTGAAACCGAGTATAATCGTATTAACGGCGCACCGTTCCCGGAGACTCTGCCGGATGAACGCTGGCTATTTGAGGCGGGACTTGCCTACGGGGAGACGCCACTCGGGACTGCTGCAGACGATCTGCTACACGCGTTTGAAACCATAGTGCTCACCGACAAGTTAGCTGCTGCGACTACACGCCTCCGGCTAGCTGAAGCTTCGGGCGATACGGACCAGATAGGGAATGCGATGAAGGAATGCGAGGATCTCTCCAAGCGCCTTTCCGTACTTACCTAGCTCCCGCAGGGTGCTTCACCCTCCGTTCACCTTTTCTCATTAGAATCGATTTATTTACAACCATATGGCAGCTAAAAAAACTCTGAAGAAGCCTGCAAAGGCCAAGGCAAAAAAGACCGCGAAGACCGTCTCCAAGAAGGTGGCGAAGAAGGCTGCACCCAAGAACAAGAAGCCAGTCGGGAAGAAGAAATCAGCGCCCAAGAAGGCGGTAAAGAAGGCTGCGCCGAAGAAGAAGGTGGTAGCGAAAAAAGCGGCGAAGTCCACGCGTGCGATGCACGTCGTGCGTACTGCCGTCTCGGGCGCGAAGGCGAAAGCCGCAGGAGCGAAGCAAGACAAGGCAGAACTCCTCATCACCAAAGGAAAGGAGCGCGGCTACATCACCTACAGCGAGATCCTCAAGGAATTCCCGCATGTGGAAGACGACGTCTCGTTCCTCGACGAGCTCTATGAGCGTTTCTCGGTCGCGGGCATCGACATCCTCGAAGGCGGCATGCTCGAGGATAATGCGGATCAGTACCTCGCCACCCGCAACATCAAGGGTCGCGAATCCTCCGGCTACGACAGCATCCAGATATACCTCCGCGAGATAGGCCAGTACCCGCTGCTGACCGCCTCCGAAGAGCGCGAGCTCGCCAAGCGCATCGACGCAAGCGACGACGAAGCCCGCAACATCCTCGCCCGCTCGAACCTCCGCCTCGTGGTCTCCATCGCCAAGAAGTATGTCGGCCGCTCTCCGGACCTCACGCTTCTCGACCTCATCCAGGAAGGGAACCTCGGCCTCTTCAAAGCCGTCGATAAGTTCGACTGGAAGAAGGGCTATAAGTTCTCCACCTATGCTACGTGGTGGATCCGCCAGGCCATCACGCGTGCGCTCGCTGACCAGTCCCGCACCATCCGCATTCCGGTGCACATGGTGGAGACCATCGCCAAATACAAGCAGGTGTCGCGCCGCCTCGCCCAGGCACTTGGCCGCGATCCGCAGCCGGAGGAGATAGCGGTGGAGATGGGCGTCGAAGTCGATAAGATCTATCAGATAGAGAAGATAAATCAGGACACCCTATCGCTTGAGAACCCTATCGGCTCGGACGACGATGAGAAGTCCACGCTCGGCGACTTCATCGCTGACGATAAGATCCCGTCTCCTATCCAGGAGTCTTCCGAGCGCATCCTGGGCGAGCAGGTCCGAGACATTCTCGACGACCTTAGCCCGAAGGAGCGCAAGATCCTCGAAATGCGGCACGGTTTGCTCGATGGCGTGTACCACACGCTTGAGGAGGTGGGGAAGGAGTTTGGCGTAACAAGGGAACGCATTCGCCAAATCGAAGCAAAGGCGCTCGAAAAGATCAGGACCCACGAGAAGTCCCGCAGGCTCAAGAGCTACTAATACGAAACAAAAACGCCCTGATAGGGCGTTTTTGTTGACTGACTTCACTTTGCTTATCACATTATGTGGGCTATAGTTCGGGCGTTATGAAACCAAAACGAGAAGTAAGCTCGAATCTCGGTCGAACTCAACATGGCCGAGCTGATAAGCTATATCGTGAGATAAAAAAGCAAATAGGGCCTACTCGGCGTTGCCCTTTTTATAATGGCTCAAAGTATCCCCAATTTAAGAAGAACGAGCACGATAGGCTTAATCCGAAATATTTAAATCCAAATGTTCCTCTTGAACAATACGATTTCGCTCTAGATAAAATGAGTGGTTCATGGAAGCTCCAAGCCTACTGCAAAGTCTGCTATAAGGCTTATCGAGATGCTCGTATTCAGCGGGCACGAGAGATGTGGGTAAACAAAAGCGGTAAACCAATGAGCGAAACACAAATACGCAAGTGGTTCACTAAAACAATCGGTCCAGAAATGCGATGCTCAGTATGCAAGAAATTGAAAGCACCAGACCATTTTCCCATATCTCGCAGCATGGAAAAGGGGCTGCACAACGAGTGCTACGACTGTATGTCAGCGAAAGGCACCTCTGTCCGCGAACAAGCCTGGTTATCAGGCGGTGACTGGAGCAGTTGGAAAGCTGCGATACAAAAAATGAGACTCGAATCGACAGTGGTCTGTGCAGGTTGGCCGCGAGCTCAAGCCGCAGGAATATGCTTGATTTCTGTGGCGGGTAAATATATGCATGCAGATCATAAAGTACCCCTTCGAGCAGGAGGCATTAATGATGCACGAAATTTTCAGCCCCTTTGCAGGAAGTGCAATATAAAAAAGAGTGATCAAATTGATCCACGCCTTAGACCGTCGCAGATAAAGAATCTCGTAAACAAAGAATACATCAGATTTATTAAGGATAGTGATAGCTCAGAAAGTATCGAACGGAAATTAAAAGCCGCGCTATTCGCCCGGATTAATAACTTGTATGTGTCGGGAAAATATCTGGAAGCTATACGTAAGAAGAAAAAAGAAGTCAATGGCCAATGGAGTCCAGAGCACGCTTTCCAAAAAGGAACCGAGTGGGTGAAACGAGGAGGGAAAAGAATTACTGAGAATTAATTAATCCACCAATCCGTTTCTTAATAATTTTTGCCGATTCAGGACTGCAATCAATAAGAGTAACTGAACGTCCGGACGATAGAGCAGCGGCACCAGTTGTCCCGCTTCCGGCTACAGGATCAAGTACCCAGTCACCTGGATCTGAAGACATTTCAACGATGCGTTTCAGCAGCTCGAAAGGTTTCTGAGTAGGATAGAGACGTTCGTCCTTGGTCGTACGGGTGATGTAGGCAATATCGTCCCAGAGATTAGAAAGCGGTTTGCCTTTTACTTCATCTTTGTAGAGCTTTTTATAAAGCATTGAACGCTTAGTGCCTGGCTTCGGTCGTGCGAAGTGAATACGGTCTTCGGCAAGTAGCTCCATTAATCTTACTTTTGGAATTTTCCAGCCATACGGCGCTTCGTAGATGATACCGTCTCGCTCGTAACTATACATATGACCCTTGCGGGTTTTATCATGCTTTATCGAGCCAAGAGCATAGAGACCTTTACCATCCTTATTGCGATAAGAGTTTTCGAAGTAATAGGCATCAAGAGGCACGTATTGTAAGT
>JAQBRL010000020.1 GCA_028286525.1 Parcubacteria group bacterium | reverse complement strand
GGCGAGGTATATCAAAAGGCCGCGCATCGCTGCGCGGCCTTCGACGATTTAGAACTTGCCTGGCGTGCGGGTCACCCATCCCCAGAACCGGATAGTCATAAGCATGAGCGCGAACACGGACGCGCCCACCGCGATTCCGAACAGTAGGTAGACGTGTTGTTGCAGTGGCCCTTGCTCGTTGACCTTCCTAGTCAAATCAGAGATTTGCGCAAGCGCCATATTGCGTTCGGTCTTCAGCTGCGCTATTTGTGCGTCCTTCTTCCGGATCGGATCGTTGAGACGGTCAACGGTGTCGCATACACCCTGCGCGGGACCGCCCATGTACTTCACGTTCTGTCCTTCGAGATGAAGCACATCGCCCACGTGCAGGTCAGTCGATGACCTGTTGATCGTGTGCAGACGGGCTTCGCAATCAGCCGGAGCTGCCGCGTACGCCGATGCGGACAGCATGAGCGCGCAGGGCACCACCAGTGCGCCCATGATTCTTCCCCTCATATTCTTTCCCCTCACAACGAGTAAAGGCGCCCATGCGCCAGTTCTCCAGGCAGCAGCCTACCACGAAAATCGCCGGCGTAAAGCCGGCGATTCGTTAGGCTGTCGCGAGGACATCCACCACCTTCTTGCGGACTACCCGTCCGTCAAAATTGGTCTTGCGGCGGTCACGGAAGGAGACCTTCCCGGAAATCATCGAGAAAAGCGTGTGGTCCTTGCCGACCTTCACGTTCTTGCCCGCTTCGATCTTCGTACCGCGCTGGCGGACGATGATCATGCCGGGACGGGCCGCCTGGCCGTCGGCAAGCTTCACGCCGAGGTATTTCGGGTTCGATGTATTTAGGTTCTTTGCTGATCCTCCGGCCTTGGTACTTGCCATACGCTATACTTATTTACGATTTAGATTGATATGACTATAGCAGAAATGAGAGAAGTAAGCAACAAGGCCCTGGCAGGGGTACCGAAGGATGTCCTGGTCGTGGGGGTCGTCGTGCTTGCCTCGACCGCGTCCTTCGGGCTCGGCATACTTGCCGGTCGCGACACGGCAGGGAAGGGGAATGAGAAGAATGCCGGATTCTGGGTAGAGGATGTCTCGGCGACCACGAGCGCCCGGCTGCCTGCAGCGGCAGCCGCTGCAGGCCAAGCTGACACGAGTGCCGTAGTACCACCGAGAATCCCCGTGGTTGCCGCCGGTACCGTCATCACGCCGATGGAAGGGAAGTACGTCGCTTCCAAAACAGGCAAGAAATACTATTTGCCGAGCTGCAGCGGTGCGAAGCGTATCAAGGAAACGAATAAGGTATGGTTCGCCTCGGTCGCGGACGCGCAGGCCGCCGGCCTCACTCCTGCATCTAATTGCCCAGGGCTATGATCGTTCTCGATGTAGAGTCGACGAGCTTGAGCCCAGTAACGGGGTCGATGCTTTCCTTGGGTGCGCTCGACCTGGATGAGCCGGCGAATCAGTTCTATGACGAGTGCCGTATCTGGGACGGCGCGCATGTGACCGACGAAGCGCTCGCCATTAATGGGTTCACCCGAGAAGGGATAACGGACCCGAATAAAAAGACGGAAGCGGAATTGGTCGCGGCCTTCATCGCCTGGGCAACGGACAGGCCCCAAAATCGCATCCTCGCCGCGCAGAATGTTTCCTTCGACCTCGAGTACGTGCAGGAAGCCTGCAAACGGGCGGGTCTCGAGTGCCCATTCGGTAAACGCACCATCGATACGCACACCCTCGTGTGGCTGCATATGACCGAGCGCGGCATCGTGCCTCCCCTGAACGACAGCAAGCACTCCGCCATAAATCTGGACTTCGCACTGACGTATTGCGGGATACCGGCAGAACCCAAGCCGCATAACGCGCTCACGGGCGCGAAGTGCCATGCCGAGGTCATCGCGCGCATAGCGTATAATAAAAATATATTGCCCGAGTTCAGTTCATTTCCACTACCTTTCGCTATCTAACACATGCCTGAAGAACCACTCATCACGACTCCAACGACCGAGCTGCCAGTGCCGCAATCGGCAACGTTGCAGGAGCAGAACGTGCAGATGGGAAATGTCCTTACGCGTGCCATCGAGGAAGGGAAGACCGACGTTCCTGCGAACCCTGAACCGCTCGTATGCAAGCCGCAGCAGATAGAGAGTTGGCGCGTGTTCAAGATAATGAGCGAGTTCGTCGAAGGCTTCGAGGCCCTGCGCAAGTACGGCCTTGCAGCCACCTTCTTCGGAACTGCACGTTCTACGTTCGAGCCGCATTTTTACACGGAAGCCGAGGCGCTCGCAGGTAAGCTCGCCAAGGCGGGCTTCGCGATATTCACGGGAGGGAACGCCGGCATCATGCAGGCGGCCAATAAAGGCGCATACGAAGCGGGGGGTGCCTCCGTGGGCCTCAATATCCGTCTCAACGAGAATGCCGTCCTCAATAAGTACCTGACCGACTCGGTGACCTTCGATCATTTCTTCGTGCGCAAAGTCATGCTCGCGTTCGCATCCGAAGTCTATGTGTATTTCCCGGGCGGCTTCGGCACGCTCGACGAATTCACGGAAATCCTTACGCTCGTGCAGACGAAGAAGATACGCAAGGTGCCTATCGTGCTGTATGGCAAGGAATACTGGAGTCCGCTCATAGACTTCTTCAACAACAAACTCCTTAAGGAGCATGCGGCTATCGAGCCGGAAGACATGGAGCTCTTCCATCTGGTCGACAGCGTTGACGAGGCTTTTGAATATATCCAAGCGAATGTGAAGTGTTGATATGGAAGCGGGGAAGCCAGTCCTCTTTATTGATTTCGACGGCACCATCTGCCCAGATCGTTTCTGGCGAAGTTTGCCACCTGCGCAGTATCAGTTGCTTCAGGACAAACTGTTCGGTGAGAACCTGCAGTTGATAGGGGAATGGATGCGCGGGGGACATACCGCTGAAGAAATCAATCATTACGTCTCTGACATGCTGGGTAGTCCATACGAAGAGGTGTGGGGAATATTTGTCCGCGACTGCGAGACTATGCATGTATCTCGCGTACTTCTCGAGCGGTTGGCGGCGCTTCGTGGGAAGTACGTCCTCGTGCTTATGACGGGCAATATGGATTCGTTCGATCGCTTCACGGTACCGGCACTATCGCTTACTGATTATTTTGATGAAATCGTGAACTCATACTCGCGTGGGAAGCTAAAGGACGAAAATCAAGCGGCTGAATTTGTTAGGTGTGCGGAGCGGTATGGCGTTCCTTTATCTGTATGTACTGCGATCGATGATTCTCCGCGTGTTTGCGCTGCTTTTGCTGCGCAAGGCGGAACGGCACTTCAGGTCACAAAGGAAATGGGAATTGAAAGCTACCTTCCTTTACTCGAACGATAGAGAAAGATAGTAGCCTTTTCATTTACAAAATCAGACAGGGCAGTGGAGTAGGGGAGTCGGAGACAGGGCGTGTATTGGGCCTCTGCTCATTCTCTCCCCCGGTCCCCCGCACTCCTTACTCACCTGCTCGGGGAAGGGGTCAGAAATATTTTTATTGCACCCATTTTGAGAGAACGTTCGGCCAGTCGGCCGGATGGAAATGGTGGGTACCCGGATAGGGGAGAGAAGACCCAAAGTTTCATGGATCCAGACCCAGGGCTTAATATAAACAAAGTGCGCACAATATATCTTTTGCGCACATATACCGTAGTGGGCCGTGGATTGGCGTCTGGCCACTCTCGCTCGTTACTACCTCCCCGCTGCTCTCTACGGGCCGTACAGAGCCTCGTGGGATGTCTGAGAACAGGGCTACTTCCCTGTATATACAGCTTATTTCTATCATATGGCTCTTCCCCGTTTATCCGAGATTAATAGGGGAGTCGCTCCCCCACCGCTTCCCGGCTGCCTGCTCGTGCACCCGAGATATGGCTTGGGTGGGCGGTTATGTGGCGAGGGAAGGGTCTTTATTGCTTGCGGCGCAGTAGGACCGCTATATTGAGCACGAGGAGTATAACGAGGCCCGAAAGCGCACGTGCTTCGACAGGCCTGACGCCTTGAGCGCGTTCATCCACCGCATTCCAGAGGATCCAGAGGATATAGAGACCATTGCCGATCAGTGCGATAGTTCGAAGTGCCTTCATACCTAGTAGTACCGCACCCATGAGCGATACGTTTCTTCATCGATAGTACTGGCGACCGGGCTATAGTAGGACGATATGAACATCGATTTCACCCAGCTTCCCAAGTCGCTCGTAGACACCGTATCCATAAATTACAACCAGCATCATTTCCTAATAGCGCTCGCTTCAGGCCTCGAGATAACGGCCTTCGGCATGCCGCCAGAACTGATGAAAGCGTTCGCCGAAGGACTGCCGGCCAAGATAGCGGAGTACGAGAGCAAATTCGGAAAGATAGAGGTGGGTGGTACCGAAGGCGGTATCCAGAGCCCCATCCAAATAGCATAAAAAGAGGGAAGCCACTTCCCTGCCTCAGTAAGAGTTATCCCTTTGAGACGTCCTCGGACGGTAGTAAATTAGATAGTGGAAGCAGTAGAAGGAAAAGTTCTCATGTCGCTTAACGCAGTCGCCGTCCAGACCGCTCGGGCACCCGGGATCATCGGCACTGGCACATGCCGCCATTGCGACCGGGCTGAGGTCAACTGCACCTATTTCGGCAGTGGCGTTCGAGGTCTCGTGAGTCACGACAAACCCGGGCTCGGAGCCGGACCCTGCGAGAATGGTGAAGGTTCGCCACCGCGCCACTTCGTGAATATGCAATGCTAAGGCGCAGTCGCCCGACCAATGAGAAGCCGCTCCGGCTCTCACGGGTCGGGCGGTTTCCTTTTTATACGAGTCTCGAGTAAGGTGTCGGCAGGCACTCTCGCCATAACCGCTTAAGGGGAGTTGGTCATGGTGAGCAACCAGACCTTTCAAAAAGTCGTGCTTGCACGCGTTATGCAGAACGGATCTGCGTACTATCGAAACCCGTTCGCCAATCTCGCCCGGTTCCCGCAGATCCCGATTTTCTTCGGCGGTGGGCCTATCCTCGGAGCACCGCAACCGTTGTGGCATTGGAAGCTCTACGATGAGCTCGCGGCGGTCATGCCGGCTTTCATCCTCGTTCTTCCGATCCGTTGTGAGCTCGAGGACTGGCTCGTACCTCGGCTTCTCCCAATCGATACGAATGATTACTTCGAACGGCAGAAGCACCTCGAAGATTTCTACATGGACATGACCGCCACGGCATCTCTCAACCATCCAGCAGGTGGAGCGCTCTTGTTCAATTTCTGCCTCGAAGACCACGAATCTCCGCGTAACGACGGGAATCCATATGCGATGGATACCAGACGTGAAGCCGGCAAGTGGTCACGAGATCTCTGGTACCGCCGTCGTCTGAACATCCGTGTTGCAGGCGACCCTGCGTTCCCGGGACTGAGCCAAATCGAAGACGATTTCAAGCAAGCCGACGAAAGCTTCACGGTGCTGCCGGATCTTGGTGCGCTCGCAGCTGCTGCTGCGGCATGCGTGAAGAAATAACGGAGACGCCGAGGGGAAACCCTCGGCGTCCTGCTTTTAGAACAGGAATGTATCGCGCAGCTCGAGCGAATTGAAGAAATCAGCACCAAGCTCGCCGAAAGAATACTGCGTGCCGCCGGTGGTGATGGTGGCGCCCGCGGTCTGCGGATTCGCCTTAGGACTGGATGCCTGGAAGCCGATATTGAAAAGGGTGCCCACGACTTCCGGTTTCCCCTCTACCGGGAAGCCTGCCCTACCCCACTGGGCCTCTATCTCCTTTATATAGATCGCTGTGTAGAGATACGAGTAGTAGTGATTCTTGGCGTCCGTGAGGCGGTTATAGAGCTCTGTGTCGTGAGGTGCGCCCGGAGCGTACGCGATCAGCGTCGCATACCCATCCCCCGGGTAAAAAGGCGATTTTGGGTCGTTCGCGTACTTCTCGATGTCGCCCGCGGTCTCCTGCTTGATACCGGAGACCCCTAAGGAAAACTGCGACAAGGAACCCAGTATCTTGAGCGGTTCGAAATAACGCTTGAATATCTCGCGTTCAGAGGTGAAGAAGCGGATCTGCTCGGGCACGACCACGGAGGCGATAAGGCGCGGCGAGACCTGTGTCTCTTTCGCGACTTTCTGTATGACGGATGCGTCTTTGGTAAGGCCGCCTGCAACTACCGCCCACTCGGGAGTCTCGTTCCATTTGCATACCGTTTTACTCGCGTCAGCGCACGGCTGGGCAGGAGGCGCGGGTGCGAGCGCGGTAGTAGTACCCGTTCCGAAGAACGCATTGCGCTCGAGGATGCTTCCGCGCACATTGAAGGCGCCGAACTGCATGCCGATGAACACCGCCGTGAAGCCGATGCCGATGAGCGCGAATATTCCGCCGACCGAAAGGCCGGTCACTTTCATCCACTTTTTCATATACTTTCTATACCACGCGCGTGCGAGCTTACGAAAGGGTATTCCACTTCCCTATTTCAACACCGACCACATTGTTTGGTCTTCGCCACCGTCCATCTTGAATACGGCCACGCCGCGTACGCCGAGTTTCTTGGCAAGCGCCACCTTATCCGCTATCGCTTTGCTGTCGCTCCACCAGAGGAGATAGAACGGCGACTGCTTGTTCTGGGTCGTGGCGAGCGCACTCGCGCCTGCGGCAGCGAGCAGGCTCGAAGGCGTGCCTGCGGGAGCTGCCGCCGAAAGCTGCGCTTGCGTCGGCAGACCGTTCTGCGAGAGCGACGTCGGCACATAGCTGAACGACAACTCCCCTGCTGCGTTACGGGAGGGCGTGATACCGAGCGACTTGGCGAGGTCGGTCGCGTAGGTCGGATTGAACGCCTCGAGAAGGCTGTAGTCATAGGTGCCATCGCTCTGCGGCATGACCTGGTAGATATAGCCGTAGGTAGCCACGCCGATCTCGATCTTCGACTTCGGGATGTCCTTGCTCGCGAGATTCACCACCTTCGTCACCCAGGACGGGTCGGCGATAGGGGTATAGAGGCCTGTAGATGCCTTGTTGAGCTTGAGGTCCGCGGACTCCTGGTCGTAGGTCATGAGCTTCACCCGGTCGCAGTACTTAGCGATTGCCTTGTAATCGTTCGCGTACTCGAGAGTGCTCGGAATAGTGGCGTAGAGCGAGTCCGGAGGAGTGCGCGCTTCAGTGGTGCAGGTCACCCACTTCTTTCCCATCTTCGCGTAGAGCTCCTTAAGGAACGCGGAATAATTATCGCGGTCGCTCGCAAGCTTGCCTTCGTAGTCGATGTCGACGCCGTCGAAGTTATTCTGATTCACCATGGCGACGATAGCGTCCTCATGGGCCGCGCGCAGCGTCGGGTTCGAGAGCACCGTGTGAATGGCGTTCGTATCGCTCCACATGACGGTCGGAATGATGCGGACTTTCTTCGCTTTCGCTTGCGTAAAGAGGTTCTGCCATGCGGGGTCCGCTACCTTCATCGCGTCAAAGAGGCTTCCGTCCTGCTTGACCGTGTAGCCGAACGGATTCACTTCCGTCATTTGGGAAAGATGCGGCAGAACGTCCGCGGTTCCGGTCGCGGTGCGCCAGTACGGTATCCAGCCGGACACTTCGAATGCGGTCTTGGCTACTACCGGAGCGGGCGGTGCTGGCTTCTGCACGGCAGTCGCTTTAGCGGTAGTCGTCTTCGTGGTGGTCACGGCATGCGCGGTGTCCGGGGCGATATTGAAAAGCATGCTGGCGCACAGGAGGATGAGCGCGATCTCCGCAAGGATGATGAGATGACGAGGGTAGAGATGCATACCGAGTATTTTTTTAGTATAGCAAACGACGCGAAAGGGCGGAACGCGTGCGCGTTCCGCCCTTTTTAGACGTTCGATCCCTCGAATTCTTTCACGTACCTACGGAATTATTTATTGAGCGCGAGTGCGCCGGCTGCGGTAGGCGCTATGAGCTGCGCGAGTTCCGCTTGGGTGCCCGGTATCCGCGAGAGCGCGACATGCCCCACTACCTTCACGGTGACCGTGCTGCATACGCCAAGCGCAAGGCCGGGATTGATCGATTTACCCTCGACCTTCACGGTATTGCCTGCATCGAGTTCCACGTCCACGCGCTTGGTCCAGCGTGCGTTCATGGTGTCCGCAATGACGCGGTACCCGATCTGGGATTCGACTTTATGGAAATTACAGCCGGGCGTGTCGTTTGCCGTGCGCGTGATCTGCACCACGGTGCCGAACGGCAGCGCGCTTGCGAGGTCGAGCGAGCGAGCCGCGATGACTTCGGAGTTAGAAGCCGCGCCACTGGCGGTTATGGACGGATCACCGTCGGTCTGCGAAGCCACGGCATTATACGCCGTAAGCTTCACGTTGTAGCTCGAGGCAGCGACCGCAGGCGCGGCAGCTGCCTTCATAGGGGAAGGGTCATCACTCGAAGCGGAATTCGTCGCTGGCGTCGTGGAAGCCTCCACGTGCGCCGGCACGAATGCCGTTCCGGGCAAAAAAAGAATCCCCATTACTAGGGCTGTAGCGATTAGATTCATAGGAGAGGTCGAAAAACGGCCTCGTAAAGCCACACTAGCAGCTTTAGCTTCTTTTGTCAAGGGGTTCGGGCCGTCCATCACCTAACCCTAGAGGGCTGCTTTCGGGTTCGTCAAGTCTGGCTTCCTTGTCAAGAATATGGCCTTATAAAGCCATATCTTGGACAAAAAGACCAGTATGTGGCGCTCGAGTATTACCCCGGAAGCACTGCCTGGATGGTGGCGACCAAGACATGGAACCAGCCAAGCAGTATGTGCCAGCCGGTCCTGATGAGCTCCCACATGAAGGTAAAATTGTCGTGGCCGGTCGGTGATTGGACGATGCTGCGTATAGAAATGCCGAAAAAGGACAGGGCGAGTATCAATATGGCCAAAATGATGAGGAATCTGATCATACGAAGGAAGTATAGCGTATCAAGTGCCCGAAACGGTTGCTCCGGTGTCAGCGATGATGGGATTCGTGAATACGAATGCGTTCGCCGCCATAAAGAGGCCGCTCATGAGGACGAGGAGGCTTATCGCGAGGAATACATGCTTCATATGGTGCCGGCGGAGTTCGATGCCGGTCTCGATGACCAGCGCGATAAGGATGAGAAGCCCGAAGAGATAGTATGCGTAGCGCAGCGTGGTCTTAGGCGAGGCAGCGAAGACGTTCCAGAGCGCGGTAAGACCCAACTGCTGAGGCGCAGGCGGGTTCGAAAGGCCGGTAGCCGCGGCTCCCAGCACCTCGGTCGCGTGCGGTGCAGCTGGCTGGATAATGGCAGGGGTGGCGGTCGCGCTTCCGGTAGTAGTGGTCGCCCGCGCTATGGCTAGGGGCCGTGCGACTGGTCGAGGCGAAGGGGTGATAGTCGTTGCGAGCGCGATATCGGTAGGAGCCGTAGGGCTCGTCACGTTCGTTATCGCAGCCGTTTGGGTTGCATGGGCGGGCGTACCGAATTCCTGCACGACGAAGGTCGTCTGGTGCCCTTGATAGGTGCCGACGGCGGTCGCGATACCTATTTCAGTGAAATGCCCGTTCAGGAGGTTCGCACGGTGGGTCGGGGAATTCATCCACGCCTGCTCCACGTCCGCGGAGTCAGAGAAGTCCACGGCAAGATTCTCGCCTGCGTAGGAGAAGAGGTAGCCGCCCTGCGTGAACCAGTACCAGGGGTCGTGCCCTTCCGGCGAGACATGGGCGAAGTAGCCGCGAGCGGCCATGTCGTTCGCTTTGGCCTGCGCAATGCTGGTCAAGGTCGGACTTATAGTAAGTTCGCCGACATGATTCACGCCTCGATCGGTATTCGCGAGGTCCACGAGCATGGAGGTGATGACGGCAGCTCCCTGGCCGCTTCGGACCAAGAGACCATCGAGCGAGGAAGCGAGGAAGACGAGGAGGATGACCGACGCAGCACCCAGAGCCGCGAACTCTCCGGCGAGGAGGAGCGCTCGCATGCGGCGCGTCGGTTTTGATTTCACCATACTTCTTTTATATAACAAGAACCGGTAAACGACAACCCCGCCAGAGGCGGGGTTGTGAGTAAGCGAGATGGAGAGGAAGCCTACTGAAGCGTCGTTGGAAACGCTTCGCTTCCGGGGCACCAGATATTATTGATGCGCCACTTGGTCGTCTGGTAGACGAAGCCGGTCGGCGTATCAGCGCTCGAGATGCCGGAACCCGGTTGCCCGAACCATGGTTTAAGCACGCTATCCCACTGGCCTTTCTGGAAGAGCTTCACCGCGTTCAGCGTTGCTGGGCCGAAGACCCCGGTAGCCGGAAGCGTGATGCCGAGATGGCTCGCGAGGAAGAGCTGGAGCTTCTTCACTTGGGTAGGGTCGTTCTTCCAGCCGAGCTTGAGGAAGCTCGTAAGCAGAGGACTGCATACGTCAGGCGTGGAAGTCGATGCACCGAGCACCGAGCCTGCTCGCGTAATGAACCCGCCACCTCCGCCTCCTCCTCCGCCACCATTGATAACGGTCTTGGGAGTAATGGCAGTCGGTTCGAAGTCATAGGTCTTGGTATCGATGTTGGTACCGGTCTTGACGCCGATGACGAACCGGTCGACGTTGCCCGTGTAGGCGGCCGGACCAGGCTCCCCGACGCGGACGCCCACGAAGCCGCCCGAAGGAAGCAGGCGGGCATTCGGATAGTCAGCGAGTATGGCGCTCCAGGTGCGGGTGGTGGTACCTGGTACCGTAAGGCCTGCATCAGGACCGACGAGGGTCGCGGGCCAGTTCGGACCTGAATATACCCACTTAGCTGCTCCGCCATTCACGGCATCGTTCGTATTCCATGCATCCTGCGGCACGCTGCCGTTATCGCTCGGCACGTACACGAGGCGGCGCTGATAGGCGCCCGAGACGCCCGTGAAATCCACGTTCATGACCAGGTACGGCGATTCGCTTGCGCCCGCTACGCCGCTGTGCGAATACGCACTGAAGGCGAGCGAGGTGATATCGGCAAGCTTGGTGCCGGAGAATTGATACGTCGCGATGTCAGGACGTGCGTTCGCATCCGCATCCGTCATCTGCGCGCTCCCGGTCCCAAGCGGTGCGGTCGCAGGACCGGTCACGAAGGAACCGAGGGTGTTGTCGACTGTATCGTTCGTGTCGTTGTAGAAGAACCATTTGTTGAGTCCGGCAACGATCACGAGCAGCGGATTAGAAGAGGTCGTGTCCAGGTCGCCCGCGTGCACGACGATGGTTTCGTCCGTATGCGTGGTGTCGCCTCCGCCCTGCCCTGCCGGGCACGCCTTGTTGACCACTATGACGTATTTGTCGTGCATGATGCCGAGATAATTCGGAGCGGAGGAGCTTATCGTCGCTGATTGCGCATCGCTCAACGTGTCGCCGGTCTTGTATCCCTCGAGCAGGTATTTACCGGGAGTGCAGGAATCGGCATTCGCAACGACGACGCTGTCGCCGCCGGTCACCTCATGGGTGCCGTACGTGTCGCCGAGCGAAAGCGGGATGGTATTGGCCGCGAATTGCAGGCCTCCATCGCTTCCTCCCACTCCCCCACCGTCGCCCAGTACGTAGCCATCGCCCGGGAAGAGATTTATCCCTACACCGAAGATGCTGTACGTCGCGATCATCGGGAAATGCGGCGCGTTCGAATCGTTCGGGATCTGCGCTACCCCGCCGTCTCCGTTATCAAGATACTTGAAGATATGGACCTTGAACTTTCCTGGTCCGGGCCCCTCGCTTGGCTTTGGCGCGTTGTACGCGACGCAGTAATACGTATTTCCCGCGGTCGGGCTATTAATGTAATCGAGGTTATCGTAGTTGAGGCCGTCCTGATGGCACGAGAGTTCGGCACTTACGCTATTTCCATTGGGCGTGGAGCTCGCGGAGTCGAACGTGAAGGGGATGAAGCCGCTCTTGAGGACTTCGCGGATATGGATCGAATTCACGTTCGCGAGCGGCACCGTCATAGTGACCGAGCCTGTGCCGTCGGTTTGCGCTGAGGTCGTATAGCCATTGCCTGCGGGACCGATGAGCGCATTACCCGCGTCCCCTGCATCCTGATTCCCCCATTCGAACTGCCAGCCAGATTGCAGATGGCAGGACGGATGCGATGCGAGGAATGCTGAAGCGGTGTTCGCATCGGTCGCGTGAGAGTTCCCGGCGAGGTTCGGGAGGTCGGTATCGCTGTCGCAGACGATCTTCGTGGCGACTATGGTCGCACTCTGATGCGGATCCGGGATGCTGCACGTGCTGTCATTGATGTGGATGGCGTAGATGAGGCCGGCAGGGTTCGTCTGCTGCGTGCCGCCTGTCATTGCCAAGTTATGGACGGTGAACTCGATCGTGTTGTCCGCATTCGGGGTCAGGTTCGGGAGGATGTTGAGAGTCGTGGTCGCACCGTAATTGAACTCAGATGCAATCTGATCGGTTCCAACGAGCACGCCGTTCACGCGTACCTGGTAGCCATTGTCGGTAGCGAAGTCGACGGTCGCGCTCGAAGGCGTGCCGTTCACATGCACGACCTTGGTGAATACTTCGGTCGTGTTCCCGACCGGGTCAACGACGCCGTCCTCGCCCCAGATCCACTTGGCTCCCATGGAATCGAGCAGATGCGTCCAGCTCGCATGGATGAAGGTGAGCACTGCCGAGTCATGGCCGGCTTCCTGGGTGCTTGGGTCGCTTACGACGGTGCACGAGGGCGGCGGAACGAAGGTGTTGGTCACAAGGCATTCGGTATTCCCGCCCGCCGTAATATGCACATGGCCGCCCGCGCAGAAGTCCGAATAGGTCGTTTGATAGTGGGCGCCTGGATCCTCGGAGACGGTATAGTCGCCTGGAGCGAGTTCGTACGTGATTCCTGTATCGGAACCCGCATGCGGGCTATTAGCGACATCAAGGGGCGACTCGTCCGTCGTCATGACATGGAGCTGGAAATCGCTTGGAGCAGCGACCCCGCCACCGTCGTTCACCACATGCTTCGTGAGCACGAGGTGTCCCGGCTGGGGTCCTGGCGGAACAGGCGGTACGACTGCGCAGGTGTCTGCCGCTACGATGAGCTTGTAGAGCAGCCCTGCTGGGTTGTAGCGCGCATCCGTGGCGACGCCGATGTTGGTCACTTCTATTTCGAGAGTGTTCGTTCCGGGATGGATGAGCCCCGCGGGGATCACGGTGGTATGGGTCGTCTCGAAGTTGCTGGCGAGGTATGGGTCCTCGGTATGCTGGTCGACGACCGTGCCATTGATGCGGGCGGTATAGAGGTTGTCGGCGGCGATATTGAGCGATGCTGTGGAGCTTCCGGTCACCGTAAAGGTCTTGGTGAATGTCTCGGTCTTATTGACGCTTGGGTCGAATTTGGCGATGTCGAAGATATCCTCTCCCCAGATCCAGGCCGCGTCAGCGATAGTGGCGGTCCAGTACTGATTAAGCGGGAGCGTGACCGGCACCGAGTCATGCCCACCCTGCTGCGTAGTAGCGTCGCTTACGAATATGCACTGCTGATGGAACACGGGAGATGCGAGCGCGCTGGTCGGTACTGATAATGCGATGAGGCTCAGCATGGAGATGCTGGCTTGTAGGGCGACGAGGCTCCGAGAAAGCCGGGACGTACGAGCTTCTGTATGAATCATGGGTAACTACCGTTAGCGAGCCGCGAGCGCGGCGTGAATAAAGCGATCCGAACCCCACGGCCTGTGCCGTTCCTAAGGAAAAGTGTCCCACCAGGATGCAAAATGTCAATTGCCTCCGCGGTAGGGATGAGCGATCGAGAACTCGCTCCCTTTCCCTCTTCCTGCCGTACCGTGACGGTTACCGCATGAAGATTGGGAGAAGCCCGCTCCGCGTGAACGCGGGTTCACGCTATACTGCACCCATGGCCACCAAGCGAGTCCATACAGCGTTGCCGAAGAAGCTCGACGGCAATCGCGCTGCCCTCGCCTATCTCAAGAAGGCGGATCCTATCTTGTATGCTGCGGCGCTTGCCCACTACGCGCACGTGCGCGATTTTTCGAGCGCCGAAAAGCGCTACGGCAGCCAGAAGCTGTTCGCGGCTCTCGCGGGCTCCGTGACCGGCCAACAGCTCTCCACGAAAGCGGCAGACACCATCTGGGGACGGCTTGAAACCGCGTGCGGCGGAACGGTCACCCCTGAAGCCATTGCCCGGCTGCGCCTCCCTACCCTGCGCAAGGCAGGACTTTCGGCGGCGAAATCCAAGACCCTGAAAGAGCTTTCTCGAGCGGTGCGTTCCGGTGAGCTCGATCTTGCGGGTCTCCGAAAGCTTCCGGAGGAAGAAGCCATTCTACGGTTAAACGCCATATGGGGCATCGGCACCTGGACGGCCGAAATGTTCCTTATCTTTGCGCTCGGGCGCAGCGATGTGTTCTCGGTCGGCGATCTCGGTCTCGTGCGCGCCATGGAAGCGCTGTATGGCATACCTATGAATTCGAAACGCGAGGTATATACGGAAATAGCGGCGAAATGGTCGCCGCATCGCTCCTTCGCGTCCCTCATCCTCTGGCGAACGCGCGACAATCCTTCCTAATGCAGTTCTTCGAGGGAACGGATGACCGGCCAGCGACCGTCACCCGCTCCTCCGTTGCGGCGCATCTCCACTACGGTGACGTCGGGGCACCACTGGGCAACCGAAGCCAGCTGAAAGAGCATGTCGTCGATGAAAGTGCAGTCATCGGCCGCCTGGGCGCACAGACGGGCGATAGTCCGGCCTTTCTTCCTGCTCGTATACACGATATCGGTAAGCGGAAGGTCCGTAAGCGCGGTAGTAACTTTCGCGGTTATGAATGCGCGTACGCCATAGGTGACGATGGTGCAGTCGTGGGCGGCAAGGAACGGCGGGACGTCCGGATAGATGAACTGCTTGAGCTCTTCGGGCGTGAACGTAAAGCGGCCATGGCTTAGGAATGTTCCCCAGGTGCGCAAGAATCTCCGACGCCGCGTCATCGTCGCGTGCGGTCGTGCGAATTCCAGCACCGCCGCCTCGAATTGGCGTATCAGCTCGAGGAAGGTCGGCCGGCGCGCGACGCTTTTCTTGAACGCATCGGTGTCGTATACCGTGCGATCGAAATCAAGGAAGTATTTCATCGGTCGGAACGAGCGCGCTGAATGCATGCGGCACGAATTCGATGCGGGCTTCGCTTCCGACATCCATGGTCTCGCCGTCCAGGATGATAGGAAGCGTCCGGCGGGAAGATACGGTCACGCTCTTCGTACGGACGATAGCCACCTGCTTGGTCTCGCGCCAGGCACCGAACGCCGCCGCAGTCGCAAAGGCGAGCACATCTGGCGCATCGTTGACATCTATGACCGCCGCCTCGAAGACTTCGCGATCATCCTCAAGCGCGCTTGAGACCAACGGACAGCTTATGGTGAGCGCCTCGGTCTCCCCTTCGTGCATCTCATTGAATTGGTAGTGGATCTTCGTCGCGAACATGCGGTCAAGAGCCGCCTTTCCGTGCTCGATGGCTGCGCCGAGTTCGCCCTCGCGAATCGATTCCCGCACCTTCGCCCACAGCGCAGGCGCCCCGCATATGGCGGAGATGAAGAATCGGTGCCCCTCGACTTCCCCTCCCGATACAGGCTTGACCTGGGGATTCGAAAGTACGGCGCGTAATATGTCCTGCCATGAGCCGTTTCCATAGAGCGCCTTAGGAAGCACGTTCATCGTGCCTCCCGGAAGCGGCACGAGAAGCGGGCCGTTTTCGTTGCAGAGTTCCGCGGCGCTCCGTATGGTACCGTCGCCGCCGAGCACGACCAGCACATCGAGGTCGCGTTTCTCGACTTCGGCGAATGCCTGCGGAAGCTCGTTCGAGGCGCTGCACCACATACGTACCGGCCTCAATTCGAATTCTTCGAAGATGGCTTCCATCTCCTGAACGGATTCACTCGTGCAGCTACCGCTCGCGGTGTTCAGTACTGCTCCTATCTTACGGGTACGCAGATCTACCGCGGAGCCTAATTCCATTTACCTCACTTTAGCAAGCGAGGATGAAGAGCGCATTAATTCAATGCGTACGCGGTCTGGAATCTTTCTAACGAGTTCGGCGACCTTGTTTCAGAAGCTTCGATAAAAGCATAAGAAGCTCAAGCCCTTCTTGCCGGGTGACGTGCATCTCGGTGTCGGAGTCCGGGCCGGCTATATACAGAAGGATACCGGGCACGCCGTGTATCGGCTCTTCGTTCGCACGTATGTAGATATCGTTCCCTTTCTCATTCGTGAATCGGTTCGAAACCATCTTCCCTAGTGCCATATGCAGGCATTGTAGCGCAGTTGGCTGGAACGAGATTGGAGCATTACTGCTCCAGAGTTGCCTTACCCGTCTGTAGATTTACCGTATAGGACTCTAATCGCGGAGCGGTCATCGGATCGCCTCCGCAGGCAGCATTATGGATTTCCCGTATATTGAAATCGATGCTATCGGTTGCCGTACGTACGGTATCTGCAGAAATACAGCTCGCGGACAGGGTGCTCTTTTTCGAATCAAGGTAGGCCTGTAGCGCGATCTGTGCGGCGTCGTCTTCCGAGATCCTCGTCGATTGTGCAGGCAGCACGGCAGGTGGAGCGGAGTGCTGGCGAGCCCATCCGAAGCCAAAGAGAATGATGAGAAGTAGTGCTCCGACCACCTCTACCATAGTTCTAGTTTTCATATATGCGATGCTAGCACGTTTTGGTGCGAGGAATTCGGTACGGGATCGTAAGAGATCGTGTGCCGCTTAAAACTTACTTACTTATAGTGCCATCGACATGTAGCTCAAAGGTCTCATTCTGTGGCACACCCTTACCGCACTCTTCAGGGACAAATACGGTTATTTTTTTGCTATCAGGCGACCATTCTTTAAAGTAGCCACAGTACGTTGCACTAACGTCAGTGCCGCTGCTGGTGCTTAGATATACCCCAGAATCACCTTGTTCATTATCAAAGGTGTGTGAGATGAACTTACCGTCCGGAGATCGATTCTCGGTAAATTTGCCGCTAAGAAGTTTTGAACGATCAATAGGGGTAGGGGCATATGACGTTGATGAATTTGAAGAACTGACAGAACCATTGGTCTCATTTGTATAAGCTGGCTCCGATATCGCATTATTCCTATTCATTGCAATTACCAGACCAACTATAATGATCAGTAGGATTACTATAGGTAGCCATATTTTTTTCTTACTCATAAGAATAATTATAAGTTAGGGGAGACTAGGGATCGAACTACTACAGATACGATGTCGGATTCAGGTATGCGTTAAGCGGAGCGACCGGCATGGAAGCGTTCGCGCATGGGCTGGCTCCGCCCTTGAACTGACCGAGCGTAAGTATCTGCACGCCCGCGCTCGCATACACGCCGAAATGGAGATGCGGCCCGGTCGCGTATCCGGTCTCGCCCGAGAATCCAAGCACGTCGCCGGTAGAGACGGCCTGTCCTTTCGATACGTTTATTTGCGACAGGTGGCCGTACATCGTGGAAAGGCCGTTGGCGTGCTTGATCATGACCCATTTACCGAATGAGTAGCACTGATTGCCTGCCGCGTCATGGGCGAGGTCGGTGTTGCCGGTGCCGAGCACCGTTCCGGAGAGCGCTGCCTGCACGGGCGTGCCGATAGGCATACCGATATCGATGCCGTTATGGCCGCTTCCGTTATATGCCCCGGAGGCTGCGAACGCGGTATTGCCGAAGTATTGCGTGACGCAGTAATTGTTCTTGAGCACGCCGGATATCGCGATGCAGTGCTGCGCGAAGGACGCAGAGAATGGCCAATTGAGTATTCCCTGCCCCACATGCGGGATGCTCGCGGTACCCACGGATTTCAGTTGGCCTTCGAGCGCGGTGAGTTCGCTTTCGAATGCTTTCTGCTGCGCCTTCTTCGTGGCGATGAGGCTCTGATAGCTGCTCTCCTGGCTCTTGGTCTGCGCGAGCAGCTGGCTCTTTTGCGACACCGTAACGTCCACCGCTTTTTTCTGCGTACCCAGGTCGGTGGTGACCGTCACTAATTTCGCCTGGGTTTGATTGACCGACTGCTGCTGATTGGAAAGTTCCTGCTTCACCTGCACGAGCTGCGCCGTATGCCCTTGGAGCGCTTGGTTCAGCGTTACGTTCGCATCGACGGCGGCCCACGCGTCGGTGAGATTATTGGAAGAGAATACCTGCTCCACGACGGAGGAATTATCGGCGAGCGCGATGTCGCGCAGCGATTGCGCGACCGCGCGCTTATTGAGATCGATGGATTGCTGCTTGTCCGCTATCTGATAGCCGAGCTGCTTGAGTTCGAGATTGAGCGCCGTTATCTGCTGCTGCAACGATTTGATCTTCGTCGTGAGCTGTGCCCGCTGCGTATCGAGCGACTTGATGGAAGTGGCGAGCGTCTGATGCTGGTTGCCGAGTGCATCCAACTGCTTCTGGTAGGCAGCGATCTCGGCGTCGAGGTCCGCGATCTGCTTGTTATGCGCTGCTATCTGCTGCTGGATATCAGCGGCAGCTTGGGCCTCTACGCTATGCGTGAACGGGCCGACGAACGCGAGTGAGAGTGCGAGCAGGATGAGGGCAATACCGAATGAACGTACCTGCATTCCCTAAAGTATATCAATTGCGTTCTTGATGCGCGAGAGCGATTCGTTTGCGCCCAGTATATGGATGAGGGTGAAGGGGTCAGGCGAACGCTCGGCTCCGGAAAGCGCATAGCGGAGCGGCCACAGGGCCGCTCCGCGGCCGCCCGCTTCCTTCGGAATCGCATCCGCGTACGGCATAAGCGCTTCTTTGACCATATCGGCATGCGTAAGCGGCGGAAGCCCCTCTATAAGGCCTAAAAACGCTTGCAAATGGGCTTTTGTGGCTTCGGGCGGTGCTTTCTCTATGAGCGGGTCGCGCTCAGGCGACGGAGTGGAGAAAAGGCAGGCGAGCTCTCTGGTAAGCATTCCGCGGGCCTCCGCAAAGGTGGACGCACGCTCCTTCAGAAGCGGTACGGCAGCGAGCAATCTGCTGGTGCTGGATGCCTCAAGCTCGCCTTCGAGTATGAAGTCTTCATCCGATAAGCGTCGCATCCATTCGCGATTGATGAACAGCAGCTTCTGCTCGTCGAAGGCTCCCCCGCTCTTCTGGACGCGCGTGATATCGAACGCGGAAGTAAGCTCATCGTCCGAGAGCACTTCCTGCTCGGTACCCGGATTCCACCCGACGAGCGCAAGGAAATTGCGCATGGCCTGCGGCAGATAGCCCTCATCGCGATATTCAAGGATGTCTTTTGCCCCGTCGCGCTTCGAAAGTTTCTTTTTGCCATCGGGTCCGAGGATGACCGGCATCGTAGCGAATGCAGGCGGCGCCGTATCGAGCGCCTCGTAGAGCGAGAGGAATTTTGGCGTGGAGGAGATGAATTCCTCGCCCCGCATCACGTGGGTTATCTCCATTTCTATATCGTCCACGACATGGGCGAAGTTATATGTCGGGAATCCATCCGTCTTGATGAGTATGAAATCGTCGAGCGCTTCCTCACCCGCCGTAAGCTCGCCGCGCACGAGGTCGGTCCAGGTGTAGCGCTTGACCTCGGGTACGCGAAAGCGCAGCGGGCGCGTGCCGTCCCATTCGTCGAACGTCTCCGGCCGATGCTCGCGGTACAGGAAGGGACGCTTCTCGGCTTCCGCCTGCGCGCGCAGTGCTTCCACTTCCTCTTCGGTGAACGGGTCGGCGTACGCGAACCCTGCCGCGATGAGCTGATCCGCATAGCGCTTGTACAGGTCGAGGCGGGCCGACTGGAAGTACGGGTCATGCGCTCCGCCGATGTCCGGACCCTCGTCGTACTCGATACCGAGCCACTTCAGGGATTCGATGATGTGCCCTACCGAGCCCTCCGTTTCCCGCTCCTGGTCGGTATCCTCGATACGCAATATGAATTGCCCCCCATGCTTGCGGGCGTATAGCCACGAGAAGAGGGCGGTGCGGATGCCGCCTACATGCATGAAGCCAGTGGGGCTGGGCGCAAACCTTGTGCGTACGTTCATATAGCTACTTTATCACTTCGTCGTCCTACGAAAAATCGACCGCTTCGGGCCGCTTGGCCAAGTCTTAGTCGATTTTTCGCAGGACGACTTCGCTCTTCGAAATGTGCCTGCAATGCGTCAAAGACGCGACGCGGGCAGTCGCATTTCGTAGGCGTACTCATAGTACGACGGAGAAATGAGGCGGGACCCGCAACAAAGTATTTGGCCATTTCAGGCCATTTCCGCCGGTTCGTGCGCAAGGGCGATAGAAAGGGCTTCGTCCGCGATCATGCGCGCGGCTTCGGGATTCGCGAAATCAGCCCCTTTGAGCGCCATGGCGCTCGCGACCGCCGGATCCAGCGCGATGCGGCGCGCTTCGCTCGCGAGCACGTGCGGCGTCATGTTCCCTTCTTCGAGCACCACCGCAGCACCCGTGTGGGCGTATGCGTAGGCGTTGGTGCGCTGGTCATGGCTGACCACTTCCGGGATAGGAATGAGGATGGCGGGCTTCTTCCAAAGAGAGATCTCGGAAATAGCGGTGGAGCCGGCGCGCGAGATGACGAGCGTCGCCGCGCCTGCGGCGCGGCGCAACGAGAGCGAGTTGAGATATGGGAAGACATGGTACCGATTCTTGTGCTCATTGCCCTGCAGGATAACGGAGCTCGTCCCTTCCGTTTCCTTGAACAGGTCCTTGCCGGTCTGGTGAATGACGTTCGCGAAGGATACCAAGTCCGGAAGCGTCGACAGCACCGTCTCATTGATGTGCGCCGAGCCGGAGGAGCCGCCGAGGATGAGGATGGTCGGGATGGTGCGCTCGAGGCCCAGCTCTTGTATGGCGCCCTCGGCGTCCACGAACGCGACGCCCTTGCGGATAGGGATGCCGATGCGAGCGATCTTGTCTTGGGCTTTTGCAGGAAAGAACGTGCGTGCGGAATCGAACGCGACGGCGATGCGCGCGGCGTGCTTGGCGGCGAGCAGGTTGGCCCGGCCCGGATGCGCATCTGACTCATGGATGATGACCGGTATATGGAGAAGGTTCGCCGCGATGGTCACCGGCACGCTCGTGTAGCCGCCTTTGGAAACCACGACGTCCGGATAGATGCGGAAGAGCGTAATGACCGCGCTCACTACTCCGCCGAAGGTAATAAAGAGGTCGGTAAAATTCTTAAGGCTCTTGTATCGACGCATCTTCCCGGCTGGGCAGGCAATGAATTGTATCTGGTTCTCGAATAGCGCTTCCGGGTCGAAGGGCTTAGGAGCGATGAAATACATCTGTGGCGCAAGCAAGCGGCGCTCGTTCGTGAGTTCGCGCATAGCTTCCGCGATCGCGATGATCGGATAGAAATGGCCGCCCGTGCCGCCACCGGTAAAGACGATTTTCATAGCCTATTTACGTAAGCATACCATTCTCGGTATAGGCGACCGTTCCTTTTGCTCGCGCTTCGAGACATGCTGGCAATCTTCCTCCTTGCCGTGGATTGAGAAGCTGTATGGCTTCAGCGATATCCACGAAGCGATACTCGTCCAGTTCGTCTTTCTGCAGAATGATGGATTCGATTTCCTTTCCGTTCAGGACACCTCCATCGAAGGTAAGGTAGAGCGCCTCGGTACGCGGAGGGTTGCTCGGAATGTAATCGACCCCTATGAGCGTAAGCGTTGATAAGGAGATGCCAAGCTCCTCCCGCACTTCGCGAAGGGCTCCGAGTCGCGGCGATTCATCAGCATCGACCGCACCGCCCGGAAGTCCCCAATCGGGTTTGTAGTTCGGGTCAACGATAAGCAGTTCGCCTCTCTCATTAAAGAGAAGAACGGCAGCGCCGCAGCCTTTCTTCGCGAGGCCTGCATAATATTCAGCTTCGGGAAGCGTCATATATCTAACGCGTTCGCTTCTTCGCGCGGTTCGCAGCGATATTGAGGATGACGCCGATGGATGCGAGCGCCGCTAGGAGCGCCGTGCCTCCATGACTGATGAATGGCAGCGGAAGCCCGGTGAGCGGGAATATGGAAAGCATGGCGCCGATGTTGAGGAAGGCCGAGATAGTGATGATGAGGGTCAGTCCGGTAGCGGCGAATGTCCCGAACGCGTTGCTCGCCTCCGCCGCTATCATGAGCCCGCGCGCGGCGAACGCGAGGAAGAGCAGCACGAGGAAGACGGCGCCTACGAACCCGAACTCCTCGGCGTATACCGCGAATATCGCATCATCCACCGCTGCCGGAAGATAATTGAATTTCTGCACGCTCTGCCCGAAGCCACGGCCCAGCAGTCCCCCTGAACCGACCGCGATCAAGGACTGCTGGATCTGATAGCCGCTCGTAAGCGAGTTATCGGCTGGATGCACGAATGTCTGTATGCGCTGCAGCACGTACGGGCGCGCGGCGATGATGATGCCGAGTCCCACGAGCGCGACTACGAGCAAGACAGCGAAGTCACGCCAGGGGGCGCCAGCGATGAAGTACATCGCCGCAGTCGTGGCGCCGAGCACGAGCAAGGTAGAGGTATTCGGCTGCATGACGAGAAGCGCGGCAGGGATGCCCACGATGACTCCGAACCCGAGCAGGCCGTACCGCATATCAGAGAGCTTGGAGCGCATTTTGGCGAGATAGCTCGCAAACATGAGCACGACCGCTATCTTCAGGAACTCCGCTGGCTGGACGGTAACGGGACCGACTTGAAGCCAGCGCGTAGCGCCGTTGGTATGCACGCCGACATGGGGAATGAATACAAGAATGGTCGCAAGCACCGCGAAGATATAGAACGGGAGGATGCCGCGCATGAAGAGTTTCTGCGGGGTGAAGCGTATGATGACGAGCGCAATGAGGCCCGGGATAAGGCCGAGCACGAGCTGCGTGATAGCCAAATGCCCGAGGTCAGCGTTCTGGCGCGCGAGCAGTCCAAGCGCAGCGGAAAGGAACATCGCTGCCCCACCCACCACCAGGATGAGGACGATGAAGAAGAACAGACGATCGCCAGCGAGAATGCGCATGCTATTTCAAAAGCGCTATCGAGATACCGAAGATGCCGGCGATGATAGTGATGACCCAGTAGCGCATCGTTACCTTATAGGCCGGCCAACCGAGCGCTTCGAAGTGGTGATGGATAGGCGCGATACGGAATATCTTCCTCTTGAATACCTTCTTTCCGATGACCTGCAGGGCGCTCGTTGCGACCGTCACCGTAAGCGGGAGTGCGATGATGGGAAGGACGGCAACGCCTACGCCGTCGCCGAGCACATCCGCCGAGAAGGCGGTGATAGCGAGCGCGACCGTGAGCGCCATGGTGCCGGTTTCCGATAAGTAGAAACGGGCAGGCGGGATATTGAACCAGAGGAAGGCGAAGAGGCTGCCGGCAACGGTTGCCGCAAAGGCCGCCAGCGATACCTGGTTCTGCGCGAATGCGATGGCTGCATACGTGAGGAAAATGATAGCGAAGATGCCGCCGGCAAGTCCATCGATGCCGTCGATGACGCCGCCGGCATACAGCGCGAGCGTGACGAGGATGAAGAACGGTATGAAAAATACTCCGAGCGGAATCGCTCCGAAGAACGGAATACCGACGGAGGAGACCCCGAGCTTTGCGTAGAACCACCACCCGGAAAACCCGGCAAGAAGCGCCACCAGCAGGAGGCGATACCGGAGCGAAAGCCCTCCGCTGCTCTTGGTGACCTCGAGGATATCATCAAGAAGTCCTACGAGCGCGCCCACAATGAGCGCGAAGAGCGGGAGCCACGTCTGCCCGCGGTTCACGAAATCGAGATTCACGAAGGGGCCGCCGAATGCCTGAGCGAGCACCATCGCCAGGAGCGCCGTAATAAGGGTCGCTCCCCACACGACGATGCCACCCATGCGCGGGGTGGAAACCTCTCGCTCGCTGTGGAGAGAGTCGAAGAGAGGCGTGCCGGTTTCGTCGCCCATCCCTCTCCCCTTTCCGCCTATCTTCTTCCAGGCTTTGTAGCGATATAGGTAATGCGTGACCAGGGGCGAAAGGCCGATACCGATGATGAACGCAGCAACGAAAGGGATTAGAACTCTGGCGGCATTGAAAATCATAGAACTATGGCGCCAGCTGCGCGAAATGATCGAGCGTACTGCTTACCAAGGTCTCCACATCAGTGAAGCGGCCATCGCGCGTCGAGCCGAGCACGACGACCGCGACCGGGTGGTCGATACCCGCATCGAAGACGACCACGAGGTTACCGCCAGCGAGGTCCGTAAATCCGGTCTTCGAAAGAAGCGGATTAGGGACACGTGCGATGTCCTGGTTGGTGTTCGGAAGCGTGTGCACGGTGCCCGTATAGTCCCGGACCGCGATCGCGGACTCGATCGTCGCGTGCGCTATCGTCGGCGCCTGTTTCAGGAGCGCGCCTGCCAGAAGCGCGATATCGTGCGCCGAGCCGTAGCCGCCGGCGACCTTTGCGCTTACGTCGAGCCCCGTGCCGTTCAGCGCATAGGTCTGCGTGAGACCGGCCGCGCTCGCCGCGCTCGCAAGCAGGCTTTGGTTCGTGACCGCGTGCCTGCTCGCTGCTGCCTCGGCGATAGCTTCAGCGGCATCGTTAGACGACGCGACGAGCGCGAAACGCGCGATATCTTTCAGCGCGAACGTCTGGCCGACGGCAAGGCCGCTATCGCCTTCCTGCGCGACGGCCGTGTCGGTGATCACGACGGGTGCATCCGGCGTAAGATTCGTCACTGCAGCGTAGGTGGTGAGCAGTTTTGTGAGGGATGCGAGCGGCAATTGCGTGTCCGCATTCTTTTCGTACAGCATCTGCCCGGTCGATAGATCATAGACGACTGCAGCGTGCCCGATGAGCGCGACGTGCGCATAGGCATTCCCTGCTGCCGGAGTGCTCGTCGCCGGGGAGGACAGCGCCACCGAAAAGGAATGATGATTTCCGAGCACCGGTACCATCATGACGCCGAACCCAATGAGGCCGACGGCGGCCATGAGGGTGGTCGCGCCTTGGCGGCGTCTTCGACGCCGCTCGAGGCGCGCGATGAGCGTGGTCAGGTCCGGATGCTCAGCTGCTTTCATATGGCGTTCGCGTCCTCCTCCCCTTTCCGCTCTTCCGCGGCAATGGTCGTGGTGAATTCCTCATATCGCGGCAGGTCCTCTTTCTTGCTCACGCCCAGGTGGGCGAGCGCATCCACGGTAGCGGTGTAACGCGCGCGGCGCTTATCGGTAGCGTCCTCGCCGCGTTCGATAAGGCCGCGCAGCGTAAGCGAGCGGATGGCTGCAGCCGAGTTCACGCCACGGACCCAATCTATTTCGCTGCGGGTCGCGCTCCCCCGGTAGAGGATCATGGCGAGGGTTTCCAAGCTCGCCTTTCCGAGGTCGCGCGAAAGCTCGCTCTCGCGCAGTGCCTTTATCGTGTCTGCCGCTCCTGGCGCGGTGCGAAGCTCAAGCTCTTTCTCGGTCTCGATGAGCGCAAGCCCCCTACCCTCAAGCGCAGTGGCGAGTGCGATAACCGCGTCCGCAAAATCCCCATCGGAAAGACCAAGCAGTTTGGTCGTCCGTGCTTTGTTAAGAGGCTCACCTGCTGCAAAAAGCACGGCTTCAAGAAGGGCGGAGTGAGGGAGCGCCATAGTCCGTATAGAATACCGCGTATAGGGACACGCGGAAACCCTTCCTGTCCACTGTTATTTCTTGACCTCGTACCGAAGGCGGACCGTATCACCGAACTGCTGCGTCGAGAGATGTTCCAGGTGAATATCAGGTATAGAAACTTGTGCAAGAGGAAGTCCTCTATCGAATAATATCGGCTCGATATCGAGCACAATCTCATCTATAAGGCCTCGCGTGAGCAAATCGGTGACAAGAGCAGTGCCACCTCCTATGTTAGCTGTTGCAAACCCTTTATCTTTGGCATAGGCAAGCGCGTGCGTCGGGGACGTCACATATACCGTATTGCCATGCGGCTCTAAGACATCTCGTGAAATGACAATCGTCAAGATCTCATCGTCGATATCGTCGGTCTCCTTCATGATCTGGTAGGTTTTGCGACCTACGATGATATTACCCGCTTCTCGTGCGAATTCGGCGCAACGCTTGAATTCCTCTGGTGACCAAGGTACTTCATCGTTTAAACGTGCAATGAATCCGTTCACGGTCATAACCATCATGAGAATTGTTTTCATATGCTAGCCGTAGGAGGGAGTCGCGGGGGCGGTATTGGTGATGCGGATATCCGCGAAGGTACCGTGCTGGAGCGCGTCGACTGCGCCCTGCTTCACGAGTTCGAGAAGCGCCAGAAATGAGACGATTACCTCCACGCGCTCCTTGGCATCTCCCGCGAATTCGGCGAAGGACATCGTGAGTTTCTGCTGCACGCGCGCAACCAGCCGCTCCATCATCTCTTCGATGGTGATCATGGTGCGCACGCGCGCTTCCGGCAGCTTCTCTTCTTTTTCGAGCGCGGTCAGCGCATCCGCGAGCGCTTCGGTGAGGTTCGCAGTGGTGAGGTCTTTGCTGGGGGCGAAGACGACCTCGGGCGCGCGTTCCCCTGCCGAGACCATGACCTGTCGGCCGAAGATACGCGCGAGTTCGCGCATCATCTCGCGTACGCGCTCGTATTCCGTGAGCCTGCGCTTGAGCTCGTCCACATCGCTCTCCTCCTCCTCCGAGAGTTCCAAGTCAGGGATAAGGGATTTCGATTTTATTAAAAGCAGGGTGGCGGCGACCCCGATGAATTGCGCTGCGTCTTCCATGGGGAATTTCGCCTGCGTGCGCACGTGCTGGATGTAATCGTCCGTCACCTGCGAAAGCGATATGTCGCTTATGGAAAGCTTGCGCTTCTCGATGAGTTCGAGCACGAGCTCGAACGGGCCTTCGTAGGCATCCGTGCGGAAGTGGAGGCCCGACTCCTTGATTACGGTTTCCATGACTCGATGAAGCGGATGAGCAGGCGGACGGGTGCGCCGGCGGCACCCTTGGCGAGCTCCTCGCCCGGTGCGGCGGTCATGCGCGGAGCGATATCGAGGTGCGCCCAGGGGCACGCAAGCTCCTTGGCGAATTGCCAGAGGAAGATGCCGCCCTCGATAGCGCCGCCGTACCGGCCGGATTGCCCCGTGCCGATATTGGTAATATCCGCGAAGGTGCCCTGTATCGCTGCCTCGTACTCGTCCCAGAGCGGAAGCGGCCAGACGTAATCGCCGCTCTCTTCGCCGAGCTTCGTAAGGTTTTGCGCGAGCGACTCGTCGCGGCTCATGACGCCGCTTGCGTAGAGTCCGAGCGCGGAAAGCGCGGCGCCCGTAAGCGTCGCCACATCGATGACGACGCTTGGCTTGAATTTCTTTGCATAGGTAATGGCGTCGGCAAGCACGAGACGTCCCTCGGCGTCCGTATTGAGGACCTCGATGGTCTTTCCGGACATGGAGCGCAGTATATCGCCCGGACGATACGCTTCGTTCCCGGGCATGTTCTCCGCCGAAGGAATGAGGCCGATGACATGCTTCTTGAGCTTCAGGCGTGCCGCAAGCGCGACGGTGTGTATGACCGCGGCCGCTCCAGACATATCCATGTGCATTTCATAGATGGCGTTCGATGGCTTGAGATTGAGTCCTCCTGAATCGAAGGTAATGCCCTTGCCGGCGAGCACGATAGGAGCATCCGCCGCGCCCTTGTATTCCATGATAGTGAACGTCGGCGGATGAATGGAACCCTTGCCGACGCCAAGGAGCGCCCCCATGCCGAGCGACTTCATCTGCGCCATCGTGAGCGTGGTGACGGTCACCGGAAGGCCCTGTACGGCATTCTTGGCGGCTTGCGCGAGACCTTTGGGAGTCATGTCGCCTCCCGGAGTGTTCGCGAGCGAGCGCGTCTTATTCACTTCATCCCCGATCATTTGGCCGCGCTTTGCGCCTGCGTCTACGGCTTTGTCCCAGGGGCCGTATACGATGATTTCCTCCACGGTATTCCATCCTTCCTTCGGTTTCGTCTTGAACTTGGTGAATTCGAAATTGGCCATCTCATAGTTCTCTGCAGCGAGACGGGAAAGGTCTTCCGGCGACACCTGTTCCATGCCTTTCCAGAGCCACGGCGTGGTGTCGAACTGGACGGCGATTTTCTTCGCTTTGAATTGCTTGGCGGTCGTGACGATAGAACGGCACAGCGTAATGAACTTCCGGCGATTCATCGGAGTAGCGACGCCGAGCTCGATGGTGTCCGTACCTCCTTCCCGCACGAGGCGCTTTACTCCTTTCTCCGGTACGAAACGCACGCGCACGTAACCCTTCGGTGCCTTCTCTATCGAATCTTTAGCGAGGGTGATCTTCATGCTATTGGGAGAGGAGCGTATCGATACGATTCATGTCGCGCGGGAAGGCACTCGCCTCTTTCACGTTACCCAGTTCGAGCATGCGCGCCGTAAAGCGCTCAAGCCCCGTTGAGCAGCCACCGTGCGGCGGCATGCCGTACTTGAATGCTTGGAGATAGAATGCGAATTTCGCAGGGTCCATTCCGCGCTCGACGATGCGAGCCACCATCTCGTCATAGTCATGGATGCGCTGCGCACCGCTGTTTATCTCGAGTCCACGGAAAAGGAGGTCAAAGCCGCGGCTGAGCGTCTCTCTGTCGGACATGGTATAGAACGCGCGCGAAGCGGTCGGGAACTTCGTGATGAATACGAAGTCAGAACCATGCTCCTTGAGCGCCCACGCGCATATGTCGCGCTCGTGCTCGGGCGTCATGTCGTCTTCCGGAGCGACTCCGAGCGTCTTGTGGGCTTCAGCGAGCGTAAGTACAGGGAACTTCTCGCCGAGCTGGGGCACTTCCGCGCCCAGGCGTTCGAACTCGGCTGCGTGCTTGTCCGCTACTTCAGTAACGGTATCGCGAACTACGGTCTCGAGCACTGCCATGACGTCGAATTCGTCCTGTATGAAGCCCATCTCGAAGTCCATCTGGGTCAGCTCGGAAAGATGGCGCGTGGTCGCGTGCTTCTCCGCACGGAAGATCTTCGCGATGGTGAAGACGCGTTCGAATGCACCGACCATGATCTGCTTATAGAGCTGCGGCGAGGTCGCGAGGTACGCGGTCTGGTCGTAGTAGTACCCAACCTTAAAGACTGCTGCCCCTCCTTCGGCGTCTCCTCCCACGAGCGCTGGCGCGACGAATTCCAAGAGGCCTTGGCGCGTGAGTGAGTTGCGATACGCGTCGAGTATAGTGGCCTGCACCGTAAAGATGTCTCTATCTCGTTGGCTGCGGAGCGTGTAGGGGCGGTAATCGAACCGCGTGTCGATATTGAGGTCGGTGTCCTTATCGAACGGAAGTTCTTCTGCCTTAGAGAGTATCTCGATCCCCTTTATTTCGAGTTCGATGTCCCCGTTCAGCTTCCCCTCTTGAACGTTCTTCTCGGGGCGCTTATTCACGATGCCGGTTACGCTCACGACGAACTCGTTACGGGTACTTTTGGCGGTCTCCATAAGGGTCACATCGCCCGGAAGTATGACACCCTGCACGAGGCCGCTGCGGTCGCGGAAATCGAAGAATACGAGCTTGCCCTGGTCGCGGCGGACATCTATCCACCCAGCGATGGTCACGGTCTCACCTACATGGGAAGCCAGCTCCCCTATCAGTATTCGGCCCTGCATATAGGTCTAAAATAGCACGCAAAGAGAGGACCCGGAACTCTCGTTCCGGGTCGCTCCGAACCCACGCTTCATGGTACAAGGATCGACACGACCAGCAGGACTCCCATGATTATGTTCAGCCACGTCATTTGATCACTGTAGCGGCTGAACCGACGGAGCTTGCGGATCCAATGAGCAGGAAGCGCGGTCATATATCTTCCGTCACGCCGAACCCTGTACTCCTTCGAAGGAATTGATTCGAACTCGATGCGAAACAGATAGTAGCCATTTCGGCAGTAGAAGGCTATCGGTACGGCGTACACGATTGCCAGCACGAGATATAGCACATTCCAGTGTGTGGGCATGGAACCTCTCCTGTTCTGATTCGAGGATACCTTATTCAGAATTTATTAGGAAACCCCAATTGCGGACCGAACTTCATACATTTTCTTGTCCGTTCGCGCTCGTGCGACTTCGGCGCCACGGGTAAGTACTTTGTCTATCTCGTTCGAATCTTCAAGTGCTTCGTATCGTTTGCGCATCGGCGCGATGAATGCTTCGAGGTCCTCGATAAGAGCTTCCTTAAGAGCTTTGTACTGGCCCTTGTTCTCTTCGTAGAGCGTATCGAGTTCATCCTCGCTTCGTACGAGGCGATGGATGGCGTATACGTTGCCGGGGCGTTCACCAGAAGAATCAGTGACGATGCCCATAACCGCTTTCGTGAGTTCTTCATGTGTCGCGAACAGAGGAATGGTGTTTCCATAGGATTTGCTCATCTTCTGACCGTCGGTACCTGGTACGATGGCGACTTCCGGCATGATATAGGGCTCGGGGAGGATGAAGGTTTCGGCATTGAAGACGCGATTGAATTTCTCCGCGGTATCGCGTGCGTATTCGATATGCTGCTTCTGGTCCTGGCCTACGGGCACGGCCTTTGCGTCGTAGAGCAGGATATCGGCCGCCATGAGCATCGGATAATTGAAGGTGCCTACGTTTATTTCCTTATCCTTCGCCTCGGCATCCTTGAAGGCATGCGCGCGCATGAGATACGGCATGGTGGTTATGGTATCGAATATCCACGTGAGCTCGGTATGAGCCGCGACGGTAGATTGTTTGAAGATGGTGACGCGCTCTGGGTCGAGGCCTATGGCGAGCAAGGTGCGTGCGAGTTCCGTCGTAAGCGCGTGCATCTGGCCTGCATCCTGAATGAAGTTGAGCGCGTGGTAGTCCGCGATCATGAAGAAGCAATCGTGGGCACCTGCCTCTTGCAGGTCGACCCACTGTTTGAGCGCACCGAAATAGTTACCGATATGAGCGGTGCCGGTCGGCTTCATGCCGGACAGGAGGACTGGTTTGGACATGGGCATACGATAGCACAGGCAAAGCGATGGCCGCGTCCCGGGTGGGGGCGCGGCCAGGCGGTTAAGGTTCAGGAACCTGCTCACGCTGCGAGTTGCTCCGGAATCTCCAGTTTGAGGAGCCGCATCCACGTGACGTTCCCTTCAGGAGCGGCGACCTCGGCCCGATGGCCGACGCATTTGCCGACGAAGGGCGCGAGCCAGTGGATGCTGTGCGTCTCGGGCTCGGTCGTCATATCGTTCGCCTCGCCAATGCGGTAGCGGACTTCCGATCCGTCTTCGCACCGGAACGTGGCGATGTGGCCGAGCTCAAGCCGGTCGGTTTGAATAGGATGGCTCATCACTTCCTCCCGGACTGAATGTCCAATACCGGTACCATGCCGGTTGATGGGTAGAACCTACACCCGTCCAGGAAAGTTGCCAACTATATGCACAAAGCTCCCTTGCGGGAGCTTTCCGTGTGCGCCGGGAAGGATTCGAACCTTCGTAGGCCGAAGCCGACAGGTTTACAGCCTGTTGTAATTGACCACTCTACCACCGACGCGCAACTAGGCCACTATATCAGCTTGGCCTTGATTTTGGAACGGATTATCTCCCTCGAAGATAAGCCGCGGAATACTGCGATTTACGAACTGAGACTCGACACCATACTTCTGAGCGTAGATCTTATCGGCAGTATCGAAACGTGCTTCATTCCAATCGAAACCGAGCCTGGTGCTCACATCTTTCACATGCTCCTCCGAAATACCTTCGATCTCGATCAATGGCTCAAGCCAGGGCCATTCGTCGATGGTTATCGATGCACCATGCAATTTCCATAGTTCACGGTTGGTCTCCTGATAATTCTTATCCCGGCATCCCAGGTGCCGCAAGAGTTCTCCTGCGCGGTCGAAATCATCAATGATAAGTTCGATCTCGCCTTGGTGTTCGATCTGCGAATTATCTCCTCGTCGTTCCTTCAGGCTCAGGGTGATTCGGTCCCCTTCGTCCCGTACGCGCACCCATGCTCGAAGAGCGTACTCTTCGTCGGGCGGATATAGATTTACACGTCGCATGCGCCGCTCCGGAAAGATAAGGGACGCGCCAGCGGTTTTAAGTCGAGCACGAACGTTTTCCTTATCGATGGGCCAGAACGTCGCTTCCCATTCGGTTTCCATGGCTATTTGAAGCGGACCAAAAGCTTCTCGGACTTCCCTTTTTGGAGGACGGCAAGGCCCTTCTCGAAGTCCGATGCGGTGAGAGGCCGGTCGCTGGTAACGGTTTCGCCGTTGAGCCTGATACCCTTCGCGTCTATAAGCCGTCTCGCTTCCGATTTCGATGCTACGAACTCCGTGCTCGTGAGCGTATCGACGATACTCGTGCCGTCCGGCACGCTCGCTGAAGGCACCGACGAGAAAAGCGCTTCGCGCTCTGCGGCAGCGAGCTGGTCGAGCGACGCGTTCCCGAACAGGATGTCCGTGAACTTCTCCGCGCGCATCGCTTCCGTCTCTCCATGCACGAGCGTGGTCACTTCGAGCGCGAGCTTGCGCTGGGCGGTACGGCGTTCAGGGTTACGCGCATGCAATTCCATGAGCGCGTTTATCTCTATGGGCGACAGGAAGGTATAGAACTTCATGAGCTTGCCCACCTCGGTATCCGGCTGGTTCAGCCAGAATTGGTAGAACGCGAAAGGAGAGGTCCTCGACGCAGCAAGCCAAACGGCGTTCCCTTCGGACTTACCGAACTTCTTTCCCGTTGCGTCGGTGACGAGCGGAATGGTCACTGCAAAGGCCTCCTTGCCGAGCTTGCGGCGGATGAGCTCCACTCCCGAGAGCAGGTTCGTCCATTGGTCGGAGCCGCCCACCTGCAGGTCGCATCCGTATTTCTGGTTCAGGGTCAGATAGTCGTAGCCTTGGAGAAGCGAGTACGCGAACTCGGTGTATGAAATGCTCTCGTCCGGCGTTTCGAGGCGTTTGCGGATGATATCGCGCTTTATGAGCTCGTTCACGGTGAAATGCTTGCCGATATCCCGCAGGAAATCGACCAGCTTTATCTTCAGCAGCCAGTCCGCGTTATTCACGAGCGTCACCCGGCTGCCCACGATGCGCTGCATCTGGTCGCGAAGCGCTTTCGCGTTGCGCTTGATGGCGCGTTCGTCCGGGAGCGTCCGCTCTCCGCTCTCGCGCGGGTCGCCTATCATGCCGGTGCCGCCGCCCACGAGCAGGATGATGCGGTGCCCTGCGTCCGCAAGACGCTTCATGAGAAGTATCACGGCGAGATTGCCAGCTTGCATCGAGTCGGCGGAAGGGTCTACGCCGAGGTAGACGGTGCGCTTGGTCGCGAATATCTTCTCGAGCTCCGCCGAGTGATGCTCGACGAGTCCGCGTGCTTTCAGGTCCTCGATGAGGTTCATGCCTCCACTATACCAGGGCTATGCGGGAAGCTCGACGATGAAGCGGCTCCCCTTCCCTGCGCCTTCGGACTCGGCCCAGACCTTGCCCTTATGGGCATCGATGATGTTCTTCACGATGTAGAGACCGAAACCAGTGGACTCCACGTTCACCTTCGTGGATTCCTTCCCGTGTCCTCCTTCCGTGAATAGGTTCTTCATATCCTCTGGCGTGATCCCGACACCCGTGTCTTCGATCGTGAAAATGACCTTACCGGTTTCTTTTTTCAGGCGTACCGTGACCGTGCCCTTCTGCGTGTATTTTATGGAGTTGTCGATGAGGTTCTTGAACACATTCACGAGCTGCCCCCGGTCTCCTGTCACGACGTCGGTACCCATGCCCAGGTCAAGCGTAAATTCGAGGCCTTTCGCATCGGCAGCAGGCTTGAGTTCCTTCGCTATCTCCTCGATGAATAGTTTCATGTCGAATGGCGCCATCGCATACGTGACCTTCCCGCTTTTTATATTCGCTGCGTTCAAAATCTCTTGAATCGTGTTCATGCCCTTGGTGTCCGAACTGAATCCCTCTTCGAGCATGGGTTTCATTTGCTCTGGCACTGATCCGAAATCTCCCTCGAGCACCATCGAGAAGATATTGCGCGACTTGGTTACGAAGCCTTTGATCTGGTGCGTAATGAAATGAATGAGGACTATTTGCTGCTCATTCGCCTTCTCAAGATCTCCTGCAAGTTTTTCTATATGCTCACGCTGCTCTATTTCACGTTTAACGCTCCGGATAAGCTGGGTCCCGATAATGCCGGTAAGGATAAGCGTGACGGCGACAAGGACGCGGCTCGTAAGGGTAGTCACGAACGCAAACTCAGAAGCGAGGACTGCAATGAGTGCCACGACAAGAGCCTGTACCCCGAATGTCTTAAGATTGAATGCGTGGTATCTGACGATTAGATACCCAAGATAGATGAGAAATACCGGCATCCCAAATAATCCATAGATCAAATAGTTGTATACGTATGAAGATGCATCGCTGCTCGCGTATAGACTGACCAGAAAACTCGCTGAGAAGAAGAACCCGAGGAATATCAGGACTCCAGTACCGGCGAGGAGAGTACGACGTCGTTGCGTACGCTCCTTCTTCTTCAGGTACTCGATAGTGAGGAACGCTATCGTGACCAGGATGTATATCCCTTCGGCAATGTACGTGTAGATGGTGTAGGCGTTGTCCTCAAGCGCGGTGCAGGAATTGAGGTCGTATGTCGGTATGTTCACTCCCATGAACGCGATAACCGTTGTGGGCAATAGAATAGCGATGCCGATGAGTTTCTGCCAGAGCGGTAGATCTTTACCAGTCACGAACGTGTACAGGAAGTAGTACGTAAAAAAGAACATGAGTACCGCAAAGAAATCGAGGAGAGACCAGGTGAACATGACATTATCGGCTCCGAGGAACGCGAACCAAGCGCTCAAATCGAATGCTGCCCAGATAGCGAACATGAGACAGACATTGAAGAAGAGAAAGGCTGGAAGTGTACGTGCCTTGAAGAGCACATATGTCCCGAATGCGAGGGCAAGAAGCGATGTCGGTAGGTGCGAATACAGCAGCAGGCCCATCGGGATCTGATTTACCAGATATTCGTAGCAGTATTGGGCGTGTATAAAATATGCCAGCATAGCTATTGAGTTGAACTAGTGCAGCTTTCGCCATCTTCCAGAGCGTCCGGCGAACAATACGTCACCTGGCATAGTGCGCCGAGCCCATCGCAAGAGAAATTTGCGCACGTATGCTCCTCTAAGCATATCGGTGCATGTGCGGCGTCGATCATGACCTTTTCGTATGCGCCGCCCTGGAATGTCGGATCTGAGTTGGTCGGGTCAGCAGTAAAGCAGCTGTGCATGAAGGGAGCGCAGCTCGTAAATACATGGAACGGATAATCTTTCGCCACATAGTAGCGAGCGAAATTATGTATCGCGACGATCAACACCAATATGCCGACACATATGAGGAATGTAGTTTTATGGGCAGAGCGGTGCATTGTTCAAGCTTCGTATGTAAGTATACCAACCGAATAAACGTCCAGGACTCTTCTCCACTAGTCGAATTCAGCTGGAAGTTGAGTCTGTGAAGCGAACGCATCCGTGCGTTTGCGAGAAACGCTATATTTCTTCAAGAAGCCGGTCGGGTTAAAGGCTGTCTTCGACTGGCGAAGAGAGAGTATCCCAAGATCCTGTTCATAATTAAGATGCGTATAGCGCGCGCGTATAAGGTTCTTGGCCACTTCATGCCGAAGCAGCGCATGGATACCGTGATAGCGGATATCTACTTTTTCGAAAAGCGCGTTTGCGCGCCCATCGCGGAGCAACACGGTCGTGCAGAAGCCTACCAACGTGCTGTCGATCGTAATACCGACTGCGCTATACGTGAAAAAGTGCGCAACATCGAGAAAACGGCTCAGAGCCCGCTGCTCATTAGGGATCGGAAATCCCTTATTCTCTTCCCATCTACGACAGAGTTCGAGCACTTCGCGCCGGGTGAGCTCGTCAGAAAGATCAAGAGGTACGGCACCGTAATGCGGATAGGTCTTCAGGAAGCCATTCAAAAAATTGCGCCTTGATTTGAGCTTCCCGCCGCCATACGTTACGTGCTGCTCCACTTCGTACAGATAATCGAAATGGTCACGTGATTCCGTAATATCGAATCTGTCGGTATCAAGTCCGGTAATAGCCTCCTCTGGTATCAGATGTAAGACGGAACCATAGCCTTTTTTCTCAGAAAGGGCGATAAGCTCTTCAGCAGTATCGTTCAGTTCGGTTTTGCCAAGAAAAGTATAAAAAAATGCGCCTGTAACGTAATCTGTGAAGCGCACAACTAGATTTTTTCGTAGTAGAGACAGTTCCATGTTCTCTTGAACGTTCCAAGCCCACAAGCTGGCGAATTCAAAATCGGAGTAGGGCGAAAATCCAGCGGCGAATGTCTCCAATTCGTCTTTGTCCGAAAACTCAAGCTGCTTGAAGTCGGGGAATTGTGGAATCATGCGCCGGAATCGCTGCGAGGCTCAACAATCTGCTGTTCACGATGTCTCGGAAACAATATAAATCCTACGATAAGAGCATTCGTTATCACTACATAGAACGGATAGAAACTGATTGCGGGAGACCAATCCTCGATCGCGATCACGTTCAGCGCGCTGGCGATCAATGCGATTGACCAAGAGAGCCTGCTCTCTGTCCAGGGTCTCTTGTACGTCTTATAGATAGTGGGGACGAGACCAATGAAATCAGTGATTATAATAAGATATAGCGCAACCTCGGCAGACTGAAGGAACCACCACAAGAACAAGCTCACTGCCGCGCCGGTAAGGCAGATCCAGTCGCTCTTTTCCCAATTTCCCTCTCCGTATTTGAGAGAAAGAAACGCTACGACAGAGAATCCCAGGGTATAACTGATAGGAATCCAGATCGTATCCCGAGCGCCTGACGCATAATAGCTCGCGGTAAGGGCAGCATTCAGGAAGGCGAGCACCCACCAGGTTACCTTGCTCGGCTTCGTTTCACCGCGGAGAATGTCTCGTATGTAGACAGGGTATGCGACGAACGATAATATGCCGGCGGCAATCCCAAACAGTGCCTGTATTGTCATACGAGATTATGCTCGGGATACCGGGTGCCGCGCACGATGAAGTTAGTCTCGAGATCGGTCAGTTTGAACTTCGTTCTAAAATATTCAGTGATATATTCCCTATCCATACCGTTTCGGCAGGTGTATACATCGGCTGAAATGAACTTCCGTTTCGGGAATGTGTGGATGCTGATATGGCTCTCTGCGATGACCACGTAGCCGCTCCAGCCTCCGGGGTCCTTGATCTGGTTGTCAGGCGCTTCGATGATCACCGGTTCGATAAGGGGATGCATCTCCAGATGGGCCAAGAGTTCATCGAAGCAAGAACGCACGTATTCGCGATCATTCAGCAGCTCATAATCGCCTCCATATCCGTCGAGTGTCAGGTGTTCCCCAAAATTCATAGTATGTGGATTATATAACATAAAATAGTGCCTTCTCTGTAGAAACGCCCCGGCCAGTGCAGCCGGGGCGTCGATAGTTTCCCTGTGGAGAGCAGCGCGGCGGTTAGGCCGCCTTCATGCCCTCCTTCACCACCAGGATGACCGCGGTCGCCGCAAGGACGTACGCGATCACTAGAGTGGGAGTAGGGGGCGTGAACGTCATGCCGGCGAGGAAGCGGCTGCCCACCAGCTTGATGAGCGACGCGAACACCGGGAACAGGACGCTGATGGTCGTGATGGTGAGCAGGCTCACGTTGCTCGTGTATGCGCCGACGTAGAGGTAGTCGGCGACGAAGAACAGGACACCGAGGACGATGAGCCAGACGAGGTTCATGCCGGCCGGGAACGCATAGGCCGCCGGATCGGCGCCTCGCGCGGCCAGACGGATGGCGAACGCCACACCGGCGATGATGGCCGCGTAGACGACCATCAAGCTGAGGTTGTTGTAGCGAACGAGCTTCCACTCGATCAGCACGTTAGCGAGCGCGTAGAATAGCGGCGCGAGAACCGCAAAAGCGATGCCTTTGGACATGGGATGTTCTCCACAGGGATGGAAGGTGCTGTAACGGCTAACCCGTTACCGTGATATATACTATAGCACACTACTACTTAAATTGCAAGCGGAGGACGCGAGCAAATACTAGCTGAAATTGACGTCGCCGCCGGTTTCGAGGCTCCAGAGGGCAGCGCCGAGGATGAAAATGATGAAGCCGAGGCCGGCTATCAATGCCGTGAGAAGCACATGGTGCGAAAAGAAATAATAGACGAACCCTAGGACAAAGAGGATCTGTCCTGTGCGCATGAGCATACCGGCCATACCGTTACTTTTGCATGAGCGGCATGAGGGTCTAGTGTACGAGCAGTAACAGACCGACTAGCGGCGCGATGAACCAAAGGAAGAAATACTGGTCCGGCGCGAAGAGCGTATTCATGGGTTCCGGGAACGTGTAGATGTTGCTTACATGGAAGACATGATAGGCAAGCGCAAGCAAGAAGGTCGCCGCAAGGAACGAAAGCCCGAAGCGCGGAAGCACCGAGAGGACGCCGTACCCGCCGCTGACGATGCGCTCGACGAATAGGAACGGGATGACGCAGGCGACGAGATACATGAGCACGCTCAGGATGGCTTTCAGCAGAGGGGTGGTCCCGAACCCAAGCACCATGGAGGTGTAGGGAAACACGAGGTAAAGCGCGTAGCCGACGTAGAAGCCGAGAATGAGCGAGAGGATGCCGCCGCGCGAGCGGTAGGAAAAAAGTATGAATAGGACCGTCAGGACGAGCAGAATGAGGAAATTGCTCACCAGTGCCCATGAATGGGACGCCGCGGTCGTGGCGAGGGTGCTTATCTGCAGGGCGTACTGGTCGATCATGCGTAAAGTATAGCGCGCGAGGCTGGAGGCCTCGCGCGCTACTCACATCACTCCCCTTCCTCCGTTGCGGTCTCCTCTTCGCCGCTTTCTTTCTCCCCGCCAAGGAAACCGCCTGCCTGGATGCTCCAGAGCTTCTTATACAAGCCGGCTTGCGCGAGCAGTTCCTCGTGGGTCCCTTGCGCGACGATGCTCCCCTGCTCCATCACGACGATGCGGTCCATCTTCATGATGGTCGAAAGGCGGTGAGCGATGACGATGACCGTCTTCCCTCCCATGAGCGTATCGAGCGCCTCTTGGATGAGGTGCTCGCTCTCCGAATCGAGGGATGAGGTCGCCTCGTCGAGCACGAGGATAGGGGCATTCTTGAGAATGGCGCGCGCGATAGCGACGCGTTGGCGCTCGCCGCCGGAAAGCTTCACTCCGCGTTCTCCCACGAAGGTGTCGTACCCCAGCGGCAATGTCGATATGAATTCATGCGCGTGGGCCTTCTTCGCCGCTTCGATGATCTCTTCCAGGCTCGCGTCCTGCCTGCCATAGGCGATGTTCTCGTGCAGGGTGCGATGGAACAGCACGGGCTCCTGCGGTACGAAGGAGATGGACTCGCGTAACGTTTTCTGGGTCACATGACGGATATCCAGGTTATCGATCTTGATGGCACCGTCTTTGAGATCGTACAGCCTCAACAGCAGCTTCGTAATGGTGGACTTCCCTGCACCGGAGGGCCCGACGAGGGCCACTTTCTCCTTGCTTTTCACCGTAAGCGAAAAGTCCTTGAGGATAGGCCGTTCAGGAATGAACGAGAAGTTCACGTTCCCGAACTCCACTTTCCCGTCAGAAACTATCAGCGATACCGCAAGGCGATCATCCGTGATCGCATGCGGCAGCTCGAAGATATGTATCATCTCATTGGCTTCAGCGAATGCGTCATAGATACGCCGCATGCTGCTCCCTATGTTCCCGATGCGGTCCATAAGGGTGAGCATATAGATCTGTATGAGTATGAAATCGCCGACGGTGAGAAGGCCTTTCTGCCACAGATAGAGTCCCGCGAGCAGCAAACTGACTTGCGCGACGCGGGTAAGGAACCCCTGGATGGTGTAGTTCCATAGATCGGCGGACCAGGCCTTTATGTTCGCATCGAACCAGTCGGTCACGATATGCCCTATCCTCGACTTTTCATGGGCTTCGGCGGCAAAAAAGAGGACCGCGGTATGGTTTCCGATGGAATCCGAAAGGGCCCCCGTAAGACGGCTGTCTTCGGCGGCTCGCATGAGCTTATATTTGTACCTCCATTGCGTCATGAAGTAGATGAGCGCAAGGAAGAACAGGGTCCACAGCAACAGGCCGATGCCGAGCGCATGATTGCGCGTATACAGCACCACAATGACTCCAATGGTATAGACGAACGTCGGAATGAAGTTCGACATCACGGTGTCGAACACTTGTTCGAATGCGCGCGCGTACCGCGTTACGCGCCGCGTAAGGGTACCGGCGAAGTTATTTACGAAGAAGTCGTAATTATGGTGTATGAGGTATCCGAATGCCTTGTTCGTGAGATCCGCCGGCACGCGAGACTCGATGCGCATCTCTCCAAGCGTAAGAAGGCGGTAGAGCAGCCACGTTGCTGCGATGGTGCATATATACCCGACTAACGAGTGTATGACCGCGGGCGTAATGACGTGCTGCGTGGAAAGACCTGAGACGGTATCGATGAATTGCCGTAGGAAGAGAGGCGCGATGATCTCCGTTACCTGGACGCCGATCACCGTCGCGAGCGTGAAGAGGAACGCGTTCGGGTAGCGTAACGCCGCTTTCGTATAATCTTTCAGCACGGGCCATGCCCGCGTATTTTTAATAGGATCCTGTGGCGGCATAAAGCGTAATTATACCGCAGTAGTACGAGCGACTGGCGCGCTATTACAGTCCTTCGGTCTTGAGGTCTTCGATTGCTTTCTTGGCTTTGTTCGAGAGCTTCTTCGGGAGCGTCACGGTCACGCGGATGAGGAGGTCGCCGGTCGCCTGGTCATAGTGAACGCCGCGACCTTTGATGCGAAGTATCTCCTCGGTCTTCGCCATCGGAGGCACTTTCACCTCAAGCGTCTTTTCGTCGATGGTCGTGATAGTGACGGTAGTACCGACAAGCGCGTCCGTAAGCTTCACCGGAAGCTCCATGATGAGGTTCGCGCCATCCTTGCGATATACGGCGTGCGGCTTCACATGCACTTTGACGTAGAGGTCGCCGGAGACGCCGCCCTTTATTGCCTCGCCCATGCCCGGCATGCGTATCATCTCTCCGCCGTCGATGCCGCGCGGAATGTCGATATTGAGCTCCACCTCCTTCTTGAGAACGCCATGGCCCGTGCAGTTCTCGCACTTCTCTTTCGGTACCGAGCCTGTGCCCTCGCAGGTCGGACAGGTGCGCACGCTCGTGAAGGCTCCCAGTACGGAGTCCCGGGTCTCATGGATGCGGCCTGCTCCATTGCAGGTCTTGCAGGTTTCCATCTCGGCTCCTGGTTTCGCGCCGCTTCCCTGGCATACCTCGCATTTATCTATTTTCGAGATAAGCACGGAGCGTTTGCCGCCGAGAATGGATTCCTTGAACGAGATCTCTATATCGACGGAAATATCCCGCCCGCGCTTCATGCGGCCGCGGCCACCGCGGGCTGCTGCGCCTCCGAAGATATCGCCGAATCCCTCGAAGAGGTCGTTCAGATCGAACTCGACGCCTCCGCCGAATCCGCCTGAAAATTGCGAGGGGTCGAATCCCCCGCCGCCAGGTGCTCCACCTGCGAACGTCTGCCCGTACGAGTCGTATTCGCGGCGCTTCTTCTCGTCAGCGAGCACCGAGTACGCCTCGGTGATTTCCTTGAACTTCGCCTCGTCCCCGCCCTTGTCTGGGTGATGCTTCTGGGCAAGCTTGCGGAAAGCTTTCTTTATATCGTCCGGGCTCGCTTTCTTGTCGATGCCGAGAGTTTCGTAGTAATTCTTGGCCATAGAGCAGCAGTATATACCTGATGCCGGAACGTATCAAAAAGGGTGGACGAGGCGCGTTAGTGCGTCCCGTCCAGGTTCGCTTTCGCGAAACAAATGCCGCTGAATTGATGGAGAATGAGCTTGCCTTCGAACGAAACCATGACACGTTGCGGATGTGCCGGATTGAATCCAGCGAAGCTCCGGGCGTTCTCGATTCGTTCGACGGTAAAGGGTCCGAGTCCGAACTCTGCGACATTGTCAGTCAAATTAGACTTGATGACTTCCGGCAACTCATCCTCGGGTCGCCAGGTGACCTGGTCGCCTCTATTGAATATCTCAAACATCTTCACTGCTCCGTCCCTCCTGTCCTATGTCAAGCATACACCCATCGAGAAAGGTCAAGGGCGGATGCGTGCGCATCCGCCCTCATTCCGTATACACTCGTTCGAACCAGCACGCGGGGAACAACGCCGGAGTTCTCAACAACGCAGGTGTTTTCTCGGGGTCGAAGAGCGTTCCGTTCGCGTCTTTCAGTACCAGGCACCAGACATTCCGCATGACGAGGGCTTCGACGGTGAACGGACCTTTTTCATGGGTGCGGAAGGCTCGTGCATACTCCCGCACCCGATAGTTCTGATCCCTCGCGGCCTTCCAGGTGACGGCGTCGTTCAGACTGAATGGTTTTGGTTGCTTCATAGCTCACCTCCAGCTGCTTTATACCCTTTCGCTTAGATAAGGCAAAGGGCGGCTGCTTGCGCATGCCGCCCGTTCCTACGCGAGCTCTCGTTGCTTGAGCGTATGCGGTTCTGGACCTGTGGTCGGTCCGGAATCACGACGCTCTACTCCGCCTTCGGCGAGATGGAACTCGGTGACTTCCAGCTCATCGTCAAGGGGACGTTTCCGGCTTTCGACCAGATCAAGGCTTTCGAGCCTGCCGAGCTCCACAATGACCAGGTAGAGCTGCATATCGTGGCCATCGCGGCCCTTCGCGGCAGAAATGATCTCTGCCGTGGTGAGCCATGACGCCTGATTGCTCAAACGCAGGGTTCGGAGTATCCGATCTTCTATCTTCATGCGGCCCTCCCTCGGTCCTCGCACACAATGCGATACGACGCTCGCAAAGGCAAGCGAGGAGCTGTTGAGGAGCGTACGTTACGCCTCCGGAGGTTTCTCCGTGAATTCAGCGTCGGTCGCGCCCGCTTCAGGCGGATTGGTTTCAGCGGTTGCCTCGCCTTCCTTTGGTCCTGGCTCGCCAGCCGCAGCCATCGCTTCGCCTATTTTCGAGAGCGAAGAGCCGAGCGCGTCCGCTGCGGACTTGATAGCTTCGATATCCTCGCCTGCGTGCGCGGTGCGAAGCAGGGCTACTTTCTCGTTCACCTCGGTCACTACCTCCGCAGGCGCTTTATCTCCCGCATCCTTCACCGCCTTTTCGGCCGTGTAAATGAGCTGCTCGGCGATGTTCTTGGTGGTAACGAGTTCTTTGCGCTTCTCATCCTCTGCAGCATGCGTTTCCGCGTCCGCCTTCATCTTCTCGATGTCCGCAGTAGAGAGTCCGGTGGAGCCTTCGATGCGGATACTCTGTTCCTTGCCCGTAGTCTTCTCCTTCGCCTTTACGGTGAGGATGCCGCTCGCGTCCACGTCGAACGTCACTTCCACCTGCGGAAGGCCGCGCGGAGCCGGCGGGATGCCGTCGAGCATGAAGCGGCCGAGCTGCTTGTTATCATTCGACATCGCGCGCTCTCCCTGGGTCACGTTTATCTCCACGCCGGTCTGGTTGTCGCTTGCGGTGGAGAACGTCTGGCTGCGGGAGGTAGGAATGGCGGTATTGCGCTCGATGAGCTTGGTGGCGACGCCGCCCATGGTCTCGATGGAGAGCGAGAGCGGAATGACGTCCACGAGCAGGATGTCCTTCACGTCGCCCTGGAGGATACCGGCCTGGATAGCAGCACCGATGGCGACTACTTCGTCCGGGTTCACGGTGAGGTTCGGCTCTTTCCCAAAGAGCTTCTTCACTTCCTCCTGTATCTTCGGCATGCGGGTCTGGCCGCCCACGAGGATTATCTCGTTTATATCCGCTGCCTTCATGCCGGACGCCTCGAGCGCGCGCTTGGTGATCTCGAGAGAGCGGTCGATATACTCCTGCGCGAGGCTTTCGAGCGTCGCTCGGCTCATCTTTATGAGAAGATGCTGCGGATTACCGCCGCCGTCCACCGTAACGAACGGGATATTGACTTCGGTCTCGCTCGCTGACGAGAGCTCCACCTTCGCTTTCTCCGCGGCCTCGTCCAGGCGCTGGAGCGCGAGCGGGTCCTTAGTGATATCGAGCCCTGACTGCTTCTTGAACTCATCGGCGAGAAAACGCACGATCTTCTGATCGATATCGCGTCCGCCCATGTGGCTGTCGCCGTCGGTGGACTTCACTTCCACGACGTCGTCCCCCACTTCGAGCACCGAGATGTCGAAGGTGCCGCCGCCGAAATCGAAGACCACTATCTTCTCGTCCTTTTTCTTATTGAAACCGTACGCAAGCGCTGCCGCGGTGGGCTCGTTGATGATGCGCTTGACGTCGAGGCCCGCTATCTGGCCTGCTGCCTTCGTAGCTGCGCGCTGGGAGTCGTCGAAGTACGCCGGCACGGTAATGACCGCTTCGGTTATCTTCTCGCCGAGCTTGGCTTCCGCGTCCGCTTTGAGCTTGCCGAGTATCATCGCGGATATCTCCTCCGGACGATAGTCCTTCTCGCCGAGCGTGACGAGCACGCCGCCGTCAGGTCCCGCTTTTATCTCGTACGGAACGATGCCTTTGTCGGTCTGCACCACCTCGTCCTTGAACGAATGGCCCATAAAGCGCTTGATGCCGTAGATGGTGTTCTTCGGATTGGTCACCGCCTGACGCTTCGCGAGCGTACCCACCAGGCGCTCGCCGTTCTTCGCGATAGCGACGATGGAAGGAGTGGTGCGCTGCCCTTCCGCGTTCTCGAGTACGCGCGGCTCACCGCCCTCCATGATAGCCATGGCGGAATTCGTCGTGCCCAAATCGATACCGAGTATCTTTGCCATATGAAATGCGTATTAGCGGTTTCTAATGCGTTCGCCCGAAAAAGCCCAAGTACTCGTATTTTACGCCTCTATTATGAAGCGTTCAAGTCCTATGAAAAGTTGGCGATGAGGAGATCTGTCTCAGTGCTCTTGAGCTCTTCTATTATGCGCTTGGCTGCAGCCGTGTAGGCTTGCGTATCCGGCTCCGCTACCTTGAGCGTATTGAGCTGCTCTGCGCTTACGGGGACCACCTGTAGGAATGCGACCGTACCATTGGGCGTCTCTATTTCCTTGAGACGTGAATCCTGCACGAACATGAAGCCGGCATAGCCGTGCTCCTTTCCCGTATCGAAGTCGTAGTCGACATAGTCATACGGACGAAAGGCGATTTGATTCTCGAAGGAGTAATTCGCGAAGTCGTTGTAGGCGCGATCTACCCATTGAGGTGCCGTTGCCTCATCAGTACGTGGGATACGGAAGGTAACTTCGTAACCGGAACCGCTTTCCTCGTCACTGGGTGCCGCTTCGTCCTGCGGCTGCCCGCCTAACTGGCTGAAACCGTATGAAATGAAGTGCCAATGGGGCTTTCCAGTCTCGTCGTGATAGTAGACCACTTGATCGAGATTGCTATCCGGTATAAGGCCACGAAAGGTACCGTCAGGTGCGCGGCCATAGAGTTTCTCGAACGTTCCGTCGAGCGCCTGAGCGCCGCGGTCTCCTTCGTGTATCCGGTCAGGTGCATTTTCCATATACGAGCTAGCTTATCACTCGAAATGTCCGACGCGTACCTTCGCTGGTCGGATAACAGCTTCTCCCGCCTTCCAGCCTGGCTCGAGAATGGCGGTGACGGTGTCATCGTCTTCCATTGAAGCTGCTGCATCCTGGCCGAGCGCCTCATGCAGGTTCGGGTCGAACTTTTCGCCCACGATGCCGATAGGCGTGAGCCCGATGGCTTTTCCCGCTTCCTCCAGCTGCTTGGCGATAGCTTCGAAGCCCGCTGGCATAGCCTCGCCGCTTTGGCGCGCGCGTGCGAGCGAATCGAGCGCGGGCATGAAGAGAAGTACCGCTTTGGTTTGACCGAGCGCGATCGCAGAGCGTTTGTCCTCTTCGAAGCGTTTCAGAGCGTTCACATAGTCGGCCTTGGCGCGCTGCCAGCCGTCGAGATACTCCTGCTTTTCCTTCTTGGCGTGCTCGAGCTCGGCTTTCAGCTTTGCCACCTTCGAATCCACTCGGCTTTCGACCGCTTCGAGCTCTTCCTCGCTTGCCCCTGGCTCTTCCGAGCCGTCGGTTTCTATGGTCACGTCTTCATCCCGCATATATCTAGAATATGCCTGAATTTATGAAGCTAGTCAAAAAATGAAGCGCTCACGACATCGCTCTATCCGCGAAAGATGAAGTCGACTACACTCGTCTACATAGATATGAACGACGCACTCCGCACACTGGGTCGCGCTACCATCGAAGAGCTCGAGACCGCTCGAGGCATTCTCGCGTCCGGTAAAGAGGAGATATACGGATGCATATTCGGCCGCGACTCGCTTATTACGGCGCTGAAGCTTCTCTCCGCGCACGAGCGCACGCCTGACCCGTACTTGCTCGCGCTCGTGAAGAAAATACTCATGAGCCTGGTCGAGCTTCAGGGCACTACAGTCAATATCGAAAGCGGCGAGGAGCCGGGCAAGATAATCCACGAATACCGCGAGGATAATCATGCGCACCTGACGCAGCATCATGCTCGCCCGTGGTACGTCTATCCGGACGGTACGATGCGCATCTACGACAGCGTGGACAGCACGCCGTTGTTCCTTATCGCGGTCGCGCGCTATTGGACCCTGAGCGCGGACGAGGACTTCAAGGAGCGCATCGCACCGAACATCGAAGCTGCGCTTTCGTGGGTGCGGGGGAGCATCAAGGCGGATGCACGCGGCTTCCTCACCTACCGCGTCCATCCGGAGCGCACGCACGGCGGACTCGCCACCCAGAGCTGGATGGACAGCAGCGAATCCGTATTCCACGAGGATGGCTCGCCCACGCCCTACCCCATAGCGCCCGTAGAGGCTCAGGCCTATGCATATCTCGCGCTTAAGCTCTGGAGCATCGAGAGCGAAGCAGTCGAACTGAAGGAACGCTTCAATCGGCATTTCGTGACCGAAGCTCCGGAGTTCGGTATCGCGTTCGCGCTCGATGGCGATGGCGCGCGACTGACGTCGCTCCGCTCTTCCGTGGGCCACATTCTCTGGGCTGCGCATGAGACCGACTCCATTCTCGAGAAGAAGCATATCCCGAAGCTGGTGAACCTTCTCATGTCGCCGGAACTGTTCGAGCCGAACGCCGGCATCCGCACCCTTTCCAAGCGCTCGAGCAAGTACGACCCGAACAGCTACCACAACGGCTCCATCTGGCCGCATGACACCGCTATCGTCGCGGAGGGACTGCGCAGGTTCGGCTATACCCTGGAGGCGCAGGCGCTTGGCGAGGCCCTGCATCATTCATGGGATCATTTCAAGACACCCATCGAGCTTTTTGTTTACACCACAGAGGAAGGCTTCGCGGAATATGTGTCTGAAACCGGCCAGCGCGCCTGCATGAAGCAGGCCTGGAGCGCCGCGTCCATGCTCGCGGAGCTATAGCTGGTTCGCAGCGATCGCTTTTCTATACACCTCTTCGTATCCATCGGTCATATGCGCGGCCGAGAATCGTCCGAGGACATGCGCTCGGCAATCACGCCTATCGAGTTTCTCTACCTGGAACACGGCATCGATCATCTCCTCGACCGAGTTAACGACGAAGCCGGTCTTCCCATGCTCGACGAGCTCCGGTATGGAGCCCATATTCGTGCCCAGCACGGGAGCGCCGCAGGCCATCGCCTCGATAAGCGTGAGACCGAACGGCTCGCGCCACGTTGCTGCATGGACGAGGCAGAATGCCCTGCTCATGAGCTGATTGCGCTCCACTTCGTCCACTTCCCCTATCCATCGTATCTTCTCGGAAAGGTACGGCTCGACGTATTGGGTAAAATAATTGCGATCCGTCTCGTCGAGCTTTGCGGCGATGATGAGCGGCATATTCACGTTGAGCGCTACTTCTATAGCGATATGGAGGCCTTTTTCGCGCGATATCCGCCCGACGAAAAGCAGGTACCCGTCCTGGTCCTCCGAGAACGGATACGGCTCGAGATCAAGGCCGTTGTAGACCGTGCCGGCATAATTGAGCCCCGGTACCGTCGCCTGCGAGTCCGAAATGGTGACCAGGTGCGGATGGCGCAGCTCGCGGTAGATATGCCGGTTCTCGGGGGTAAAGGGGCCGTGACAGGTCATGACGACCGGCGTCTTCGAAATATTAGCGGCTGGCAAGCCCAAGTAGCCATTGTGGTCATGGATGATATCGAACTCTTCCGCGCGCTCGTACGCTTTGCCGAGGTTGAACAGACTCCAAACGTTCGAGCCGTACAGGTCCTTCATCTTCGATTCCCGGAGCGCCGTCGGATAGATGGAGGAGAGCGTGGCCGAGGTGAGGGAGTCTCCGGTCGCGAACAACGTAACCTCGTGCCCGCGCTGCACCAGCTCTTCGGTAAGCGCATGCACGACACGCTCGGTGCCTCCGTATTTTGTCGGAGGCACGCGTTCGATGATGGGGGCGATCTGCGCGATCCTCATATGGTCGCGCTATCATGTCATTCGTCCTCTGAACGAATGATTAACGCCCTATAGCTTCTCGTAATGCGTTATCTGCCAGCCGTCAGGGCCTTTGGAAAGCGTAAAGCGTGCATGAATGGTGTCGGCGGTTTGAGGGCCCTGCGCGCCATTGGCGAGTTCAACGATAGTAGCGTCCACCGTATAGGTACCGTCCTTATTCTTGGTCGCGCTCGTCGTATCGATGCGATCGGGCCAGGGGCTCGAAGTAAGGCGGCCGGGAGCATGGAGCGGGTCGGCTTCCCACTGGGCAAGAAGGTCAGGGCGCACATAGAGCGCGTAATACTTATTCATCGCGAACGCGACGATGTCAGGGGGCGCTATGAGCGGTACCTGCTGAAGCACATCTCCGAGATTGCTCACGGTCATGCGGACCTGCGCGTGGTCGGAAAGCGACGAATGCTCGCGCTGATACCAGTAATATTCGTACGCGGCTCCCGAAGCGATGACAAAAGCAAGCAGCACGATCAAATACCGTTTCCACATAGATACTGTATAGACGTTCGAGGGTGAAGATTCCTTACAACCAAAAAACGCCCGAAGGCGTTTTTTGGTTGCGGTCTCTAACGTTTGGACCACTGCGGGGCCTTACGAGCCTTCCGAAGACCTGGCTTCTTGCGCTCCACGTGGCGTGGATCACGCTTGAGATATCCTGCTTTCTTGAGGGTCGAGCGAGCGTCAGGACCTTCGGCATCCACAGAGAGGAGCGCGCGGGCCATGGCGTGGCGTACGGCTTCGGCCTGGGCGTTCTTGCCGCCTCCTTGCACGCGAGCCACGACCTCGTAGTTCTGCTTGGTCTCGAGTGCCTTGAAGACGTCCATGGTGATGGAATCTCGGGTTGCGGTGCCGAAGTACTCAAGCGCCGACATGCCATTCACGAGAATGGTGTTCTTAGCTGCAGGCGTGACCTTCACGCGTGCGCTTGCGGTCTTGCGGCGGCCTACGGCCGTGGTGTAACGAGGGGTATCGGCCATAGTTAATCTTTTATAGTAAGACGCTTCATGCGTTCCTTGCGGAGCTTGTTGCGAGGGATCATGCCATCCACGGCGGTGTATAGGACCTCGGAAATGCCCTTCTTATCGATCATCATCTGCATGCTCTGCGTACGAAGGCCTCCGGGGTAGCCGGTGTAGCTGTAGTACTCCTTCATGGCGATGCGCTTCTCGGTCATCTTCAGGGCGCCTGCGTTCTCAATGGTCACTTCCACCGGAAGCACCTCGTTCTGAACGTAGTTCACCGACTTCTTTCCGAGAATGATGGACGCAGCTTCGCTCGCTACGCGGCCGAGGGATTTCCCTGTCGCGTCGATGATGTACATCTTGTGCTCGCCAGGCTGCACCGGTCCGCCCTTATTCGTCTTTATCGTTTTGACTGCCATATAGCTATACGAAGGAAATGTACGCGGTCTTGCGGCCGTCGGTCGCGGTGGACTGACGCTTCGTGATGCGGGTGTACCCACCAGCGCGATCCATGTAGCGCGGCGCGATAGCCGAGAAGAGCTTCTTCACGACCTCGTCGTCGTTGCCGAGTCGCGCTGCTACGAGGCGGCGATTGGCCACCGTGTTCTTGCGGGATGTCGTCACGAGCTTCTCGATGAGCGGACGAAGCTCCTTAGCTTTCGCTTCCGTGGTGGAAATACGCTCGTGGATGATAAGCGACTTCATCAGGCCACGCAGAAGAGCCGTGCGCTGGTCATGGTCACGTCCGAATGATCGTCCTTTGTGGCTGTGTCGCATATTAGTTTCAGTACCCTATCACGAGTCGCGTATTTCCTCAATTATTACTCTCCCTTGAGGGTGAGGCCGAGGCCAGCAAGCGCTGCCTCTATCTCGCCGACGGCCTTGTCGCCGACGCCATCGAGCTCCTTGAGAGCGCTCGGGGTCTTGCGGGCGAGGCCAGCAGCCGTCTTGATGCCGCCTTCGGCAAGCGCGGTCGCGACGCGCGCGGACAGGCCGAGCTCGTCGATCTTCACCTTCGCGGCGTCCTTGCCTCCCGTGGAAGCTGCGGAAGAATCGCTCGCGAATTCGCCCTCCGTCGTCTCGTCGCTGTCCTGGAAGCCGACGATGGACTTGAGCTGGTGGATCATTATCTCGATCGAGTTCTCGAGCGCTTCACGAGGCGTGAGCGTGCCGTTGGTCTCGATGAGGATGCGCAGGCGGTTGAAGTCCGTGCGGTCGCCGACACGCATGTTCTCCACCTCGTAGTTCACGCGGCGGATAGGGGTAAAGGTGGCGTCCAGCGCGATGGTGCCGATGTCCACCTTCTCCTTGGTAAGGACTTCGCGGGCGACGTAGCCGAGACCGCGTTCGATGGTCGCTTCGAGCTCGAGCGATACTTTCCCCGCGAGGTCAGCGATGTGCTGGTCGGGGTTCGTAATGGAAACCTGGCTCGGCATATTGATGTCCGCAGCGGTGATGGCCTTAGGCCCCTTAGCTGAAATGCGGATAGTCTGCGGCTCGTCCCCATGAAGTGCGAAGTGCACGCGCTTGAGGTTGAGCAGTATCTCCATGACCGACTCGTGCACGCCGTCGATGGTGGCGAACTCGTGCTGGACCCCGTCTATCTTGACGGAGGTCACTGCCGCGCCCGTAAGCGAGGAAAGGATAATGCGGCGAAGCGAGTTGCCGAGGGTATGACCGTATCCCGGATAGAGGGAGTCGATCTCATAAATGCCCTGAAGTCCCTCTTCGGAGACGACGCGGGGCTTAGAAGGAAGCGTGATGTGGTATTCCATAACTCAATCGTAATTACCTAACGAATTAATAAATCAGAACGAGAACTAACGGCTGTAGAACGAGAACACGGTCGCCAGATCTCCCGCGGCGTCCGCCGAGTCCCTAGTCGGAAGCTGTTGCACGCCCCCGCTCATGGCCTTCGGATCCCACAGGAGCCACGACGGGAGCGGGCGCTCGGCGAACTTCTCCGCGAAGTTCTCGAACAGCACGCGGGACTTCGAGCCCTCGCGGACCGCGATGACGTCGCCTATCTTTATCGCTTGCGAAGGGATGGTGGTCTTCGTGCCGTTGACCGTGATGTGGCCGTGGGAGACCATCTGGCGGGCGAAGCGACGGGTGCTCGCGAGTCCGAGGCGATACACGATATTATCCAGACGCATCTCGAGACTTTGATGAAGGAGTTCCGCAGGATTCGCTCCGTGCGCGCCCATGGCGTTCGCCACGTACGTGCTGAACTGGCTTTCCGAGAGGCCGTAGGTGATGCGCACCTTCTGCTTCTCGAGGAGCTGCTTGCCGTACTCGGTCGGTCCGCGTCCGCGGCTACCCTTCTTATTCATCGCCGAACGCTCCTGCGCAAGCGCGAATTTCTGGGTCTGGGTCTTCTCGAAGATGGTTGCTCCGAGGCGCTTTGCAAGCTTGTATTTAGGTCCTAGTTTCATACTGAAAAGTTATACGCGACGAGGCTTAGGCGGACGCGGTCCGTTGTGCGGGACCGGAGTGGCGTCCTTGATGGCGCGGATGGTGATTCCCTTGCCGGAGAACGCACGGAGCGTGGACTCGCGACCGGCTCCTACGCCGCGGATGATGACCGATGCTTCCTTGAGGCCCACCTGCATAGCGCGCTCCCCGAGCAGCTCGCCTACCTTCGCAGCTGCGTACGGAGTGGACTTGCGGGCTCCCGAGAAGCCGAGGGCTCCTGCGGAAGAGGACATGAGCGCATTGCCCTTCTCGTCGGTAAGGACGGCCTTGGTGTTATTGAACGTAGCTTCCACGTGCAGGACGCCGCGCTCGACGCGCTTCTTGACGACCTTGCCGAGGGCACGCTCCTTGCGTCCCTGATCCATGCCGCGTCCCGACTTTTTGATGATTCGTTTCTTTCCCATAGGTAATTAAGGTAGTGAGTCGTGGATTATGTCTTCTCGAGCGTGCGGCGACCGCTACCCATGGTCTTACGGGTGTTGCCGCGAACGGTGCGGGAGTTGGTCTTGGTGCGCTGGTTGCGGACCGGGAGCCGGCGCTCATGGCGGACGCCGCGTGCGGAGCGGATATCCTTCAAACGCTTCACGTTCTGGCCCACTTCGCGCTTGAGCTCGCCCTCGATGGTGTAGGCCTCGGCGAGCGTGCGTATCGTCTGCTCTTCCTCTGCGGTCAGGTCCTTGCCCTTCTTGGTTTCGGCGATGCCGGCTTCCTTAAGGATGATGCGGGAACGCGTGAAGCCGATGCCATAGATAAGAGGCAGCGCGTAATAGAGCTGCTTGTCGTCGGGAAGAGTTACACCTGCGATACGCATGTTGTATAGAAAATAATTAGGATTACGAACTACCCCTGACGAGCCTTCCGGCGAGGATTGCGCTTGTTGATGCGGTACAGGCGACCGCCACGGCGAACGATGATGTCGCCTGGCTGCTGGACCTTGATGGATGCGCGGACTTTCATGGGTAAGGGTAAGTAGTGCTTTACGTGAGGCTTTAGGAAAGACGGCGCACGATGCGGGCGCGTCCGCCGTAGGGATCGAGGACCAGTTCAACCGAGTCTCCGACCAATACGCGAATGCGGTGCAAGCGCATCTTCCCAGCAAGGTAGGCGAGCAATAGCTCGCCGGAAGGCATCCGCACTCGAAATAGCGAATTTGGAAGCACCTCTTCTACGGTGCCTGTTGCCGCATCGCTTGCCTTTTCCTCCATGTGAAGCCTTCGTATAGTAACCTAGCCGATAAAATCCTGCAACTACGCTACGAGAGGCCAGCGAAAGCCGCGGCGCATTCCCTGGCAAGCTCCATGCACGGCCTTATTTACTAGCAGGCACATTGGTCAGTATCACCTTTATCTTGGCGGGATCGCCCGGGAAATTGCTGGCCCAGAAAGGGCGCAGGAGAAGGGTCCCCTTATCTACTTCCGGGAAGCTTTTAAGGGCTATTTCAGCGGAGGCGCGCGTCTTTCCTGCAACCGCAGCCGCTATCTTTGCGGGATCTATCTGCCAGACAATGGTGGTATTTCCAGCAAGATTGAAGTCGAAGGTCTGGGCGTCCGGCGCGAGAGTCGGGAGCGTGGGCTTGAGGGCAAGACCGGACACATCCTTAAGGGTCACGGGCTGGCCGCCATAGGTCCCGACCGACTTGAAGGCGATGGCGCGGGCGAGCGCATCCGCAGGAAATACTACCGCGGTGATGTTCCCGGTCTCGGAAAGCGTCACGGTACCTGAGGCTCCAGCCGCATCGGTTCCTGGACTGTAGCTCGTGAAGCTCGCGCCGGGCACGAGCACGTACCCTGCCGGCATCTTGGCCGTAAGGTCCTTCGCGAGGTCTGCCGCGAGCTTGGCTTGTATATCCGCATACTGCTTATCCTTGGTCGCCTGCGAGACGGAAGGACGGGAGCCCGAGAAGCCGCCAGTCATCGCTGCGACCGACTTAGCGCTCACTTGGTCGAAGGACTTGCTTCCTTTAAGGCCCGGTATGGTGAACGTGGTCGGTGCGAGGTTGTACTTATCGCCCGCCTCGTCCGCATATACGGTAGCTACGAGGCTGCCCCCTGCAGGAATAGAGACCGAGTCGCGAATGCGGAAAATAAGGCCGTTCGCGCTTTGGAAACGGGTGTTCTTGATAAGCGCCTGGGGAGCGGTCTGGGTATTGGTGATGGTTATCTTGCCGCTGGCTGGGTCCGCTGCCGTAACCGTGCTCTCGGCCGGGACATTCGTGCTCATCGTCTTATCGACCGTAATCTGCTGGAATGGGAGATCTCCCTGGCCTGCGGTCGCGGTCATGTCGCTCTGTATCGTTGCAAGGTTCGTAACGGGCGTGATGGTGACTTTCGCCCCCGCGAACGCGTACAGGACTCCGGCGCACGCGGCGATGACCACGAGCGCTATGAGCGCGGTAGCGAACGGAAAGCGGCTGCCGCTGCGGAAGCGCCTGCGCGGAGGCTTCGACATCGGTGGGACAGGCTGGAGCGGGGCCTCGTGCGGAGGCGGAGGCGATACCGGCGCGGGTGCAGCGGGACGCATGTCTATAGGCTGTCCGGCAGGGGTTGGGGCCTGAGGGCCCTCCATACCGCCTTCCATGGAGCGGCGGCGAGAAGGCGGAATGATGTCGTTGAGGTCTCTAAGCATAGTAAAGGAGTCCGACAGATGAGTATGCGAATCAGTATACCAGCGCAGGGAAGGTCAAAAGCTCGGGGTGGGTATACGCGAGCGGCGCGGGGCTAGAGACGTTTTGCCGCGGAGAGCGCGAGCAGCGCGAGAGTCGGGTCTATTTCCGTGTTCCCTTGCACCCCCACGAACGGTGCGAAATGGATCGGAAGGACCGGCATGATGGCGAGGGCCTCGTCGGAAAGCCACAGGGAGCGCAGCTCGGGGGCGTCGAGCAGGCGCGCGAGGAAGTCCCGCACGTTCTCCTCCGCAAGAAGGAAGACCGTACGCGGGAGCGGCTCTTGCTTCGCTATCTCGCCCAGCTCGGTGCGGATGGTCTGAAGCCATTCGCGTTCCGCCTCTTCGACTTTAGACGCGAAGCTGGTATTGCGTCCCATATCGACGAGCGGCGCCGCAGCAAGCGGGACTGCCGGGGAGGAAACCCCCATACCCTGGGCCGCACGCGTGATCTCGCTCACCCCATGGGCCATCGAGCTTATGGATATGAGAAGCCCATGCTTTATGAGCAGCATATCGGTGGCGTCGTTCCCGACATCAAGCACGAGAAAATCCCGTTGATGCGGATAAAGGTCCTGCATGGCGACGAACGCTTCCGGCATGAAGGCGTTGAATTCGATCTGATGCTGGTGGAGCGCTTTGCGCACTTCCTTCGTCACGAGTTCGGTGACATCGTCCGGAAGCGAGGAAGACAGGAGGATGAGCTCCGCGCGGTTCACCTTCTTGCCGAAGGGATTCTGGACTTCATACCCGTTCAGAAGCGTAGCGATGATCATCTGGCTGACCCGGGTACGTCCCTTGTTCTCGCCTTCTTCGTCCGCGACCGACTCATTGAGGAGTTCCTGAGTGAATACGAACGGTTTCTCGTTCTCGATGACCGCGCTGCGTACCTCCGAGTGCTGCCAGGGCGCCGTAAAGGTCACGTAGACATGATCGGCCTTTCCCGTGCCCGCCATGGCGTGCAAAAGCGGTGCGCCTTCGCTCACGAGCAGGCCGAGCGCCTTCTCGAGCGTGCGCGGCAACGCTTCGGCCAGCGGTTCGGTGGCGTGCGGGTCGAGCGGTACGCGCGCGCTGTAGACGAGGGTGAGAGCGCGGTCGGCATCTATGACCGCATACGCCGCGCCAACGGATGAGGAGCGGATATCGATGAGCGCAAAACTGGTGCCGGCCTTCTTGAATAACCCCATGTGTTCAGAGTATAGCAATCGAAACGCGCGAGATGCGGTTATTCGAGCACTGCCTTGATGCGGCGGATGCCTGCAGCGACTGCCTCCTCTTTCTGTATCTTGAAACGCTTGCCGCCGTCATGGATATCCTTTGTGCTCTTCACATGCGGTCCGCCGCAGAACTCCAGCGAGAATGCGTTCGGAATATCGGGATTCTCCTCTGTTGCATGGATAGGACCGACCGAATACACCGATACCATGTCGGGATACTTCACCCCGAATTCCATCTGGGCACCGAGCTTCTCGGCCTCTTCCCGTGGCATGACGGTGCGCGATACCGGCAGGTCCTGGTAGATAATTTCGTTCACTATCCTCTCTACCTCTTCTTTCTGCTCTGGAGTCATCTTGCCGGGGGAGGAGAAGTCGATGCGCAAGCGCTCGCTCGTGATATTGCTTCCCCGCTGCTTGACCTCGTCCCCGAGCACCATCTGGAGCGCTTTGAGTAGGATGTGATGCGTCGTGTGGTAGCGCACGGTCTGCTCGGAGTGGTCGGCAAGGCCTCCGGCGAATTTCTGCGCGCCTCCGGCGCGGGAAAGCTCGCGATGTTTTTCGAACAAGCTTTTGACCATATCCCAATCATCAACTGAGATATTGTGCGAAGCTAGTTCTTCTCGAATGAGTTCTTCTGGGAAGCCATAGGTTGTCATCAACTCGAAAACCGTTTCTGCTCCCAGAGTCTTAATGTAGACTCGTTCTTCAAGTTCCTTGCGTTGATCGGCATTGCTAACAATGCCTGACTTAATGCTGATTGCCTTCTCGAATTGCTTCAAACCCGTTTCGAGTGTTCTCCTGAACTGCTCCTCTTCCTTTGCAATTTCATCCAAAATCTTGAGCTTATTTTCCTGCAAGCGTGGATACTGGTCTGCATATTTGTCAGCAAACTCTTCAGCTACAGATGCAAGAACTTTGTCCTTGACTCCCAATCTATCGGTCTCACGAATTGCGCGACGCAACAAACGCCTAAGGACATAACCAGCCTCCGTGCTTGCGGGAACTATACCTTCAGCAAGGATGAAGGTGGATGCTCTCATGTGATCCAAAATGATGCGGAAAGACTTTGTTATTTTTTCATCTGACCCATATATTTTTCCGGATAGATATTCAATCGCGTTCCGAGCTGTATCAAATACATCTATGAGAAAAACGTCAGGTTTATCGAGCGTAGCGAACGCAAGACGCTCAAGCCCGCCTCCAAAGTCCACGTTCTGCTTCGGAAGATTCGAGAATGACCCGTCAGCATTCTTTATGAACTGCATGAAGACCGAGTTCCCTATCTCGACGAAACGGCCGCAGTCGCAGTTCGGATGGCATTTCGGGCCCCACTTTGGGTCGTGCGGAAGACCGAAGTCGTAGAAGACCTCGGAATCCGGTCCACCTGGCTCTCCGGCAGGCATGTTGGCAGGTACGCCCGAGCGGCTCCACCAGTTCTTCTTGGCGTCGTAAGCGAATATGCGTTCGTTACCATTAATGCCGTGCTCGTAGCCGGCTGCTTCGCTGCCGATATCCGCGAATTCGGCATCGATGCCTTTGGTCTTGAAGAGTTCTTGCCATATGCCCACGGCTTCGGTATCCATCTCCATGCCCGTATCGGGGTCGCCCGCAAATACCGTGACGAAGAGTTTCGTAGGATCGAGTCCTAAGCCTTCTTCTTTGCTCGTCATGAACTCGAAGAACCAGGGTAGCTGCTCTTTCTTGAAATAGTCGCCGAGCGACCAATTGCCGAGCATCTCGAAGAACGTCGTGTGGCGATTGTCGCCCACTTCCTCGATATCGCCCGCCCGAAAGCTCATCTGGGAATTAACGATGCGCTTCCCTTCCGGGTGGTCCTTACCGAGCAGGTACGGAATAAGGGGCTGCATGCCGGACGAGGTAAAGAGCGTGGTAGGGTCGTTCCCCGGCACTATCGGTGCTGATGGGATTATGACGTGACCACGCGCCGCAAAGAAGGCGAGGTAACGTGTGCGTACTTCTGAAACGGTCATTGTATGAAGATATCACGGTGTATAGAAAACTTCACCGCCGCAGTCTTACGAAGACTGCGGCGGCACCTGTAGTGGTTGAGTCAGCGCAGCGTGTCTTCCCAGTCCACTGCCTCCTCGGGGATAAAGAAGTACGGCGACATATCGTCGTCAGCAAGCCTGACCGCGACGTGACCCATCCTCGTTCCCTTTTGGATTGGTTCCGGGCACGCATATACTACCTGCCCGAACATCAGGGGCGTATAGAGGTCCAAACCTTCGTGAGCCTGGACAGGACGGTGCAACAAACCTTTTGCCATGGCGATTCCTCCGGTATATATACAAACACGTTTGACTAACCTGTAAAGGTGCCTGCTGCTGCAAGCGAAAGGTTCTTGAGGGGAATGAGCGATGCCGCCTTATGAAGCTCATCGAGCGTTACGGCCTGGAGAAGGGTCAGGTAATCATCTATGTAAGAGAGATCGCGATGCCTGCGACCTATCTGATGGAGAGTTGCCGCAAGCCCGCGCGAAGTCGAAAGCCCGACTGCATAGAGTCCGGTCATTTCCTCCTTACGTGCGGCAAGCGCCATCTCCGTAATGCCGTTCTTGAAGAAGAAATCTATTTCCTTTCGCAGCACGGCAACGCTCTCATCGTATTTTGCTGGCGAGAACGTCGCCCAGACCTGGAACGCGCCGTCGGCGCCCCCCGTGAAGCCGGTCGGCCGTGAGTTGACCCCGTAGGTGAGTCCGTCACGTTCACGCACGGTTGCCATGAGATGGCTCGTGAAGCCGCGCCCGCCGAGCATCTCGGTCAAGAGGATGAACGGGAGATAGAGAGGATCGTTATACGTGAGAGGAATCGAAGCACCGATGAATACATCGATATTCGCTTTGTCCGTTATAGGTACGAGGGTTATCTGCCCTTCCTGCGCGCGGGTATTAGGAGTCTTAGAGGGCGCTTCCTTCGTCCCGCCTGGGAGTTTCTTGAAGGCCTTCTCGGCAAGAATGAGTGCTGCCTCGGCATCAATATCGCCGACTATTGCGAGTACGAGGCCGCCGTATCCAAGCATCTTCTTGAATGCGATGAGTCCTGGTCGTTCTGTCTTCTTTAGATCCGCGATGCGCTCGTTGGTCGTCTCTTCGTAATTATGATGCTTCGGGTCGTACATGAGGCGTGAGAGCGCGATAGCCGCCTGTACGCGTGTATCGTTTCGCTCCTCGACGAGCTCGCCATGGATGCGATTCTTCGCCGTCTTAACCTCGCCGAGAGGGAACGATGCCTCGCCCAAACACTCCACGAGTACGGATATAAGGCGTGAAATGTCTTCTGGAAGGCAGGAGCCGCGGAAATAGGTACGCTCATCGCCCGATGAGAACGACAGCGACGCACCACGGCTCGCGAGTGATTCACGGATTTGGTCCTTCGACTTCCCTTTGGTGCCTGCATCGAGTAGCTCCGCGGCGAGTACGGAGAGCTCGCCCTGCCTGCGCGGAAGCATGTTCCATCCTCCATGAACGCTTCCCTCGATGTAGACGAGATCCTTCACACCCGTGCGCGCTGCGAAGATGCGTGCTCCGTCGAATTGCTTTTCTAGGATACGGTCAGCGATGCGATTCATATTCATGGTGCAATATTCACGAAATGCCCGACGGTCGCCTGGTCTGAAATCAAATAGGTGCTCGCTACACGTCTCACATCAGCCGAGGTAACCTGCATCACCGCTTCGCCCGCGGTAAGGAAATGCGTCCAGTCTCCTGTAGCGATGCTCTCATTAAGCGACGAAAGGAACTGATACGGGCCATCCCACCGCTTTGCGAGCTCGGTGCGCAGAAGGCGTTTCGCGCGTGCGAGCTCGGCCGCCGAAACCATTTTCTCCTTGAGAATTCCGTATTCCTTGACGATAGTTCGTTCCACTTCCTCATGAGTCGCGCTTGGCGTGAGTGATGCGTAGGTAATGAAAAGCGCTGGGTCATGGAGCTCGTAGCACGCGACCGCGACATCGGTCGCGAGAGCGGTATCGACAAGCGCGCGGTAGAGACGACTCGTCTTTCCCTGGTCGAGGACTGCCATGAGCACGAGGAGTGCGGGCATATCCGCGTGATGCGCATTCGGTATCTTATGCGCGACGCCCACCATGTTATTTCCAGCACGGGAAACTATCGCGCGACGTTCGCCTTCCTGCTTCGGCTCCTCGGTATAGACCCGCGGGTACTCACTTGGATTCCGAGAATGCCGGCCGAATTCCTTCTTAATCAGCGTGAGGGTCTCATCCGCATCGAAATCACCAGCGACCGAGACCGTAGCGTTATCCGGCCAATAGAAGTCGTTATAGAACTGTTGCAAACGCTCGATCGAAACGCCTTCGATGTCGCTTTTCCATCCAATAGTGTTGTGATGATACGGATGCGCCTGGAAGGCAAGTGCCCAGATCTGCTTGTCGAGTGCCGACATGGGAAGATTCTCATCGCGTTCGAATTCATTGCGTACGACGGGCATTTCGCTCTCGCGATCGGTCTCGGTGATACGGGCGGTCCTCATACGATCCGCTTCGAGCGCTATCGCGTCCGGCAGGATGTGTTTCGGCATCACTTCGAAATAATTAGTACGATCCCACCATGTGGTCGCGTTTATATACGCGCCGCGCGATTCGAGGAATTGCTTAGTATCCTTTCCGGTATCTGCATTGAATCGCTCCGAACCCTTGAACATAAGGTGCTCAAGGAGATGCGTGGCGCCCGTATAGCCTATGGCTTCGTTCCGGGAGCCTACGTGATAAGTCACCATGAAGCCGACTACCGGAACGGCATGATTTTCAGCAAGGAGGATGGTGAGGCCGTTCTTCTCCAGCTTATACTCACGTATTCCGTCCCGTTCACGGACGAAAGTGATGCCGACGAAGGCCGGTTGTTTTTTTACGGATGCGCGAGCCATATACCTAAAATATCAGCATTTACTATATGAATCAAAACGGAAGCATTAGGTCCAATCTATCGGTAGGTCGTTATGTGCCGTCAGATACGCATTCGCTTTGCTGAAAGGCTTGGAGCCGAAGAAGCCGTTGCGCGCCGAAAAGGGCGAGGGATGCGGCGACTCGATGATGTCATGCTTGGAAGCGTCGATGAGGACTTTCTTGCTACGAGCGTAATTGCCCCAGAGTATGAATACGAGATGCTCGCGTTCCTCCGAGAGTGTCCGTATCACCGCATCCGTGAACTCTTCCCATCCGTGCGATTGGTGCGAGCCAGCGGCGCCCGCGCGCACCGTAAGCGTCGCGTTCAGAAGTAGCACGCCCTGCGTCGCCCATCGCGTGAGGTCGCCGCTTTCGCTCTTCGGCTTCTCGCCGATATCGGATTCGATCTCCTTGAAGATATTCTGCAGCGAAGGTGGGTTACGGACCCCTTCCATGACCGAAAACGACAGTCCGTGCGCCTGGTTCGGATTAAAGTATGGATCCTGTCCGAGAATCACGACTTTCACTGTATCGAACGGCGTGAGCTCGAAGGCACGGAAGATATTCTTCGGAGCCGGATACACCTTCGTATTTTTGTACTCCTCTTTAACGAACTCGGTAAGCTCCTTGAAATACGGCTTCTCGAATTCAGCCGCCAGATGCTTCTTCCAGGATGGCTCGATCGCGACTTCCATATTCCCTACCGCTTCGCTGCTTTGTGGATCGCCTGCAGCTTCTTCCCTGCTGCCTCGCGGTACGGGCAGTATTCGCACGCCTTTCCAGAAGGAGGAATGGATTGGCTATCGAGCGTCTCCTTTATCTTGGGTAGAACGTCATCTATCCAGTTCGTGTCGCCTTCGCTCGGCACTACGGTGACTTCGAATTCGAGCGTTCCATCGAATGCCTTTTTATCGGAGCGTGCGTTCGCATATACGAAGTAGCCGGTGGAAGAGACCGCGAATCCATTGTTGCGCAGGAGCCACTGATACACCCCCATCTGGCGCTTGTACTGCTCGTTCCAGGAAGAATCCTCGAGCGTGGTGATGGTGCCGTCCTTCGAGGTCGCCTTGTAGTCGACTACGATGAGCTCGCCTTTAGGATTCACCCAGATATCGTCTACGGCGCCTGAAATGGTGAAGCCGGTCGGCTCATGGAAGTAATCGACCCCTTCGAAATTCTCTCGCCACGTATCCATCTTCGCGTGCGCGAATGGTACGGCATCGATACCGTACTTGGTCATCAACGGATGCGCGGTCGCAGCATTCCGGTGGGCGTCGAATTCCTTCTTGAAGAGCGTATCGACCGCGATATTGAGAGTGAAGGCGGGGCCGCGCGGACGCGCGGTCCCTAGCTTGTTATCGAGGTAGAAGCAGCGCGGGCACTCGTTGAATAGCTCGATCTTGGAGCGCGAAAGACGCCATTTCGGGCCGCCATAGTTCCAGTCGGCGTTCCGATTCGGATTGTACTGCTTCTTGAAGTCGGCCATATCGTTTATGCGTAGGAGTTACAAAGGGTGTTGGCCTCGGCGAGTATAGTACCGATGCGTTCCGGAGCGATATTGAGCGCGCGGAGCACGTCGCGGTTCTCGCGTACCTGGTCGCAGGTAACGATGCCTTGGTCGATAAGCAATCTCTTTTCGGTCTTCTTGAGCATGGTGAGCGCCGTCACCGGATAGAGACCGGTCGCGACTATGCGGTCATAGAGGCTTCCCTCTGCGGGGTAGCTCCACCCCAGGAGCTGGATACCGGAGCAGGTGGCGAACTGCACCGCATCGCGCGTGAATTTCGTATTGGTTATCAGGAATCCGTGATCGACCGGACAGTGCTCATCATGTTTGGGATCGCATTGCCAGATATCGTCGAAGCGAGCTTTCACGTACAGGGCTGTCTTCACGTCGGTCTTGTACCCGGGGTCATTATGATATTTGAGTTCCGCCGCAAGGTATTCCCCATTGCGGGTCGCGTACACGTCGACTTCGTGCGATACGCATTTACCGGGAATGACGCGGCGATATTCCACGGACCATCCTTCTTTCTTGAAAAGTTCGGAAACGTAATTCTCGAACGGATGGCCCGAAGGGCCGAACTCGAATAAGGCCCGCCGCAGGCTGTAGCGCGCGGCGGCAGGCCGCGCGTCATGGCGAAGCATCTGGAACGCGCGCTTGTATATCTCTTGCGTGGGCGCACCGGCCGAAATGGAAGCTTCGATGGTGTGCCGGATGCGCTCGGCGGTATGCGTCGTTGCGCCTGCGCGACGGAGCGACCACTCGAGCTTCATGCCATCGAACGCTTCGGTGGTTCCGTCGGTTTTAACTATCTCTACTGGCATTACCCGATAATACCACCACCGAGTACTTCGTCGCCCTGGTACAGCACCAGCGATTGGCCGCTCGCGATGGGTTCGGTCGCAGGTTCGTTCGGGACGAACACGTCTGCGCGCAGCACGCCCGCGACAAACGGCCCATGATACCGATACTGCCCGTGCACTTCTTCGCTCTCGCTGGGTTTGGTGAACCAGTTCGCATCTGCAAGGTGTAGTGCGGACGTGCTCGCTTCCGCTCTGCGCTCCTTCGCGACGACGAGAACGTTATTCGGAATGTCCTTTTCGAGTACATACCATGGTCCTGGAACGGCGCTCCTAAGCGCGATGCGCTCACCGAGCGTCGAGAGCAGGACGCCGTCATGCTGGCCCACTTCGATACCGCTCTCATCGATAGCTTTTCCGGGCTGGTTCGGGAGCTCGGCGCGGAGAAAATCATCCATGGAAACCGGCCCCAGGAAGCAGATGCCCTGACTATCCCTTTTGTCCGCATTCGGAAGATCGAAACTCTTCGCGAGCGTACGCACTTCGCTCTTATGGAGCGCGCCGAGCGGAAAGAGGGTCATGGAGAGCGCGAGAGGCGAGATCGCCCACAAGAAGTAGCTCTGGTCCTTCTCGGGGTCGAGTCCTTGGAGAAGTCTCCCCCCTTCCTGACGGGCGTAGTGCCCGGTCGCGATATGGTCCGCTCCGTAGGCTTTGGCGAATTCGTAGAACACGCCGAATTTTACGTCGCGATTGCACATAATGTCCGGATTGGGAGTGCGTCCCGCGCCATACTCACGGACGAGATAGTCAATGACCGATCGCTTGTACTCCTTCGACGCGTCGAGCGTATGGAATGGAATGCCTAGATGGGCAGCCACGCGCATCGCGTCACGACGGTCGCTTGCCCAGGTGCACAGGAGCTCCGGGGGATACCAACCCTTGATGAATACGCCGTATACGTCAGCGCCCGCTTGCTGCAGGAGCGCGGCGGTGACCGCGGAATCAACGCCGCCGGAAAGACCGACGAATATCTTTTTTCCAGCGAGATACTTCATGCATTCTATATAGCATTCTTGACAAACTTCCTGAAGTAACAATAATGCGGTTACCTTACGCTTGCATCGAAAGGAGGTGAGTTCTTTGCCCAAAGATAGACAACCTGGAACGATGGAATTCGCGGTAGCACCCCATCGCGTGATACGGCTGCGCCATCCTCATGGCCACCGTCCTGAAGCGCCCTTAGAAAACAAAGCCTTACTGATAGGGCGCGCGCGAGTCATCCAAGGCCATGCGTGGGTCATCGTGGATCAGCAACGAGGCTGCGGCCTGCCGCAGAGCGAATTCCAAGAGGCCGTACGCGACGGAAGGATCGAGAAACGGTCGTCGACCGAGCGGCGAGACGAGGAAACGACGCCATGTTCCAGGTAAGAGCCGAGGAGTCGCGAGCCGCTGCCACTACGGCATGCTCGCGACTTTTCATTTTAAATACTTCTTTTGATTCGCGATGTGCTCGCTGAATGTCTTGGCGTAATGCATCGTCCCGTCCGTACCGGTCAGATAGTACAGGTACGCGGACTTCGTAGGCGTGATGGCTGCCTGTATCGACACGTCGCCCGGATTGTTTATGGGCGTGGGCGGCAATCCTTTGGTGCGGTAGGTATTGTACGGGGAATCGCTCGCCAGATCCGCTGCGGTAGGCGTATAGCCTGCTGCGCCATGCACGTACCCGAACGGCGCATCTACCTGCAGCGGCATGCCGAGCGCGATGCGATGCCAGAGGATGCCCGCAATGATGCGCTTGTCCTCAAGTGTCTTGCCTTCGCCTTCAAGAATGGAGGCCATGATGATGACCTCCCGCTCCGGCTTCCCGAATGCGGCGAACTGCTCCGCATGCCCTGCGAAGTGGTCCTCGAAATTGGATCTGAGTATGGCGATCACTTCTGTCGTCGTAGCGTCCGACCGGAAGAAGTAGGTGTCCGGGAACAGGTAGCCTTCCTCCGGAAGCGCAAGCTGCCGGAATTCCCGTTCGTTCACTCCGGGGAGCGTGTTGGCGAGCTGCATGCCCATGTGCCGGACCGTCGTACCTTCCGGAAATGTTATTCGAGCCTCGGGCACTTCGGAAATGCCGTGCGCTAAGTCCCATGCGAGCCGAAGCTCGCCGATGGGATACGTGAAATCATAGACACCGCTTTGCACGCCATGCGTACTGGGCATCAGGCGATAGAGCGCACGGAATACGAATGTGGAGCGTATCACATGCGCCTCCTTCAGGAGCGCAGCCTCATGCCGAACGCTTGTGCCCGGCGCGACCGCGAGCGTGGTATTCGGATGGAAACCGGCAGGAGGGAGGAGGAAAACGTACGAGAAGATGCTCAGCGCGAGAACGAGGATGAGGAAAAACGCCGCGTACCAGTATTTGAGACGCGCAAGATGCATGCTGAGCACCAAAAAGATTATTTTTAACCACTGGGTAATTGGCATAAGCATGTCTAGCGGGTTTCAGATGCGAGGCACGGGCTGACACGGGAAGTAGACGTACTCATAGTACGGCGGATGAGCGGGACGGGCCCCGTAACGAAGCAGATGGACGCGATAGGCATGCTTATGTAGGAAGATTCGAAGGCGCCTCACTAGTAGACGACTGTATACGCGGCAGGCTCGGCGTGGTGACCCCCGAGGTCGGAATATGGAATATGGTCGCGAGCTCCTCGGTATTCATGATAAGCCAGGGCATGACATAGGGTTCGTTGAAATAGGCGCGCCTGCGGTACGAATCCACGAGACCGTGCGCCACGTGCGCGTGATGGATACCCTTGCGATCTTCCCATGGCCAATCATCGAAATTGGCGTGCCAGCGCGCGATGGCGAGCGAGTTTCCCTGCTCCGACGCGATAGGCTTCCACAAGCCGATGAGGTGGCTGATGACGCTCGATTGGTATGCCTCTTTCGGAGCCGTATAGAGGGATCTAATGCCGACATCGAATAGCGGCTTCGAAAGCTTGCGATCGAGGACTTCCATGGCGTTCTGCTGCCCTTTCGTCGGATTAGGGAAGCTTTCGGTCTCATAGGTCTTACCGGTCGCCGGATCCACATGGGTCTGCTTGCGGACGGTGCTGGTACGAATGACCTCCACCTCGTCGTTCCGCTCGTCCTTGATGGTGTACGGATCGCCGCTAGCGGTCTTTCTCCCATGATACTTCTCGTTCTTGTTCACCCGGATCATGATCTGTATCCAGAATTGCTCCTTCGGGGAGAGGGAGCCGAGGAATTCGATTATCTGCGCGAGCGGGTCTATCTGCTCTTCGGGTTTCGGAAGCGCCGAATCCGGCTTCATGAATTCCGCGTACGTGCGGATAGGATAGACGTCCTTGCCCGTGAATTTATATTCCGTGCCCCAGAGATCGTACGGAGCATGCGACGGGTCGATGAGGAGGCTGTAGTCGGTCGCCTCTACTATTTCCACTTCGGGGTACTGCGCGTATATGTAGCTCTCGAGGCCTCGCCTGAAGCCAACGCGGGTGCGCACATAGAGATGCACGCGCCCGCCGAGCGAAACTATCTCGAACGACCAGGAAGGACGTACCGCGCCTATCACGACGCGCTTCCACCAGGTGGATTCTCCGGGAGAGAGGTGGATGGAAGAGAATACCGCTTCCATCGCGAGCGGGGTCTTGCGCACATCGCGCGGGACTCGTATCTCAAGCAGGACGTACTCCTGATTCGAGAGGAATGCCATGCGATTGGCGCTTATCCACCGCAAGATAGCGAAACGACCGAGAAGGATAGGAAGCCAGACGGGCGACGTGAGCGCGAGGAACTCGAAATTGTGCAGGGTCTGCAGCGGCGCGATGGTGAGGAATGCGAAGTTCGCGGCCAAGAAGCAGATTATGAACGGCTGCGCCGATATGAAGATGCCCTTATCGTGCGCTGCGTGAAGGAGGTCGAAGCCACCGGAAGACATGCAGGAAGTATACCAAAAGAGCCGCGGAATACGCGGCTCTTTTGTATATATCTTTTCTCTCGACTCGATCGAATTCTAGACGAGCGAGTACTTGCCGTCCTTAGTCTTCTTGAAATAGCGCGTGTCGTTCAGGTTCACCAGGATGGTGTTGTCTTTCACGTAGCGGACCTTCTTGACCGAGTCGATGACTTCATCGCGCGTAAGCGGCTTCTTCTTGAGCACATCGCGAATGACTTCGCGGACGACGCCCGGCTGGTAGCCCCACTCGGCGAGCGCGTAGAGGCCGCGGCCCACGAGCACGAAACGGGAATCCTTGATGAGCTCGTTGTGCGTCGTAGCTACATGCGCTTTCTTCGAGAATACGCTCGTAATGGCTTTCGCGACCTCCGAGAAGTGCATCGGTTCGCCCTTCTGCTTGATGACGAGATAGGCGTAGTCGCGTATGCCCTTGGTGCGGATGGCGGGTGCATGCGCCTTGCCCCACTCGGCCAGCGGATTGCTCGCAATGTTCTTCGAGAGTGAGAGCCAGCGCTTGAGTATCTCTTCGTTGCGATACGCGGCGTTGACATCCTTTAATTCCTCAAGGAAGCGGTTCACGATCTCCCCTTCGGAGAGGACTTCGGCGTCGTCGAGCGTAGCGTACAGGCGCGTGAGCGCGGCGTGCACCATTTCGGCGGTGCGATGGTCGACGTGCCAGCGGGCATAGAACTCGTCGGTCTCGCGTTCGCGGAAGAAGGAGCTGCCGACGACTAGGAGGAAGCGGATGCGATTACGGCTCTTCTCATCGGTGGCGAGTCCGGAGAGAAGCACGTCTTCAGGGACGACTGCGCCCTGGGCTTCGATATAATTGCGCAGCTCATCGAAGGCGCCTTCGGAGGCGCGGAATGCATTCGAATGGCGAATGGCTTCGATGCCGGACGCCTCGATCTGGCGCACGCGTTCGCGGGTGATGCCCCAGCGTTCGCCGATAGCCTCGAGGGTCTCCCGTTCGGAAGACGTGCCCAGACCGAACCGGTACACCAGGACCTCGCGGGCACGGTCCGGTACCTCGGCCAGGAGCTTCTTCACGAGGGTCGCCCCGTCGAAAGACAGTTTCGTGACCACCGCCTTCTTCGTAGAGCCTTTGGATACTGCTTTTTTCGCCATAATCATTGTTTAATAGTGTGTTATAGTTATATCAAATCCATCAATATCCGTCAAATCACCCCTGGGTGACTATGTTCAGGATACGGCCCGGGACATAGACGACGCGCGCGGGAGCGGTCTCTCCGAGGAGCAGCGCGATCGCTGGAACCTTCCGGGCCTCCATGAGCGCTTCATCTTCAGAAGCAGTGAGCGACAGGCGCACTTCGCCGCGTTTTTTTCCGTTCACCTGTACTCCTATCACGATCTCACTGGCCGAAAGGAGTGCGGGGTCCGCTTCCGGCCATACCATTTGGTGCACGCTTCCTTCCTCGCCCATCTTCTCCCACAAATGCTCCGCCAGATGAGGCGCGAACGGCGCAAGCAGGGCGAGGAGCGTTCGCTTCGCGTCCGGGGCGAGCTGCGCATGGCTCTCCAGGTCCCGAACCAGCACCATGAGCGCCGAAAGCGCGGTATTGAATTTGAAGCGGTCGGTATCGGCAGTGACTTTATCGATAGCTACCGCGAGCGCACGGAGTACCTCCGGATTCGATTTCTCCGTTGCCGTTCCCTCGAACAGCGTGTATACCCTGTCCAGGAATTTACGCATCGCGAAGGCCCCGTCGAGATTCCAGGGATAACTGCCGGTTTCGTTATAAGGACCGATGAAGGCGAGGTACATGCGTACGGCGTCCGAACCGAATTTCGATACGACTTCGTCGGGATTGATGACGTTGCCTTTCGATTTGCTCATCTTCGCTCCATCCGGCCCGAGGATGACGCCGCGGTTGTAGCGCTCATTGAATGGTTCGGAGGTCGGCACGAGCGCAAGGTCGTACAGCGCTTTATTGAAGAACCGGGCATAGAGAAGATGCATGGTCGTATGCTCGCTTCCGCCCGAGTAGCGATCCACCGGCATCCATTTCTTCAGCAAGCCCTGGTCCGAGAAATCATGCGCGTCCGCGGGGTCCACGTAGCGCAGGTAGTACCACGATGAATCGACGAAGGTATCGAGAGTGTCGTATTCCGGGGTCCAACCCGCACCGAAGATGCGCTCGACGCGCTCCTTGAGCTCGCGGGAAGTAGAAAGCGGCGAGGTACCGACACCCGCGGCGCCTGGCGTGAAATCCACATCTTCCGGAAGCAGCCAAGGCAGATGGTCGTTCGGCACGAGGTGCGCATTCCCTTCCGGATCGTAGACGATCGGTATCGGGCAGCCCCAGTAGCGCTGGCGCGAGACGAGCCAATCCCGCAGACGGTACTGCTTGACGGCTTCGCCGCCCGCGTACGCGATCAGCTCGGTCATCGCTTCGCGATTGCTGCGTCCATCGAAGCTGTCCGAGTTGGCGAGGATACCGTCGCCCGTGTATGGGAACGCAGGAGCGACGAAACGCTTCCATATATAGGCGATGTCATTATCGCGTGAAAGATACGCATCCATATCCTCTTTCGCTACCCACTCTATATCGTGAATGGCGAGCTCCTCGGCCGAAGGTTCCTCGCGCTCGCCGTCCGCAAGCTCGTAGTACAGGGGAGTGAAATGCGCGAAGCGATTCTGGCGCTTCACCTCGTGATAGAACTGCGAATGCGTGGGCACTCCCATATCACGCACGAATCGCGGGTTCTTATAGCCGGTCTCTTCCGTTATCTCGCGGGCGCCCGTGACGCTCGGCTCTTCGCCTTCCTCGATGCCGCCGATGACGAAGCCGGTCCAGTCGTTCGATTTCCAGCGAAGGCACAGGTACTTGTCCTCCCCCCAGTGCTTTACGATAGCGACCACCGCCTGGCGCTCTACCATGGGTTCCTCCGGACGCACGGCGTCCGTGCCGATGGTGCGCACGAACACCGGCTCGATGACGTCCTTGATAGGGAGCTGATAACGCTGCGCGAATTCGAAATCGCGTTCGTCATGCGCCGGCACCGCCATGACCGCACCCGTACCGTACGACGCGAGGACGTAGTCAGCCAGGTAGACCGGCACCTCTTCTTTGGTAGCGGGATTCGTCGCGGTGATGCCTTCGAGCGCGACGCCGGTCTTCTCCTTGTTCTCGCTGCGCTCGCGTTCGGTCTTTTTACCGGTCTCTCGCTGGTAGGCCCGTATCGCCTCGGGATTGAGCGCGTCCTGTATCAAGACATCGACCATCGGATGCTCAGGCGCGAGCACCAGGTAGGTCGCGCCGAAGACGGTGTCCGGGCGGGTGGTGAACACTTCGAGCGGCACCGGTGCATCCTCCTCTCCCGTGTGCGCCATGAAGACCAGCTTCGCGCCCTCGCTTTCGCCTATCCACGCGCGCTGCGCATCCTTGATATCTTCGCGCCACGGAAGAGGCTCCAGATCCTTCAGGAGGCGTTCGGCGTATTGGGTGATCTTCAGGAACCACTGGGTGAGATTCTTTTCCTCGACTTCGTGGCCGCAGCGTTCGCAATGGCCATCGATCACCTGCTCGTTGGCGAGCACCGTCTTGTCGAAGGGGCACCATTTTACCGCTGCGTTCTTGCGCTCGGCGAGACCATGCTCGAACAGCTTCGCGAAGAGCCACTGCGTCCATTTGTAGTAGCCGGGATCGCAGGTGACGACCTCTTTGCTCCAATCCATAGAGGCTCCCATCGTGCGCATCTGGGTGCGCATGCGCTCCATGTTCTCGTACGTCCATTTCTTAGGGTCCACGCCATTCTTGATAGCAGCGTTCTCGGCGGGCAGGCCGAAGGCGTCGAAGCCCATCGGGAACAGGACATTCTTCCCGGCCATGCGCAGCTTGCGTGCGTAGATGTCGGTCAGCGCGAAGGCATACCAGTGCCCGATATGCAGGTCGCCGGAAGGATACGGGAATTCGAAGAGGAGATAGTACTTCTCCTTCGAATCGTCCGTGAGATCGGTCGCATACAGGTCGAGCTTCTCCCATTTTTCTTGGGCGCTGCGCTCTATTTCCTTATGATCGAAGCTTTCTCGAGGCATGATGACGCAGGATACGTACCGCTAGTCCCTGAAGCGCCTGATGCCGATGTAAATGAGGGCGATGAGGGCGAGCGCCGAAATGCCGAGGCGCAGCCAATTCCCTGCTTCACTCCAGTACTGCGCGCTGCCGATGATGAGGGCAAGTACGCCGCCATAGGAAAGGCCGGTCGAGACGATAGCGGAGCCGAGCGGAAGGACCCCCACGATGATCGCGAGGACGCCGAACCCGACCATAAGCGTGAAGACTTTCATCTGGCGCTGCTGGGATGCATCCTGGTACGGCTTCTGGCACTTCGTAGTGAGGTCGCAGTATCCAGAAGGCGCTACGGGCTTCGCCATGTTCGCGTCGGGAACCGGATTCCATACGCCGCCAGCGCTCGTGCACGCGGTTTCGCTTTGCGGAGAGGGCTGGTTCGCGAGCGGGCAGAAGTCCTCGTACTTCACTTGCAGGAAGATGAGCGAGTTCGCGACGATGAAGAAGATGTTGAGCGCGACGACGATGCCGAGCATGACCGCCCAACGCACGAACTTCGGAGGAGCATTCTTTGCGGGTACAGGTGCGGGGGCGGGGGTTGTTTCCATAGTGATGCGAATTATACCACAAAAGCAACAGGTCCGCGGATGCGGACCTGACTTCGTCAGGGACGACGAATGCTGGATTTCTTACGATAGTGAATGACCCCGGCCTTTACCCTCTTGCGGAGGCCGCGGTGAATGAATGCCTGGTGTTGCGGTTCTTTCGGCGGCTTTGCCTTGGCGCTGTTGCCCTGCCTAAGGACGTACAAAAAACTTTTGCGCATCGCAGTGCTCCTTCCGTACAAAGAATAGCACCGGGATGCTCTATACTGTGGGCATATGGACCCAGAAACAAAACAAGCGCTCGACGCCATGGCAGCGAAACTCGATGCTATCTATGTATCGACCGAAAAGACGCGGAAATATTTCCAGTGGACGATGTATATCACTATCGCCCTCGTCGTGCTTCCGCTTATCGGTCTTGTGTTCGCTATCCCCGTCTTCCTCAATTCCTACGTCGGACAAATACAGAATCTCAGCGTATAAGACCGGTCTGGGCCTGATCGCTTAGTACGTGCAGATGCAATAGTCCTTGCTGGAAGTGGTACTGCAAAGATTAGTAGTAGCGGGAGGACATGGACCCTCAGTCCAAACACCATCCTGGATGTATTCGCACAATAAGACGGGGGGTTCAAATACAGGTGGCCGAGTCAGTGCAAACGCATGGCTAGCATGAGTAAACCAAGTTAACGCATCGAGGAATACAAGCGGAGGTGAGTGGAATGGCCGGCAACTGCCAGCAATACCTTCGGCAGAAGCCGGTCCGGTGTCGAGCGTAGTTCCGACGATTGCGCCAATGCCGCTTGCCGGGCCGTAATCGTAGTACGTGTAGCCAGCGCCACCGGGAGAGCGCGGTATGCCAGAAAGATTCTTCGCATCCACGAGCTCCTGCATGCTTGCGTCATACGCTCTGCCGCTTTCATTCGGGTTATCCGGGTTCGCTCTATCCTCGATAGCAAGCGTCGTGCGCCCATCGTTCACTACGCAGGTAGCACCCGAACAATCGTAGTTATGCGGCATATGGCCCTGGTCGATATTGTACGTCTGGAGCGCGGTCCGTATGGACGTAAGATCCGCCTTCTTACGCGAGTCGACCGCCGACGTCTTCGCAAGAGCAACGGAGGAATACACGATACTCGAGAGTATCGAGATGATGGCGATGACGACCAAAAGCTCTATGAGGGTGAATCCGCGAGTGGATTGGTAGTTTTTCATACGTTAGTGCGTTTTCCTGAATTTAGATTGGTCTATGGCTTGATATTTGGTCACGAACCGTTCCGCCGCCGCATGCGAATGCGTTGCCAGGGAATAGACGTAGAGACCTGAGACGACGAACATCGCGAGCGCGATAAGAATCATACGTTGATTCCATTCTTTCGAATGCGGAGCATGACCGGCACGATGCGAACGATGCGTATTCTTTTTCGGTTTTTCTTTCGACATGCTACTAGTGTAGCACCACCAGGTGCCGTTATTTGCGCAACTAGCTGTGGAGGAAAACCATCACGTCGCCGTCAGCGACAAGATAGGTTTTGCCTTCGGTGCGTATATCGCCCTTATCGCGCGCTGCGCTCCATGAACCGTCCGTTAGGAGCTTGTCCCACTGGACGACTTCGGCGCGAATGAACTTTTCCTTGAAGTCCTGATGGATAGCAGCTCCTGCGTCAGGCGCGAGGTCTCCCCGTTGTATCGTCCACGCGCGGCTCTCCTTGGGTCCCGTGGTGAAGAACGTGATGAGGCCCAGCGTTTCGTAGGCGCCGCGGATGAGGTCCTTTATGCCGTCATCCTGGACGCCCAACTCCGAGCGGAACATATCCTTATCATCCTCGCTCACGTCGTTCAGCTCGTGTTCGGTGCGTGCGTCGATGATAACGAAGCTGCCGCCCAGGGCGCGTACGTATTCGAATGCTTTCTCTGCGCGGCCATCGTTTATCTCATTCAAATTGTGCCCGCCGGACTTCCCGTTGAACGCGTAGAGGATGGGCTTAAGGGTCAGGAGGTTGAGCGATTTGATGAGCTTCATTTGCTCCTCCGTAAGGTCTGCAGTGATAGCGAGTTTCCCGGTCGAGAGCGCGCTCTCGACTTTGGCAAGCGCTGCATCCTCCGCTATCGCTTCCTTGTTGTTCATGCCGACGTCCCGCACGAGCTTCTCTCGACGTTTCTTCACGCCATCCTGGTCGGCAAGGATGAGTTCGAGATTGATGACCTCGATGTCGTTCACCGGATCCACTTCCCCATGCACATGCGTAATGTCCGGGTCGTCGAAGAAGCGCACCAGCTGGAGGATGGCGTCGGTCTCGCGGATATGCGAGAGGAACTGATTGCCGAGGCCCTCGCCCAGGGACGCTCCCTTCACCAGGCCTGCGATATCGACGAACTCGACCGCGGCAGGAATGGTCTTCTCGGATTTCGAGAGTTCCGTAAGCTGGGTAAGCCGCTCATCCGGTACGGCAACGACGCCCACGGATGGGTCGATGGTCGCGAACGGATAATTCGCCACGAGAGCGTTCGCCCTCGTAAGGGCGTTAAAAAGGGTCGACTTCCCAACATTGGGAAGTCCTACGATTCCTATCTTGAGCATTATCTACAGCTTACTGACTCTAAGGTTAAAAGAAAAGACCGCGCTCGAAGTGAGGCGGTCGATGGTGCCGAGGCAGGATGACCCGGGAGGGTCACGCTCACTGCGCTCGAGGGCGGAGCTGTCCTGCCTCGGCATCACTACTAAAACATTAAACTCCACTTCTTGCAAATGCCCCTACACGCGCCCTGCTACATCCCTTTCCCCAGAAGACCAAGGATAAGGAGACCAAACGGAGCCCAAGCATATACGACAATCGTTACTATTGTCCCCACCCAGGCGGTAAGCAGACGTTTGTCTCCAGGTACGAAATAAATGGCGACGAGCGTAATAATGCTGCAGAGGAGAGAGATGACTGTCCAGAGATTAGGAGATACGTGCATATTCAATCCCAACGCAATATCGGTTAGATCGTATAAGAATGCGATTAGGCAGAGTATGACAGGTATCCAGAGCGATGCAGTCATATCATTTCCCTTGTACGGCGAGCTTCGTGATGCTCTTGTCGACGCGCGCTTTCGCCGCTAGAGAAAGCTTCTCCGAATTCCCTATTTCGGTCATGCGCACCTTATAGCCGGCGAAACCGAGGGTCGCATGCCGTATCTCGTTGGTGAAGTCACCCATGGTGAAGCGAATGAAAAGAGGCGGCATTTTCGAGAGCGTTATCACGCGCGCCGTCTTGCCTTTGAGAAGACGGTCCCAGCCGAGACCGTTCTTCCAGAAGTGGAACGCGAATCCCGGAAGCCACATGCGGTCGAAGAGGCCTTTGAGAAGCGCAGGCGTCGCCGACCACCAGATAGGGTAGATAAGAACGAAGTGGTCGGCCCAGCGCATATCCTCCTGCATCTTCAGGAGGTCGGGCTCGAGCTGCTGGATGACCTTGTATCCCTTGTGCAGGAATGGGTCGAACTGCACGTCGCCAATGTTCGCGCGGCGGACCTCGTGGCCAGCAGCGTGCGCTGCGTTCTCGTAGACGTCAGCGAGTTCCGCGGAAAGCGTACCCTCCTTGTCGGGGTTACCCATCAGGATATATATCTTCTTCATGGTTCGATTATCGCACGCGATTACTTCATTAACTCACCTAATTCAGACCGGTATTTCTTCATAACTTCCATCGTCGCCTTCATCTGCGGCTCGCCGCCCTTCTTGACGCGACGGTCCACCTCCTCGCCTATCTTCTTGAAGAGTTCCGGGTCCTTCGTCACGAGCGCCATTATCTGCTCACGCTGCGCCTCCGGCACGTCCTTCATTTTGGCCTTCATCATCTGGCGAAGGAAAAAATCTTGTACTCCCATAGTGGGGTCAGTATACCAAACTATAAAAAGGTTGGCCCGCTATACGCGGGCCGTTCTCCTTTTGCAATTTTGAACTCGTTCGAGATGTTTGAAATGGGCCCTAAGACTGGTGACAGTCATCGCCCGGATCTGCTCAGGTGTCTGAATCAGACTTACGATGAGCGTGACTACGTGCGAACAGTCACCATGCTTTTCGCGGTATTCCCGCGCGCAACGGGCAGACGATTTGATCTGAATGGGAATGCGCCCGTGACGGGTGTACGCCCACGCATCGACGCCTTGGTGATCTTCGGCCTCGGTTGCTCGCTCCATTTTGTAGAGCCATCCAGGAAGGACGACCGGATAGTTATGGAACGCTTCGTAGAAGAGTTGTTCGGCCAGAAAACCCTTTTGGTGTCCTTCTCTCCCGCTTCGGGGAGCAAAGTTGCCGTCCATCTGCATCCTCCCGACTTCTAATGAACCCTTCATGACTGTACCTCTCTCACCTGTAGAATCAACAAATGAGCGTGGATAAGAGGCGTTACGCGGAGACTCGACAGGATTTTTGGAGCGGAAGCACTAATCGAGCCGCTATTTTCTGGTATCCAAGGGCATTCGGGTGCACTTCGTCGCTCATGAGATCGGAGTGGCCAATGAGCCCCGAAAGGATGTTCGAAGCGAACTCAGTATGATATTTGGAAGCGAGTGAATTGAACATCGACGCATACGGGTCCGAGAGGAGCGCCCCTTGCACGCCTACGAGCACGACTCTGATGTTCGCTTGCGTAAGCTTCGCGAGAATGGCATCCAGATTCGCTCGCGTTTCGCTTTGCGGAACCTTCTGGAGCGCGTCGTTACCTCCGAAGAGGACGATAACGACGTCTGGCTTTGCCGCGAGCACGGTATCGATGCGCGCGAGCCCGTCGGCAGTCGTATTGCCCGAGATGCCCATATTCTGAATGGGTACGCCGATTTGCGTTGCGAGATCGTCCACGAAGCCTTGCCCATCCGGTGCGCCGTACCCTGCGACGAGACTGTCGCCGAAGGCGACTATCGTCGGGCGAGGACTCATGTCACTGCAGGAAATAGCGTGCGGGGCGTGAATGCGCTGCCACAGCAGGAAGCCGCCCGCAAGGAGAACTGCGAGCGCGAGGACGATGAGCACGTATTTCATACCTAGAGCAGGACGGTCGCTTGATTGCTCGAGACCTCGGCGATGCCTTTTTCTATAGGAAAGGTCTCTCTCTTTCCATCAGCTGTCTCTACGGTTGCAGTACCCGCACCAAGCGGCGTAACGAACGCTTCATGCCCAGCCATGACCGTAAATTGCCCTTCCTCGCCCGGAAGCGTGACCAAGACCGCCTCTCCGTCGAAGAGGTTCGAACCTACACGCGCGAGAGTGAGATGAAAGGTTTTAGCCATGGTCGGTTCTTGAGTCGAGCTTATTACGCTTGTGCCGCATCAGTCACCACTTGGTCGATAGTCCCCTTCATGTAGAACGCATTCTCCGGGAGGTCATCATGCTTGCCTTCAACTATTTCCTTGAAGCCCCGTACGGTATCCTCGCGCGCAACATATGAACCCTTAGTACCGGTGAAGACTTCGGCGACGTTGAACGGCTGCGAGAGGAAACGCTGTATCTTGCGAGCACGGTAGACGATGGTTTTGTCCTCGTCCGAAAGCTCCTCGATGCCGAGGATGGCGATGATGTCCTGGAGGTCGGTGTAGCGCTGAAGCACTTTCTTCACTTCGTTCGCGACCTCGTAGTGCTCTTCACCGACGACTTCGGGCGAGAGCGCGGTCGAAGAGGACTGAAGCGGGTCGATGGCAGGATAGATACCGAGTGCTGCAAGCTGGCGTGAAAGCACCACCGTACCATCAAGGTGCGCGAAGGTGGTAGCGGGAGCTGGGTCAGTGAGGTCGTCAGCAGGCACATACACCGCCTGGACGGACGTGATGGAACCCTTTTTGGTGGAGGTGATGCGCTCCTGGAGCTTACCCATCTCCTCGGCGAGCGTCGGCTGGTAGCCCACCGCAGACGGCACGCGGCCGAGAAGCGAGGACACCTCGGAACCTGCCTGGATGAAACGAAACACGTTGTCCATGAAGAAGAGCACGTCCTTTCCGCCTTCGTCACGGAAATATTCCGCCTGCGTGAGGCCGGTGAGCGCGATACGAGCGCGAGCGCCTGGAACTTCGTTCATCTGACCGAACACGAGCGCGGTCTTATCGAGCACTCCCGACTCTTCCATTTCGTGATACAGGTCGTTCCCTTCGCGCACGCGCTCGCCCACTCCGGCGAAAACGGAATACCCGCCGTGATTAGACGCCACGTTGTGGATGAGCTCCTGGATGATGACGGTCTTGCCGACGCCAGCTCCTCCGAAGAGACCCACTTTGCCTCCCTTGATGAACGGCACCATGAGGTCGATGGCCTTGATGCCCGTCTCGAAGACCTCGGCCTTCGTCGTCTGCTCCTCGAAAGAGGGTGGCTGCCGGTGGATGGGGAGGCGAGGAGAGTCCTTCCCGATCTCGCCCTTGCCGTCGAGCGTCTCGCCAAGCACGTTGAAGAGACGACCAAGTGCAGCGGTTCCCACAGGGACAGTGATGGCAGCGCCCGTGGCGGTCACCGTCTCACCACGCGAGAGGCCCGCGGTCTCCGTCATCGAGATGGTACGCACGCGGTCGAGACCGAGGTGCGCTGCCACTTCGAGCGTGATGCGCCCGTGGACGTCGTTCGCTTCGATGACGAGCGCCTCCTCGATTGCTGGGCGATCCTTCTCGAAGTGCACTTCGACGACCGGCCCGATGACTTGCGTTACTGTTCCTGTGTTCATAAATTTAGATTTAATTGGTTGTTGAGCTCACTTACGTTACTAAACTCCCTGCGATGATCTCCGACACTTCCCGCGTGATGGCGGCCTGGCGCACCTTGTTGAACTTGCGCGTCAGGTCGTGCACCACCTCCTTGGA
>JAQBRL010000001.1 GCA_028286525.1 Parcubacteria group bacterium | reverse complement strand
GAGATCCTCATGTCCGAACACGACCTCGTTCGGGCTCTGCAAATGGATCGGGATGGCCAATAGCTTCGGCACCCGCCCGCAATACTCAAATACTAGCTCGCCCCGCCGATAAGTACTCGGCGGGGCTGCTTCTTTTGCTTGACCGTTTTTGTAAGCACGTGTAACTTAGGTCTAACGCGAGTACGGCGCTCTTTTCGATGTTCTCCCTCCATAAGGACGGAAGACAGGTGGAAAGGCGCTGCGCGGGGGAATCTGCCTGCGCGCCTTGGTCGCCTGCCTTTCGCTAGTCGAAGCAGGCAGGCGCCGCGGCAGCTTATTACAAAAAGCTACCAGTAATTTACGAACTTATGGCAGATGCATTCGATCGCAGCAAGCCGCACATGAACGTAGGAACCATCGGTCACGTCGACCATGGTAAGACCACGCTCACGGCTGCAATACTCAACGTCCTCAACCTCAACGCAGCAGCAGGCTACAAGGCCCGCGCGGAGAAGGTGGAGAACATCGACAACGCCCCGGAAGAGAAGGCGCGCGGCATTACGATCGCGCTTCACCACTCCGAGTACGAGAGCCCGAAGCGCCACTACGCGCACATCGACGCTCCAGGCCACGCCGACTACATCAAGAACATGATCACAGGAGCCGCCCAGATGGACGGCGCAGTCCTCGTGGTCGCTGCGACTGACGGCGCAATGCCTCAGACGCGCGAGCACATCCTTCTTGCAAAGCAGGTGGGCGTGCCTCGTCTCATCGTCTTCCTCAACAAGGTGGACATGGTGGACGACCAGGACATGGTGGACCTCGTTGAAGAGGAAATCCGCGACCTCCTTACGAAGCAGGGCTTCGACAAGGAAACCCCGGTTATCAAGGGCTCCGGTCTGAAGGCGCTTGAGGCGACCGACGCGTCGGATGAGTGGGCTCTCAAGGTGAAGGAGCTCGTCGACACGATGGATTCCTACTTCCCAGACCCGGTTCGCGAGACCGACAAGCCGTTCCTTATGCCTATCGAGGACATCTTCTCCATCGAAGGCCGCGGAACCGTGGTTACGGGCCGCATCGAGCGCGGCATCGTGAAGGTCGGCGAGGAAGTCGAGATCGTGGGCCTCAACCCAACGACCAAGACGACCATCACCGGTATCGAGATGTTCAACAAGCAGCTTCAGGAAGGCCAGGCTGGCGACAACGCAGGTATCCTTCTTCGCGGAACGAAGAAGGAGGACGTGCATCGCGGCCAGGTGCTTGCGAAGACGGGAACCGTGACCCCGCACACCGATTTCGAGGCAGAGGTATACATCCTCTCCAAGGACGAAGGTGGCCGTCACACGCCGTTCTTCACGGGCTACAAGCCGCAGTTCTACATCCGCACGACCGACGTCACGGGCGAAGTGACCCTTCCGGAAGGAAAGGAAATGGTCATGCCGGGCGACACTGTCACGTTCAAGGTCAAGCTCACCGCGCCTATCGCGCTTGAGGACAACACCCGCTTCGCTATTCGCGAGGGAGGCAAGACCGTGGGCGCAGGCGTCGTGACGAAGATCACCGCGTAAGCTGATACCATTACTCGTATGGCTACCGCAGCAAAAAAGACAACGAAGAAGGCAGCGCCCGCAGAAGCGGCCGCAGAGCCCAAGCTTCGCATCCGCGTGCGCGCCTACGAGCACAAGATCCTCGACCTTTCGGTCAAGCAGATCATGGATACGGCGAACCGCTTCGATGCGAAGATCGTCGGACCCGTGCCGCTTCCGACCGAAATAAAGCGTTGGACCGTGAACCGCTCGACCTTCGTCCACAAGGACGCGCGCGAGCAGTTCGAGATGCGCATCCACAAGCGCCTCATCGATATCCTCTCGCCGAACGCGAAGGTCATCGAGGCTCTCACGAACCTCAACCTTCCGTCCGGTGTGACGATCGACGTGAAAATGGTGTAAGCGAAAGCTTACGACCGAAGCAAAACCGCCCGCAAGGGCGGTTTTGCTATTTCTGTCCAAGCATAGTTATATGCCCAAGGAGAAAAGGAGATTCCCGATGAACCGAGTTTATTCGTTCCCTCACGGCATCGTTGGCATTACCGCCCAGGCCGAAGAGCTGTTTCAGAGGCTTACCCAGCTTCCAGTAATCAGCGAGAAATTGGCTCGGCAGGAACGACTCGCTGGCGGGTACGTCACCATCGCTCGTCCCGACGGTCTGCCGCTCGCCACATTCGGCCTCGGACGGGTCGTGTTGGAGAAAGCTGCCGATTGCCATGCCTTCTCCCTGGAGAAGGCGCACCGACTCGGCGGCTACGCTGCCGCTCCGCATTGTCACCGATTGAGTCGAGAAAGTCGTGACGAAGAGAAGAAGCAGTACGCGGGGGCGGTCTGCGGCAGCCGCTTCATCACCTCCTTCTCGGGCTTGCCCGAGGACGGAGATGAGCTCTACTCGGCGCTCCTGCAGTGCCGGATAGGCGGCATGTCTGTCAACAACATGCACACGCTCCTCGCACTCCAGCCTAATACCTGGCTTTTTAATCTGGACTCCATCTTCGGTGACCTCGCGAAAGCCTAGTCCGAACGACTAACCAGGTACGACGCCCCGATCGCTCGGGGCGTTTTGCTTTTCCCTTCATGCGAAGTGCGCTATGCTCAGCGTCGGCTCTTTCAGAAAGGAGGTGAAGATGCCGTGGTCTCCGGACGGATATGTTTCGGGAGCAAAGCCTACTCCCGAACGCAAACGGCAGCATGAGCAGGCAGCGTCGGTAGGTCCCGTTCTTGAAGGAATCGCCGAACTGGTGCGGGAGCACGAGGAAGCCCGCGTGACCCGCATTATCAGCGAGCCCTGGACGTGGGACATAAAGGCCAGGCGATTCCGTTATGCCAAAGGCATGGCGGGGCTCAATACGAAAAAGGGAGGCAGATCGAAAAAGCTATACATCGGCACTGGTGGAAGATTCGCAAAAGTAGGTGACTCGCCCCTTGCTGAACGGATTCGGAAGCGGACCGAGAAGAAGCGGTCGTGAAAATTCGTTCACGACCGCACGCAACGTCCCGAATACGGGGCGTTTTTATTTGCATGAAACGCAGCTCCGCGTTTTAATCGAAAGAGGTGAGGTCTTTGTGCTCACTGCCGCGCAAGCGGCGATTTCTCGTTTTGATCAGGGGCATAGGCGTGATAACGAAAACAGCTCTACGGGAACTGCTGACCAATTTCGTCGTGTGGCTTGTCCGGCCGCGTCCTTCGCTTCGCGACATCGAGGTCGAACGTGCGCGCGATCTGCGCCACCAGGCCCACATCCTGTGGGCGGATATGCGCACCAACCGCACCATCACGGAACGGCAGTATCAGCGGATGGGTCGCGAACGCATCGACTGCATCAACGAGGCGAATCGACTCGCCACCAAGCACCACATTCCTGAACTCATCGCTGCCGCGTACGCGCGGTAAGCGGGAAGGCTCCGAGCGCAAGCTCGGGGCCTTTTGCATCGCACTGTCGCGGTGCTAGTATCTGGCTAACCTCACGAAACAGGAGAATCGGGATGGCGAAGGTCATTGGTCTTTATATCGCCCCGGAACGGAAAATGTCCATGCAGGCCCGTGCACAGGTGCACGCCGTAGCGGGACACGGTCTTGAAGGGGATCGGTACAACAATGCTGCGGGTCAGCGTCCGCAGGACAGGCGTTTTAGCGATGCCGCTAAGCTACGGGGCGCGACGTTCAACGCATGCGAGGATATCGAGGCCGCAAACCGATGGTTGAGGGATAGGGGCCACCCTTCCTTCAGCGCCGCAGAGACGCGTCGAAACGTCCTGCTTACCGGCTTCACCGATTTCGCTTCCCTCATCGGTCGCGAATTCTGGGCGGGTGCAGCGAAATTCCGAGGTGTCGAGCTCGCGGACCCGTGCGTCTTCCCTTCGAAGCTCGCCGGAGGTAAATTCGGCTTCATGGAAGCCTTCGAGGGAAGAGGCGGGCTTCGTGCTGAGGTGGTGTCGGGAGGGCTGATCAAACTCGGCTCGCCCTTCCAGATATAGTTCGCATGAAAGGGCGAGCGCAGAGCCGGACATGTGTCCGGCTCTCGATATTTGCCTGGAGGAGGCTTCGTTTGCATTCCTATACGGCTCCCTGTATAGTCCCTAAGTCGCTATGTACGGTCATTCGGACCGGACCAATGGCCGGGAAGCCCGAACGGGCCGAACGCGCTGTTGCACAGCGCGATTTCCATTTCCACACATGAAATTCCTTCTTGCCCGCAAAGGCTGCATGACCCAAGTCTTCGAAGAAGACGGTCGTGTCAACGCTGGAACCGTCCTTACGGTCGGCGCTAACGTCATTACCCAGGTAAAGACGATAGCGACCGATGGCTACAACGCGGTGCAGGTGGGTGCCGACACCCAGAAGGTGGAGCGCATGAACAAGGCGCAGGCCGGCCAAGCATTCAAGGTAGTGAAGGAGTTCCGTGTCGAGAATCCTGCTGATTTCACCGTTGGGAGCACCATTGCTGCCGACACGTTCGAAGCGGGCGAGACCATCCAGGTGGCGGGTACCTCGCGCGGTAAGGGCTTCCAGGGCGTGGTGAAGCGTCATGGCTTCCATGGCGGTCGCCGCTCGCACGGCCAGAAGCACTCCGAGCGCGAGGCGGGTTCCATCGGCGGCGGTCCAGGCCGTGCTGGGGGACGCGTCACGCTCGGCATGAAGATGGCGGGCCGCATGGGTTCCGACCGCGTTACGGTGACGAATCTCAAGGTGCTGCGGGTCGACGCAGCGAATAATCAGATCATCGTATCGGGCGCCGTCCCTGGCGCACCAGGCTCGGTGGTCGAGATCGTCGCCAAATAATTTTTCGTACTATGGCAACCGCACCAGCAAAGAAAGTAACCAAGAAAGCACCAACTAAGAAAGTGGTGGCTAACAAGGCATCCGGGTCCCTGACGAGGGGAAAGACGGTTGCAAAGGCCGCACCCGAAGCCCTCGAAGAGAAGGTTGCTAAGACGGTCGCACCAGCAGCAGGCACGACCGAAGCGACGGTATACAGCATGGCAGGAGCTAAGGCAGGCACTATCGCGCTTCCTGCAGAGCTCTTCGGCGCTTCCTGGAATGCCGACCTCGTCCATCAAGTGGTCGTAGGTATGCAAGCGAACGCACGCCAGATAGTCGCGCATACGAAGTTCCGCGGCGAAGTTTCCGGCGGCGGCAAGAAGCCGTGGAAGCAGAAAGGTACCGGCCGCGCTCGTCACGGCTCGACCCGCTCTCCTATCTGGAAGGGTGGCGGCGTGACCCACGGCCCGCGCGCTGAGAAGGTGTACGCGGTGAAGATCAATCGCAAGATGCGCGCTGCAGCGCTCGCGAGCGTGCTGTCGCGCAAGCTGCGCGATGGCGAGATCATCTTCGTGGACTCGTTCGCGTTCTCCGCACCTTCGACCAAGGACGCTATGGGCGCGCTCCGCGCGATCGCGACGGCCGCAGGCCAGGAGAATCTCGTGATGAAGCGCAAGAACGCGGCGATCATCGCGATCGCGACCAAGGACGCGAACATCGAGAAGTCCTTCCGCAACATCGGCAGCCTCATTACGGAAGAGATCCGCAATCTCAACCCGGTAGACCTCATGACGAAGAAGTACCTCGTCATCGAGAAGCCGAACGAGTCGCTCGCGGTGCTTTCGGCACGCTTCACGAAGTCCGCATAATAAAAAACGTATGGCACTTTTCTCTAAAGACACGAAGAAGAAAGCAACAGCTCCAAAAAAGCCTTCGGCATCTGCGAAGCCTGCTGTAAAGATTCCCGAAGACGGACGCCTCGAGGGTATCCTCGCGCGCCCCTGGCTCTCCGAGAAGGCGCTCATCGGCACCGAGAACGGCGTCTATGTCTTCGAAGTGCCTATCCGCGCCACCAAGACCACGGTGTCGCAGGCCGTCCAGATGATATACAAGGTCACGCCCCGCCAGGTGCGCATGGTGAATCTTCCTGCAAAGAAAGTGAACCTTCGCACGCGCCGCGGCGTCGGTACTCGCGCACGTCGTCATAAGGCGTATGTGTACCTGAAGAAGGGCGAAACCATACAGTTTGCCTAATCCTATTTATGAAAAGCTATAAACCAACATCAGCATCTCGTCGTTCCATGACCACCGTCACGTACCGTGGCGTGCTTTCTGGCGACAAGCCGATGAAGAGCCTTCTCCTCGGTTCCAAGGCCAACCGCGCAGGACGTAACAACGCAGGACGCATCACCGTGCGTCACCAGGGCGGTGGCCATAAGCGGCGTTTGCGCGATGTCGATTTCAAGTACGACAAGAAGAACATCCCTGCACGCGTCGAGACCATCGAGTACGATCCGTACCGCACCGGCTTCATCGCGCGCGTGGTCTTCGCTGACGGAGAGCGCCGCTACGTGCTCGCCCCGAAGGAGATGAAGGTCGGCGATACGTTCCAGGTTTCGGAGAATGCTCCCATCAAGATCGGCAACCGTCTTCCGCTCGGCAAGATACCGTCCGGCACCTTTATCTATAATATCGAGATCCAGGCAGGCGCAGGCGCACGCATCGCACGCTCCGCGGGCAATTATGCGGAAGTGGTCGCGCATGATGCTGGCTATGCGCAGGTGAAGATGCCTTCGACCGAGATACGCAAGATTTCCGAACAGGCATGGGCATCCATCGGCGCGGTCTCTAACGAAGAGCAGCGTCTCCAGGTCTACGGAAAGGCCGGAAAGAGCCGCTGGAAGGGCATCCGTCCTACCGTTCGCGGTACCGCCATGAACCCGGTCGACCATCCGCACGGCGGTGGCGAGGGCAAGCAGGGTCGTGGACTGCGCCGCGCGAAGTCCATGTGGGGCAAACCTACGGGCAAGGGCCAGAAGACGCGCACGCCGAAGAAATACTCGAACAAGTTCATCGTTTCTCGCCGCAAGGTCGGCAAGAAGCGCTCCTAAGAGAAAGCAAAACCGCTCCCCAAGAGCGGTTTTGCTTTTAGAGGGAGGTGAGTATAGTTACGTAGGTATCACTTATGGAAACCGCCATGCACCAGAATGCCGCGAAGGAACTAGCGACCCAGGGTCGTCTGTACGTTAAATATGATCCTTCGCTGCGCAAAGGCGTAGAGGAGGCCATGAAAGCGTGGGAAGCATTCACTATGCTGCCGAGTGAAAAAAAGGTTCTTTTCAGCTATACCGCTGATGCAAAGACGAGCGGAAACGGATATGAGCTGAAGCTGGAAGGCTCTCTCGATCGAAAGGAAGATTGCCACCTTCGCGTGAATGTTCGCGACGAGCTTCTCGTCGAAGCGGCGAAGGCCGATCCTGTGCTCGGCCCGGCTTTCGTCGAGGCAGCGCTCAAGGTGAACGGATTGATGAGCTCCATGATCCGTGACTTCGCTCGCTCGATCGAAGCGGAATACAGTATCGTCGGTTTCGAGGAAGATGTCATGGCGTATCAGCCTCGCTGGCTGCTTCGCTTCCTGCATTACTTCGGCGATCGGCACCCGGGCGATGAGATCGCCGCTCCGCACCAAGATAAGGGAGGCTTCACGCTCCATCTCTACGAGAGTCATCCGGGGGTCGAGTACCTTACGTATGACACGAAGGAATGGAAAGCCTTGCCACTCTCCCATGATCAAACGGTCATCATTCCTGGGATGGGCCTTCAGAATCGCTCGAAGTGCCAACTGCAGGCATTAGTCCATCGAGTTATCGCGACCGAAGAGACTGCCTCGACGGGGCGCTACTCGGCCGTGTGTTTCTTCAACTTCGATCACGCGCGCTTCTTCGATAAGACCCGATTCGGTCCGCAGCAAGCGTACGCTCCAGGATTCTTCTACGGCATGCCGTTCGAAGAATTCGACCAATACTTCATCGATTAGCGTACGACGAGCCCGGAGGAAACTCCGGGCCGTCTTTTTATTGAATCACTCCGAAGTCGTTCACCTGGGTGTTCGCCTTGAGCGAGGTCAGTTGGGAGGAGGGAATCGAGACTATCTGCTCGCCCGCAGCGTATGCCGCCACTTGGTACGGAGGGAAGATGAGCACCAGATTCTTTCCGTCGACGTACCAATTCTGGAAATTCTCCACTTTCGCTGCCGTGCCCGAGTTCAGCATGCTCGTGTCCACTTGGCTGGCTTTGATACCTTCGCGCGCAGCGATAGTCGCTGGAAGCATCTTGCGAGCGAGCGTGGAGAGACTAGTCAGGTAGTCGGCACCGGGAGCGAAGAGGTCCTTAAGGCTCAAGATCGTACCCGTTTTCTTGTCGAAGGTGAATGTCTTGAAGGTAGTATTCGGGTGCGCGCCGAAGGTATCTTCCGTGATGGTGTAGATATACGAGATCGTATTTGCAGCTGATTTCGTCTGATAGGTGATCGCTAGCGATTCCTTACGTCCCTGGTCGAAGCCCATTGCTTTGATGTCTTGAGCGGTAAGGTTAGCGAAATTACCCTGCTCTTTGAACGCAGCGATAGCTTGTATCTCGAATTGCTTCATCGTGTCGACTGCTTTGGCGTTGGGTTCTGCGCTTCCCAGAGCCGCGAGTGGGGTGGTAGCAGGATACGCAGCCGTAATATCGTAATACTTTCCGTGCTCATCGAGATGGCCAGGTACGCCTGTCGCGGTGGTTCCGGTTGCAGGCGTGGTGGTTGCGGTAGATGGTCCGAGCGGCGAGGAGGAAGGATGCACCGCCATATACCAGATAACGCCCGCGAGGATGAGTACGAGGACGACGAGTCCGCCGATAATGTATTCGGTGCGCAGCACGATGGTGTCATGCGCTACTTCTTCTTGGAGGGTGGGTTCATTTGGTTCCATATGCTTCCAGTATAGCCCGGCTCCAATTATGAAGAGGGCCCCGCCTGGATGACGGGGCCCTGCTCGGAGAACAAGACTCACTTGGAAGTGAGGATCCGCTCGATGAAGCCTGGACCTCCGAAGAATTCGAGGATCTGGCTTTCTGAGGCGCCGAAGTCCCGAACGATTTCTCGGGCGATCTCCTCTTCGAGAGCCGCATCGTCTTCCGCGCTGTGTTGAATATCCATGATGGTTTCGCTCCAGACCAGGCCAAACCCTACCACGAGGCCCAAAGTTTGACACTCGCGGCCGTTTCATATAGATTTTACCTATCCCGCTTCGCGGGCTTTCCATTGTCTATCCATGTCACGCTCCCTTAAGAAAGGCCCCTACGTGGACGTAAAACTCCTCAAAAAGGTCTCGGATAAGAAACCGGCTTCGGCGGGGGTTATTAAGACATGGGCCCGCAATAGCCAGATCTCGCCTGAGTTCGTCGGATTCACCTTCGGCGTCCATAACGGCAAGCAGCATGTGGACGTTCTCGTCAGCGAGGACATGGTCGGCCACCGCCTCGGCGAATTCTCCCCGACGAAGAAATTCGTCCGTCACGGAGGAAAGATGCAGAAGGAGCTCGAGCAGAAGCGCAAAGAGGCTGAAATAACGGCCGCTAAGGCTTCCAAGGCCGCTCCGGCAGCTGCCGCGAAGAAGAAATAGGTATGAAGGCGGAACTCAAGACATACAACCAGTCGCCGCGCAAAGTGCGCCTCGTGACTGATTTGGTGAAGGGCAAGAAGGTAACCGACGCGCTCGTTGCGCTCTCCTTCCTCCCCAAGCGCGCCTCGCTTCCTATCAAGAAGCTCATCGAGTCCGCAGTCGCGAACGCGAAGACCCAAGGCGAAGAGGCCGCAAGCCTGCGCATCAAGGATATCCGCGTGGACTCCGCCGGCATGCTCGTGCGCTTCATGCCGCGCGCCATGGGCCGTGCAGCGCCTATCCGCAAGCGCCGGAGCCGTGTCATTGTCGAGCTCGCGCAGATAACGCCCAAGTCCGCCATCGCCGCGCAATAATTTTTATGACACACACCGTACATCCCTACGCCCATCGCCTCGGCATCATCCGTGACTGGAAGAGCCGCTGGTTCGCTGGCGATAAGAAGTCGTACCGCGAGAACCTCGCGGTGGATGCGGCTATCCGCACGTTCCTGCAGAAGCGCCTGCGCGGCATGCACGCGACCGATACGGAAATAGAGCGTTCCCAGAGCGAGATACGCGTCATCGTGCACACCGCACGCCCCGGTCTCGTCATCGGCCGCTCCGGCGAGAACGCCACGAAGCTCCGCACCGAGCTCACGCGCATCGTAAAGAAGGCAGCGCCGACCGGCACCCGCACCGTGAAGCTCGACATCATGGAGATCCGCCAGCCGGAGACGTCCGCAGCAGTGGTCGCCTTCATGGTCGCCGAGGGTCTCGAGAAGCGCATGCCGTTCCGCCGCGTGCTCAAGGGCACCGTGGAGAAGGTCATGGCCGTACGCGAAGTGGTCGGCGTGCGCATCGTCGTCTCCGGACGCCTCGGCGGCGCCGACATGAGCCGCACCGAGCAGATAAAGCGCGGCCGTATCCCGTTGCAGACCTTCCGCGCGAATATCGATTACGCCATGGAGCGTGCATACCTCCCATACGGCGTCATCGGCATCAAGGTCTGGATCTACCTCGGCGAGACCTTCAACGAGCGCGAGCGCGCTGGCGCCGTCCGCGACATGCGCGGTCCTGCAACTAAATAACGCGTATGTTGTTCCCTAAAAAAGTTAAGCATCGCAAGTGGCAGACCGGACGCAAGTCTCCGGAGAAGCTTTCGCGTCCCGAGACGCGCGGCATCACGGTAGCCTTCGGTTCCTATGGACTCAAGGCGACCACTGCGTCGCGCGTGACCTCCAATCAGATCGAGGCAGCGCGTAAGGTCCTTACCCGCGTCACGGGCAAGGGGGGCAAGCTCTGGATCCGCATCTTCCCGGACCGTCCTATCACGAACAAGCCGGCTGAAGTGGGCATGGGTAAAGGTAAGGGCGATCCGAAGCACTTCGTCTTCGAGGTGCGTCCGGGTCGCGTGCTCTTCGAGCTCGATGGGGTGCAGGATACGATCGCGCGCGATGCGCTCCGCCGCGCGGGTGCGAAGCTTCCGCTTAAGTCCACCGTGGTCACTCGCTAACGATATGAAAAAGAAACTCGATCTCAAGGAGAAGAATCCAGAAGAGCTCATGAAAATGCTCAAGGAAAAGCGCGAGGAGCTGCGGGGCGTTCGTTTTTCCGCAGCGGGAGCTCGCGCGAAGGACGGAAGCGTGTTCGCCAAGACGCGTCGGGACGTCGCTCGCGTGTTGACCGAACTGGGTAATCGTGCGAAGAAGGCATAACGAACCATGGAACCTACTACCCTTAAACCTCAGAAATTCACCGGCGTCGTCGTAAAGACGGCGATGAAGGACACGGCCACCGTGGAGGTTTCGCGCTACGTGAAGCACCCGAAGTACAAGAAGTACCAGACCAAGACGAAGAAGTATCTGGTGCATGATCCGGGCAACACGGTGGAAGTCGGACAGGCCGTCACCATCGTCGCGTGCCGCCCTATCTCGAAACTCAAGCGCTTCAAGATCGCCGCATAATATTTTATGGTACAGCCTCAATCGATCGTAGTCGTTGCAGACAACTCAGGCGCTAAGGTAGCGCGCGTCTTCAAGGTGCTCGGAGGCTCAAAGCGCCGTTATGCGGAGATAGGGGATGTGGTCGTCGTCTCCATCCAGAGCGCCGAGCCCCGCAAGGCCGTAAAGAAGAAGGACATCTACAAGGCGGTCGTGGTCCGTCAGCGCAAGGCCTTCCGTCGCGCGAGCGGTATCTATGTCCGTTTCGACGACAACGCCGTCGTGCTTATCGAGAAGCAGGGTAAGGAAATGGGCCCGAAGGGAAACCGCGTCTTCGGACCGGTGCCGCGCGACCTCGTGGAGAAGGGGTGGCAGAACATCGCGTCCATCGCGCCTGAAGTCGTGTAATTTCAATACGTATGTCTAAAGCAACCCGCGGCAAGCAGACCGCAAAATTCAAGATAAAGAAGGGAGACCAGGTGATGGTCGTTTCCGGCAAGGACAAGGGTAAGACCGGTCCCGTGCTTCGCGTTATTCCCGAGGATGCGATGGTCGTCGTTGACGGCGTCGCTATCGTGAGGCGCCACCTCAAGAATCCGGTACGCGGCCAGGTCGGCCGTATCGCGGAGCGTCCACGCGCTATTCATATCTCGAACGTTATGCTTATGGACCCGGAGCAGAAGAAGCCTACCCGCGTGAAGCGAGAGATGCGTGATGGCAAGAAGGTACGGGTCGCCGTAAAGAGCTCGAGCAAGCTCGGCTAATTTATTTTCGTATGATGATGCTCACCAAAGAAAAGGTATCCCAAAGCTTCGAAGCCCTTTCGGAGAAATTCGGCTACACCAATCGCCTCCAGTCCCCGAAGATCGTGAAGATCGTCGTCTCTTCCGGAGTCGGCAAGGCCGACAAAGTGAAGAAGCAGGTAGTCGAGAGCCGTCTCGCGCGTATCACCGGACAGAAGCCGTCGCCGCGCGCCGCCAAGGCCTCCATCGCGCAGTTCAAGATGCGCGAGGGCGATATCGTGGGCTACCAGGTGACGCTCCGGGGCGCACGCATGTACGACTTCCTCGACAAGCTCATCCACATCGCACTTCCGCGCACGCGCGACTTCCGCGGCCTCTCCGCTGGCGCGCTCGACGAGATGGGGAACCTCACCATCGGCATCCGCGACAACACCATTTTCCCGGAAGCGTCCGAGGAAGACTTGAAGGACGTGTTCGGTCTCGCTATCACCATCGTGACGACCGCGAAGACTACAGAAGAGGCTGAAGCCTTCTTCCGCCACTTGGGCATTCCATTCCGAGCACAATAAAAAGAATCAAAAGCATTCGGCCTTGACACCAGTCAAGGGCGAATGCTTTATGTATCGAGGTTACTGGGAGAAATTGATATGGCTACTTGGGAAGGACCTGGTCCAGAAATCTGGGGGGCCGCAAAATGGTTTGGTCTACACCTCGTTTATGTGCGCGGAAGGCCGAACAAGCTCTATATAGCGGACCCGCACGGTATGTGGGACCCTTCAGTGAAGGCTGCTCATTGGAGCCGAATTGGAAGATTCAAAAGTCTGCTCCAGAAGTTCGGTTACAGGGCGAAGCTTGGCGTGTGGCAGCTTGTGGGCAACTACAACCACTGCTATTTCGCAGAAGAAGTACTTATAACGTGAGTGGTTCAGCGTCAGAGCGCCCGGAAACGGGCGTTCTTGCTATTTTGTTTAGATATTGTATAAATATACATGGAATGCGCACCGTTGTTGGTGCGTTTTAAATTGGGGAGAGAGTCTTGTCAGACGTCATCACGCGCGACCCATTACGCCGCCGCACCACCTTCATGCTTCCGGGGTTCGAGGAGTGCTCGTTCACGGACGATTTCGCGGAAGCGAGCGGCAGGCCGAGCGTTTTCAACGCACCGATCACGAGCTCTACCGCCGTCTTCGATAACGCTTATTCTCGCATCAATGGAGGAGCAGGACTGCAAATGGCGCACCTCTATCACTACCACGATCGGGAAAGCAATGACGAAGTGCTCGCTTCGCGCTTCGGCGGGCAGCGTGGTCTTCGCTTCCACATCGGGCATGTGTTCAAGGCTCTTGCCTGGTTCGCATCACCGGACGGCGCGGGAGACCTGCCCCTCGCTGCGCGCGGCGACGACATTCGCCTCATCGCGTTCGCACCGACCTGCCTCGGCGAGCTTAAGAAAATCGTCCCGGTATGGGACCGGGACGCGCGCGGCTTCCGGCTCCACTTACTCAAGTGGAATCAGCCTATGACGGCTGCGGGCCTTTCTGCCTGGTCGAAACGGACTTACGTGCTCTCGTCCCGAGCCGCTTCCGCCATAGGCTCAATCTGATCTTTTGGCCCTCCTTCGCTTCGGCGGGGGAGGGCCACTTCGTTTATTTGACACCGTATTTCCTAGCTGATACATTACTCCTAGCTCCTCGGAGCGCTTTTTCGTATGGCCAAAACATCCCAACTCGCCCGCAACGCCAAAAAGGTGAAGCTGTCGCTGAAGTACGCAGAGAAGCGTGCGGCTCTTAAGGCTGCAGGGGATTTTGCCGGCCTCCAGAAGCTCCCGAAGAACTCCTCCCCGGTCCGCATCAAGAGCCGCTGCGCCGTCACCGGCCGCAGCCGCGGGTATATGCGTGATTTCGGCCTTTCCCGCATCGCGTTCCGCGAGCTCGCGCGCGAAGGCAAGATCCCTGGCGTAAAGAAAGCATCATGGTAACCGACCGCGTCGGAGATTTCATAATCCGCCTCAAGAATGCCGGTGCCATCGGCAAGCCGAAGGTCATGGTTCCTGCCTCTAAGCACGTCGAGGAAATCGCTCACAAGCTGAAGGCGCTTGGTTTCGTTGCAGGCGTCGAGAAGTCGAAGGAGCCATACCACTTCGAGGTCACCCTCGCGTACGATGAGCGCGGTCGCCACAAGATCCGCGGCGTGAAGCGCGTCAGCAAGCCTGGTCGCCGCCTCTACGCGCCTACGACCGAAGCGCACACCGTCAAGAACGGAAGCGGCGCACGCCTCCTTTCGACCCCGAAGGGCGTCCTTTCGGACGCAGAAGCGCGTAAGCAGCACGTAGGCGGCGAGAATCTTTTCGAGATCTGGTAATTATTTTAGTATGCCGTCCCGCCTAGCAAAGAAGCCGATACCGGTACCTGGAAAAGTCGAAGTCACTTCGACGGGCAATACCCTTTCCGTAAAAGGCTCCAAGGCGACCCTCTCTCGCTCCGTGCATTCCTCGATAAAGATCGAAGTCACCCCGGAAGGAGTGGTCATCACGCCGAACAATAGCTCGCGCCTCGCGCACGCCCTCACCGGTACCTTCGCAGCGCATCTCAAGGCGATGATGACGGGCGTCGAGACGCCGTTCAAGAAGGTCCTCCAGCTCAACGGCGTCGGCTACAAGGTGGAGCTTCGCGGCACGGACCTCGTCTTCGCCGTCGGGTTCTCGCACCCGGTCACGCTCGCGGTTCCGCAGGGCATCACCGCAACGGTCGTGAAGAACACCATCACGGTGGAGGGTTCCGACAAGCAGCAGGTAGGGCAGTTCGCGGCTGAAATACGCGAAGTGAAGAAGCCGGAGCCGTACCTCGGCAAGGGCATAAAGTACGAGGATGAGGTCATCCGTCGCAAGCAGGGCAAGAAGGCCGCATAACCTGATCTATGGCTACTACTATCCTATCGAAGAAAGAGCAGCGCGATCGTCGTCATCGCCGTGTCCGCGCTATGATCTCGGGCACCGCGGAGCGTCCTCGTCTTGCGGTCTACAAGTCCAACCGTTTCATTTCGGTGCAGCTTATCGACGACACCGCCGGAAACACTATCGCATCGAGCCATGGCCGCTCATTCAAGGGCTCGCTCTCGGTGCAGGCGGCTGCGGTCGGAAAGGCAATTGCGCAGGAGGCCCAGAAGAAGGGCATCGCTGCCGTCGTCTTCGATCGCGGCGGCTACAACTACGGCGGCCAGGTGAAGG
>JAQBRL010000034.1 GCA_028286525.1 Parcubacteria group bacterium | reverse complement strand
CTTTTGCTTTGTGGGCCCTCCTACATATGCAAAACCACCCGCGAGGAAAGTGGCGGGTGGTTGGGAAGAGGAGAGAATCAGTAGGGACCGATCTGGCGTGCTTGAGGGAGCGGGAAGGGAGGGGTAGCGGGAGTGCCAAGAGCAGCTGCTTGTGCGGCGTATCCAGAGGCGACTTGCGCGGAAACCTCGGCTCCTTTCAAGAACGAGACGGTGGTTGATTCTCCTTGGTTGAGAACGGCGGGCGCGAGAAGCTTGAGAACGATGATGAGGGCAGCGAGACCAATAGCGTTCCAGATGCTCATAGCGGGCATGAGGTTAGGGCTAAGCTGCAGGGTAAGTGCAGCGAGACGGCGAACCGATCTCAATGGTGTGCTGCAAGCTTCTGCTCCCTCTGCCTCCTATAACCACGCTAAGGATAAAAAGTCGCACCTATGCGGAGGAAAGGGCTTGGAGAAAACGATGCATACGGCCCATACTCTAGGCATGTTCTCGCGCACTCCCAAACTCCTGCTCCAGCTCGGTGTGGCGGCTGTAGTCTTGGTCCCGGCAGCCGGCCTCGCATGGTATGGAAGCACCCAGAGGACTCATATTCCGAGTGCCTATATTCCCGCTGGCTGGGCCGTCATTGCTTCAAGCACCGCAGATGTGAACACCGATGGCTACTCCGATACCGCGTTCGTTCTCGAAAAAGGGCCTCACACCACGAACCTACCAGGTACTCCAGAAGCGCTTCAAGAGCATCCGCGCAAGCTTCTCATCCTTCTGGGTTCTAAGCAGGGCTATAGTATTTCCGTGAGTTCGGACACCGCGATATTGCGCGCTGACCAAGGGGGAGCATTCGGCGATCCGTTCGACAGCATCGAGCTTTCAGCCGGGAAATTCGAAATGTTCTACTACAGTGGAAGCGCGTATCGATGGAGCGAGGATTATACGTTCTCTCTCGATTCGAATATATGGAAGCTCACGAGCTATGATTTTTTAACGTATTCCACCCTAGATCCGGAGGGTGAAAATTGCGACTACAATAAAGAGGACCAGTACGATTACATCGCACATACGGTGAGCCATTATTGCGGAGCCAGCCGAAAGCTCATGAGCGTCGACAAAGACCCGAGTCCGACCGTGGATCTGCGGGATTTCAATATCGCGACGTGGGGTGGCTTCGAAGGCTGAGCTCGTACTCCTACTGTTAAACAGTAGGGTGGGTAGCGAGGAGGTCCGCGAATTCCTTCTGCACCTTCTGGAGCTTCGGCGCGATGATTACCTGGCAGTAGCCCTGGTTCTTATTGTTCGCGTAGTAATCCTTGTGGTAGTCCTCGGCCGGGTAGAACGGAGCATTCTCCTCGACGGTCGTCACGAGCGGGTCGCCTCCTTCCGCTGAATGCTGAAGTTCTTCGATGAACGCCCTCGCTTCTGCAGTCTGCTCTGGAGTGGTGGGGAAGATAGCGGAACGGTACTGCGTGCCCACGTCGTTGCCTTGGCGATTGAGCTGCGTAGCATCATGGCTCCCGAAGAAGACCGTCATGAGCTGGCGGTACGTCACTTGGGATGGGTCGTACTCGATGCGAATGACTTCCGCGTGCCCGGTCGTGCCGGTGCACACTTGTTGGTAGGTCGGATTCGGCAGTTCGCCGCCCGCGTACCCACGCTCGACGTTCGATACGCCCTTGAGCATCTTGAACACGGCTTCCGTGCACCAAAAGCATCCTCCCCCGAATATCGCGACTTCAGTACTCATGCATGTATCCTAACCCCAGAAATCCCTCGATGCTATACTTTCAACATCACCTGATTCCGCTATATGCCCACTGAATCCCTGAACCAGATGCCGACTGCCGTCCCCGAGGAGGGTACCGAGTCGCCTGAGCAGATCGCGGGAAGATTGAGTTCGCTTTTCCAAGACCCCGATAGCGTGGTCGCCACCCTGCTTAAGGAAAAGGGCATGGATAAGCTTGTCCCGGAGCGAGACGGCCCGAACAATTTCGATAATCCCGCGTTCCTCGCGCGTCATGAGGAGTACAAAAGAGCGAGCCAAGAGGAAAGAAGGAACGTGTTCGCTTCGGCGCGGGAAACGATCGGTACAGAGGACGAGGCGGCGCAAAGAAAGCTCGCCGACCGTATGTTCAATGAAATAGTCGGGGATGGAGAAATGCCCAAAAGCGGCAGGCTCGATACGGTGTACGGATACCAGCAGCAGTTCGCAGGAACGGAATTCGCAAAACGATTCCAAGCGAGAGAGAATACCCGACTCCGGAAATATGGGTATTCTGCCGCATTTCCCGAATCAGGATTCGTAGAAGAAGCTCCTTCCTCTTCCGAAGTCGCGCCCGTTCCCGCGATTGAAGCAGCTCCTCGCGCAGAAGCAGCTCCCGCTTCATCCCCCGAACCGCAGGAAGACAGATCGGAGTCAATCTCCGCAGCTCCTTCCGCCCAGGACAGCGAGACCGAAGCGCGCATACACGAAGTGAGGCAACGTCTCGGTATCGCGAGCCGAGGTCCCGAAGCGACTCCCACCCCACCTTCTTCCGCACCGGAAACCGGGACCTCCGGATCCGAATCGGATCTCGCCCGGATACGCACCGCCTTGCTCGCGAGTGAGAATCTCTCGAATCAGGACTGGAGTACCGTGCCTGAAGGGGTGCGCGATAGCAGCGAGTTCGTGCGAGGCGCTCTTCTGCGCGGAGCGGAATTCGGAGCCGTCGCATCGGAACGGCTCAAGACCGATCCAGCGATGCTATTGGATGCGCTCGTCATTACCGGCATGCGCGTCAGTCGCGGCGAGGGAAGCGAGGCTGCATATACTGCGGCTTGGAATCGTGTCCCTCCAGAACTTCAGACCGATACCCGCTTCACCCAAGCGGCGACTGCCGGTATGAATGGTCGACGCGATTACAACTACTTGCCTGGATAGAGCGGTATAAAAGGCGGCGCCGGACAAGCCGACGCCGCTCGAGAAAAGGAGCCGCACTCACTCGTCTTCGTGCGCTTCTTCCGCTGAGTCGTCCGCTCGCTGCTGGTCGTGAGCAGCGTCGCGCAGATCTTCAGCTTTGTCCTGGCCTTGCTGCTCAGCCTGGTCGGCTTCTTCGTTCAGTTCCTGCGGGGTAGGCATGTCAGTTCTCCATTCCCATGGCAATTTTCCATATCCGCATGAGCGGAGTTCCTAGTAAATACTTTTCCCGCTGAAGAACTAGTGAGCCCTCACTTCACGAGCGCCTCATCGATATCTGCGTATACAAGGTGCATTACCTCGTAAATTATTTTCTATGGACCCAATCGAATTGATAAAGGAGGATCATCGTCGCGTCGAAGCGCTTTTCGAGGAATACGGCGCGTATGCCGACGATGCCTATATCCAAAAGGCCGAAGTCGTCGAAACGATCATCGCCGAGCTCGAGGCCCACACGGAAATGGAAGAGACCATCGCGTATCCCGTATTCCGTGAAGCGGCAGATAGCGAGGACGAAAAGAAAGTCGAGGAGGCCTATGCCGAGCACGATGTCGCGAAGAATCTGATGGACGAATTGAAATCGCTCGACCCGCAGGACCCGCAATTCGACGCCAAGGTGCAGGTGCTCAAGGAGAGCATCGAGCACCATGTCGAGGAAGAGGAGACCGACCTGTTGCCGTCAGCCGAGGAGAATGTGAGCGGCGAGGAGATGGCCCGCATAGGAGAGGAGATGCAGGCATTCAAGGATGCGCGAGACGATGAAGCGCTTGATGCGGCTTCAGAAGCTGAACTCTAATTATTTCTTCTGCCCTGACTCGTCTTCGAATTCCAAACATACACTATTGATGCAGTACCGTTTCCCGCCTGCTTCAACCGGACCATCGTCAAAGACATGCCCCAGGTGGCTGTTGCAGTGCTTGCAGTACACTTCCGTGCGATGCATGCCGTGGCTATCGTCGCTGCGCGTCCCCACATTCTCCGCGACTGCTGGGTCGGTGAAGGAGGGCCAGCCGCTCTTCGAATCGAATTTCTGGGCAGAGGTAAAAAGCACGTTGCCGCAGACCTTGCAGCGATAGATACCTTCTTCGTGGTTATCGACGTACTTACCCGCGAACGGCGCCTCCGTCCCGCCTTCGCGGAGCACCGCGTATTCCTCGGGAGTAAGCATCTCTTTCATCTCTTCTTCGGTCGGCATCGGTTTTGGTTCCATATATAGCAATTCTATCACTGCCGTCCGAGAGCGCCTGTGGTAGCATGAAGCGCATGTCTCGGCCTCTCCTTATCCTCATCGTGATCATCCTTGCGATGCTGGGCCTCGCGGACGCGTGGTATTTGGCGGATACGGCGCTCACGGGTGCGTCGCTCACGTGCAATATCGCCGGGCTCGACGGCTGCAACATCGTCGCGCAAAGCCCGTATTCCCATATCTTGGGCATACCGCTCGGCGTCTATGGCGTCGTCTTCTATGGCCTGTTCCTTATCCTTGCATTCATCGCCTCTAAGAAACCATTCCGAATGCTCATCCGTGCGCTGCTGGCGCTCGGCACCATCGGACTGCTCGTTTCCGCCTGGTTCCTGTACATCCAGTTCGTGCTCATTCAGGCGTTGTGCGTCTACTGCCTCGCTTCTGCCGGCATTTCGTTCCTTCTCTGGGGCGCAACCCTCGCGCTTTGGCGCACCTCACCCGCGCATCCTCGCCCGCTTCCCCCGGCTTCCGTCTGACCCACCCCGTGGTATCATCGGGCCATATGAAGCGATACCTGGCAATCGCTAGTTTCCTCCTCCTTGCGCCTTTTCTCGCGCACGCGTCCACCCTTGAGACTGCACGTACCATCGTCCTTTCGGAAGCGTCAACGACCAATGCATACTTGGCCGGTACCGATATCACGGTCGTCGCTCCGCTCGGGGGCGACCTGCTCGCTGCCGGCGGCACGGTAACCGCACAGGCGCCCATCGCGGGCGATGCCATGCTCGCCGGCGGCACCGTCGATATCGAGAAAGCGGTCGCGGGCGATGTCCGCCTCATCGGCGCGCACGTCACCGTGAACGCGCCGGTCGGAGGCGATCTGATCATCGTAGGCGGCACCGTCGTAGCGTCCACCTCGGCTCGCGATACCCGCATCGCTTCGCCGAGCATCCACCTCACGGGAGGTTCCGCAGGCCCGGTCGTCCTGTATGGCTCGGATATCTACCTCGAAGGCGATTTCAAGGGTGACGTCACTATCGAGGCATCGGACCGCATCACTATCGCCGACGGCACCCACATCCATGGCGCGCTTCGCTACAATGCGCCGCAGCAGATAGTAGTACCGGCGACCGCACTCGTGGATGGGGGAACGACATACATCGGTTCTTCCTCGTTCCTGCCGACCAGCCAAGAGGCCCACACCTTCGCGATAGCAGGCGCGACCATCCTTTTCATAGTCCATCTCATCGCGGTACTCGTCCTTGCCGGGCTTCTCGCCGGGCTCTTTCCGCTCTTTACCGAGCGGGTCGCGGAACGCACGCTTATCGATCGCTCGCCCGGGCAATTCGTCCTGCTCGCGCTTCTCGGCTTCGCTATGCTGGTCGCGACTCCGGTCCTCATCCTCATCCTCCTCTTCTCCTTCGTGGGTATCGGCGTCGCGCTGGTGCTCATCGCTGCCTATGCGCTCTTGGTGATGCTTGCCTATGTGTATGCCGGAATCCTAGCGGGAGCCGCCCTGTCCCGCGGACTTCTGAAACGCTACGTCATCACCTGGAAAGAAGCGGTGCTGGGCATGTTCGTTCTCTATGTGATCGGTATCATTCCGGTCATCGGTTTCCTCGTGAAATTCGTACTCATGATGGCGGCCGGCGGTGCCATCGTTTCCATCGCATACGGTTTCGCCTTCCGTCGAAGGGAAGCGGAGCTCCCGCTTGAATAACTAATCCCATTCTTTATGGCATTGCCTTCGGTATATACGCTCGCTCCCGATTTCACGCTTCCGGATCAGAACGGAACGCCGCACACGCTCTCGAAGTGCCGAGGAAAATGGGTCTTGGTCTATTTCTATCCCAAGGACGGCACCATCAGTTGCGTCGCTCAAGCGTGCGCGATACGGGACGCGGATCCCGACTTCGCCAAGCTCGACGCTATCGTGTTCGGGGTCTCCGCCGACACCGTGGAGAGCCATAAAAAACTCGCCGAGAAATACGGGCTCGCGTTCCCGCTTCTTGCGGACGAGGATAAGAAAGTCGTTCGCGAATACGGCGTGCTCGTACAGAAGAATTTCCTGGGAAGGGTCTATGAAGATATCGACCGCACTTCCTTTCTCGTCGATCCGTTCGGAAAGATAGCGAAAGTATACGAGCACGTAAAAGCCGCACAGCATGCCGATATGGTGCTGGCCGATCTCAATGCGTTCTATGACCGCGTGCATGGCTAAGTCCCTCATATGAGTCTCCCCAAAGAAGGCACCCTCGCGCACGACTTCACCCTCCAGGACCAGGACGGGAAAGAACACACCCTATCCAGCTATCGAGGCCGCTGGACGCTCATTTATTTCTATCCGAAGGACGATACCGCCGGCTGCACCGCGCAGGCCTGCGCGATACGCGACGCCGACCCCGACTTCGCGAAGCTCGACGCGGTAGTGCTCGGCATCTCCGCCGACAGCGTAAAAAGCCATAAGAAATTCGAGCAGAAATACGGTCTTACGTTCCCGCTCCTCGCGGACGAGGACAAGAAGGTCATCAATGCCTACGGCGTATGGGGCAAGAAGAAATTCATGGGCCGGGAGTACGAGGGGATACTGCGCACCTCCTTCCTTATCGATCCGGAAGGGAAGATCGCGAAGGTGTACGAAAAAGTACAAGCAGCCAAGCATGCCGATATGGTGCTGGCTGATCTTCAGGCATTGCGGTAACCATGGCGCAGCTGCAGATGCTCGACGGGAAATTCGAAGAGCGTACAGAACGAGCGAAGAAAATCGTTTCCTATCTCAAGAAGACCTATCCGGTCCCGAAGACCGAGCTTTCCTACGAAACGTCTTTTCAGCTCGTGGTCGCGGTGATGCTGTCGGCGCAGTCCACCGATAAACGGGTGAATATGGTCACCGAGAGATTGTTCCAGAAATACAGGACCGTAGACGATTTCGCGGACGCGAGCCTTGCCGCGTTCACGCAGGAAATCTCTTCCATTACCTTTTTTCAGAACAAAGCGAAGCATGTCATCGCTTCCGCGAACTACGTTCGCGACCATTTCAAGGGAGAGATACCGAAGACCGAGCCGGAACTCGTGCAGCTTCCGGGTGTCGCGTACAAGACGGCGCACGTGGTGCTCGGCGAGCTCTATCAGCTATGGGAGGGGATACCGACCGACACGCATGTCCGCCGCTTCGCGCTTCGCTTCGACCTGGTCGATAGCGTGGACCTCACCAAGATATCCAAGGAGCTTGAAGCGCTCGTTCCGAAAGCGGACTGGCGGTACGTGAATAACGGTCTCGTTCTGTATGGCCGTTATGTCTGCAATGCGATTCCGCATGACTGCGCGGACCACCCACTGACGAAGATATGGCCACCCGCCGCTAATATTTGGCCGAGGGCTAAATAGCGGTACCATTGGGGTATGAACAAATCACGCCTCGAAGCATTGTCCGATGGAGTGTTCGCGGTGGCGATGACGCTCCTCATCTTCGATATCAAAGTACCGGCATTCCCGCACACCATCACGGACGCGCAGCTGTGGCAGACGCTGCAGGCGCAATCGCCCCATATCATCATTTACGCGATTACCTTCATCGTGCTTTCGACCCTGTGGGTGAATCATCACTTCCTCTTCCAGACATTCGCGAAAGATGTGGATCGTTGGCTCAATCTGCAGAACATCATCTATCTGATGTTCATCGCCTTCGTGCCGTTCTCTGCCGCGTTCGCGGGAGCGTATTACACGCAGCAACCAGCCGTGGTCATCTACGGGCTCAACCTGCTCGCGATAACATTCATGTCGGTCGTGATGGTCGCGCATGTGAAGGAGACGCAGGGCGTCGAGCACCTGTCGGACCGCTTGCTGAATCAATCACGCTTCCGCCTCGTACTAAGTATCGTCTGCTACCTCATCGGGCTCGTGCTTTCGTTCTGGAATCCCTATGCAAGCCTCGCGTTCTATAACTTCCCGATACTCTTCAATTTCATCCCGGGGACCCTCGATTTCACCGAACGACTGTTCAAGCTCGATCTCGGCTAGCTATGGAGAAAGCCCGTCCCGTAGCGGTCTTCGATATCGACGGAACCCTGTTCCGCTCTTCGCTCCTCATCGAGCTCGTGGACGAGCTCGTGCGTCGGGAGATCTTCCCGAAAGAAGCACGCAACTCGTACAAGGACGCGCGGGAGGATTGGCAGAACCGAAAAGGAGAGTACGGCCCGTTCATCCAGAAAGTCGTGCTCGCCTTCGGGAAATACGCCAAAGGAATCCCCTACGGCGATGTGGCTGACGTCGCGGGAGAGATAATAGAGGCGAAGCGGGACCACGTATATCGCTATACGCGCGACCTGCTCGATGAAGTGAAGAAGAGCGGGCACTACCTGCTCGCTATCTCGCATTCGCCGAAATTCATCGTGGACGGGTTCGCCTATGAGCTCGGTTTCGATAAGTCATACGGAACCTTTTACGACACGGGCGCGAGCAATCGCTTCACGGGGGAGATAGTGGATGAGCATCTCATCATGAATAAGGCGTCCATCCTTAAGCGCGCGATAGAGAAGGAGAACCTCGCGACCGCGGGCGCTCTCGGCGTAGGGGACACCGAGAGCGATATCTCCATGCTCACGATGGTGGAGACTCCCATCGCCTTCAATCCGAACCGTCTGCTCTACCGCCACGCCAAGAAGCATGACTGGAAGATCGTGGTGGAGCGTAAGGATGTGATTTACGAAATATGAAAAATGCACTGATTCTTCATGGCACAGGGACCAAGAACACTGAATTCTGGTTTCCGTATGTAAAGAAAGAACTCGAGAAAAAGGGCTTCGACGTATGGCTTCCGCAACTACCTCACGATGAAGTCCCGAATCTTAAGGAGTGGGTGACATTCGTGCTCGAGCATGGAAAGTTCACCGAAGAGACAATCATTATCGGGCATTCAGCAGGCGCGCAGCTTATCTTAAGTCTTCTCGAAAAGGTGGACGTACCTGTAAAACAGGCAATTCTCGTCTCAGGATACGCAAGAGCCTTACGCGCCGATGCGGAAGCCGAAAAGAACGAAAAAGAGCCGAGCTGGGAAAAGATAAAGGATAGATCCAAGCAATGGATATTCATCAACTCGGACAATGACCCGTGGGGATGCGACGACAAACAGGGCCGGATAATGCTCGATCACCTGGGTGGCACGCAAATAATCCTTCACGGCGAAGGTCATATGGGGTCGACCACGTATGACCAGCCATATAAAGAATTTCCGCTCATTCTCCAGCTGGTTGAAGCAATTTGATATACTCCAGCCATGACAAAGCTCACGAGGCGCCTTACGCGAAGCACCGTTCATAGGGTGATCGCTGGGGTTTGCGGCGGTATCGCTGATCATTTGGATGTGGACCCGGTTCTTGTACGTCTCGTCAGTATCCTCCTTACGTTCGCCACGGGCCTCGGTCCCGGAATCATCATGTACCTCATCGCGTGGGCCATCATACCGGAAGGGCCGTACCTGCCTGATAAGGTAATTACCCCTGAGCCGGTCGAATCCGAGCACGTTCACAAGGACTAAAAAGAGTTCGCCCACCTTTGCAGGTGGGCGACTTCTACACGATGGAGGCTTCGGTCTACTTCTCCATCTTATCCATCTGGGTCGCGACGCTGGCGAACATCTGACGCGCGCTCATGGCGCCGCTGCCCGTCACGACGTTCCAGGAGATCATGAAGATCAGGAAGAGGATGATCCCGACCAAGATGATCGCGAGAATCCCGACGACGAAGATGACCAACGTCACCAGTAGCGCGAGCAGCGCGGAAGCGACGATGCCGCCGAGCGTCCAGATGAGCACCCCGAGAGCGCATACGACGAGGGCGATCACCAAGACGATCACGAGCGCTGCGGCGATGCAGAACGGGCTCGCGGCGAGTAGCAGGAGCAGCGCGCCGATGGCCTGCAGAAACCGAAGGAATGGCTTCGGTTTCTTTCCCGCCTTTCGTCTCGAGCAGTCGGTTTCAGAAGTTTCTTCAGCGGCCATGAGGGCCTCCCAATGACGACAGGACAACTAAAACCATAGTAATACGTATTTTATATTAGTCAAGAAAGAGTTTCTTGTCTCTTTCAGCTGTAGAATTATGCATACATGACCTCGCCGCAATTTAGGAATATCGTTTGGAAATACTATAAGGAGCACGGGCGCCACGATCTTCCATGGCGAAAGACTACCGACCCGTACCGTATCCTCGTTTCCGAAGTAATGCTGCAGCAGACGCAGGTGGAACGAGTGAAGCCGTACTACGCCGCATGGCTGAAGCAGTTTCCGACCGTTTCGTCGCTCGCGAAAGCCCCGCTCGGAGAAGTGCTGAAAGCATGGCAGGGGCTCGGGTACAATCGGCGCGGGAAAATGCTGCACGAAGCAGCGAAAGCGATAGTAAAGCATGGAGGATTTCCGAAAACCGCAGAGGAACTTCAGAAACTGCCGGGTATCGGTCCGTATACTGCGCGAGCAGTCATGGCGTTCGCGCATAACGCGGACGTGGTTTTCATAGAGACCAATATCCGCACGGCAGTCACGCACCACTTTTTTCCGCGGAAGAATGCAGTCGCGGATGCGGAGATACTCGCGATACTCGCGAAAGCGCATCCGAAAGGAAAAAGTAGGGAATGGTATGCCGCGCTCATGGACTACGGTGCGCACTTGAAGCGGACCGGCGTGCGCTTGAACGCGAAGGCGAAAGGCTATACCAAGCAGAAAGCATTCACCGGCTCCGATAGACAGGCGCGCGGCGCGATAGTAAAGGAACTTGCAAAGGGAACTGCGACGAAGCCGCGCCTGCTTGGGCTTCTCGGCGACGACCGGAAGGACCAGCTCGCGCTTCAACTTACGAAGCTCGAGAAGGAAGGAATGGTTAAAAAAGCCCGTAATTCATACGCTTTACCATAGGTGAACCATAGTTCACCTAATTTGATATACTGGCTGCATGCGCGGCCGCACTCCTAATCAATATCCGCTCTTCGATGTCTCTGAAGCCTGGCCCAACGGCTTTGTCTATCAGCCCGATCTCATCACGCCGGAGGAGGAGGCAGTACTCCTTGCGTACATACATGAGCTCCCGCTCAAGAACGCGCCTTTCCGTGAGTACACCGCCAAGCGCAGGGTGCACGGCTGGTGGGGAAATCGGACGCTTCCGCAGTGGCTGCTTCCTATAACCGCAAAGCTCGCGGCATGGCAGGGAGTGCCGCAGAACACGTTCAAGAACGCGCTCATCTCGGAGTATTCGCCCGGTACGGGAGTAGGGTGGCATCGCGATGCGCCGCCCTACGAAAAGATATACGGACTATCGCTTGCGGGGTGGGCGCAGTTCGAGCTACGACCGAACCGGAATGCGACCGTACAGAAAGGATTCTCACGCACGGTCGAGCCTCGCTCGGTGTATATCATGCAGGGCGAAAGCCGCGCGCGTTTCCAGCACCGCGTGGTGCAGACGAAAACAATGCGGTACTCGATCACCTTTAGAACATAACGAGCTCTATTTTATGTCGCGGATCTTGAGGGCGGCCATAACCCCGACAACGCCGATGATAGCGCCCGTGATGACGAAGAGCGTTCCATATCCGGAGACCGTGAGAATGATGCTACCGAGGACGGGAGCGATGAGCGCAGCCACGGGGCGCGTCATGCGGAAGAGGCTGACGGTAGCTGCGTCCGTCTCCGATACGCGCCTGAAGAAGTGGCCTTCGGACATCGCTTCGACGAGCGCAGCGCCTGCGCGGTTCATCACGAGAATGATGATGATGACCAGCACTATCGTGTCAGGGGTCACGAGCGCGAGCGCCGCGAAAGCGGTGGCCATGAGCACGAAGCCGCCTAGCAGCAATTCCTGGTCGCCCCATTTCCGGTCCGCGAGCCATCCGGCGGGGTATTCCAAAAGAACGAACGGAAGCAGCATGACCGCGAAGATCCATCCCAGCTCGCTCCACGGCATATGAAGGACATTGTGCAGATAGAGCGGGATGTAGAGAGGCGCTAAATGATAGAAGAACTGAAGCGTGCCATGCGCGATGACGACCGCGCGCAGGTCCTTATCCTTCAAGAGACAGAGATACGCCTCCATGAGGGTAACGAAATTCGGCGTGCGGCCCTCGGGAAGACGCTTCACCGACATGAGCAGGATGAACGGAAGAAGGCTCGAAGCGGCTACGGCGAACACGCGCCAGTAGGAGTCGCCCGAATCGAGCGTGAGTCCTGCAATGAGCGGAGCTATGACCAGCGCGACGTTTCCTGCCGTCAGGAAGAGCGTGCGGATGCGGCCGGTAGTGCCTTCTTTAGCGATAGTCGCTTCGAGCAGGAGGTCGAGCTGGTAATCCAGGAGCGGGGTCGTCGCGGTCGCGCAGGCGACGAGGAGGATGGCAGGGAGGGGAGTAGGGCCCACCGCAAGCCAGGCAAGCGCGAATGCTTCGACCATCGCGAAGAAGATGGCGAGGCGCCGGGGGCCATGCCGACGTACCAGATGCGGCATGAACGGGAAGACGCACAGCGTGATGATGGCACCGAGCGAAACGACGAGCCCGGTCGCGGAATCCGGCATGAACGTCGCCAAGTACGGCGTCAGGATATAGATGATGAGAAAGAAATGCGCGGAAGCGAAGAAATTCCCGAGCGTGAGGATGGAACGGTGCTTCATTTGTTTTCATTTTACACTACACCCCAAGGGTACTTGGAATTTCTGTTCACTCCGTTCACGAAATTCTCGGCGCGCTCGCAACGAATGGTTGCAGGGCACAGGTCGTCTCGGCTTGCGACTCGACGCCTTCACTCTCGCTGGCGCAAATTCGCTCGCAGCAGCCTTTCGGTTCGCGAATTACCATGCTGCGCCAGCTCCGAGAGTCCCTGCAACCATTCGCAACTCGCTCCGTTTCTGAAAAGCGAGGCGGTGGCTGTCTCCAGCCACCGCCTTATTCCACCTTAGAAAGTGTGTCCAATTCCTTTTTGAACTCCGAAAGGTGCTTTGTGACCGCTTTCTTTTCTTCTTCGCTCAGCTCCTCATCCTCATCTTCATCCCAGGCTCTTACGAAAAGGCCGTACAGGTAGTCGATAGAGCCTTCGAGGTCGTCCCTCTGAAGATATTCCTCGACCTTATTCTGCGCACTGACCGTGGTGAAGCGCCTAGCCACATCCATAACGGCTGATTTCATTGCTCTTTCCCTCCAACCTGCGATGACCTTAGCATCGGACAACTGAAAAGCAAACCGCCGCACGAAGTGCGGCGGTTTGCGAGAACTGTTGTTCTTAGAACTTAAACTCCGATCAACACTGGAATCACCATTGGTGCCTTATTGGTGCGAGAGAAGAGATAGCCCGCCATGGTGTCGGAGAGCGTGTTCTTCACGAAGTCGAGGTCCACCGGGTTCATGCCCTGGGTCGAATCCTCGACCGTCTTCTTGATGAGAAGCCGCGCCTGGTTCAGCAGGTCTTGGCTTTCGCGCAGGTAGATGAATCCGCGGGAGATGATATCCGGAGACTTGCGGAGCTTGCCGGTCTTCAGGTTCACGGTCGCGATGATGACGAACATGCCGTCCTTCGCGAGCATCTGGCGGTCACGGATGACCACTTCCTGCATGTCGCCGATGGAGAAGCCGTCCACGATGAGCGGTGCGGAAGGCACCTTCTCCTTATGGACGTCCATGCGCTCGCCGTCGACGATGTCGATGACGGTGCCGTTGTCCGCAAGCACGATGCTTTCGCGTGGGCGTCCTGCTTGCTCGACCGCTTTCGCGTGGCAGCTGGTCATCGAGAAGTAGCCATACGCAGGCATGAAGAACTTCGCGTTGACCTGCTTGTTTATCCAGACGAGCTCGCCGGTGTTGCCGTGACCGGTGGAGTGCACATCGCTTGAGCGGTAGTGGATGAGGGTCACCTTGTTGCGGTAGAGGTTGTCCTTCAGCTTCTGCACGCTTATCTCGTTGCCAGGAATGACGGACGAAGAGAGGACGATGGTGTCGCGCTCGTTGAGTACGATGTTCTTGTGCTGCTTGGTCGCGATGCGCATGAGCGCGGCGAATTCCTCGCCCTGCGCGCCGGTCGCGAGCACGACTATCTTGTCCGGAGGATAATCCCCGATCTCCTGCGCGCTGATGAGCGTGGACTTATCGAGCTTCAAGAGCCCGGTCTTCTGGGCTATCTCGAGGTTGGTCTTTATCGAGCGGCCTTCGGTCACTATCTTCTTGCCGAGGCTCTCCGATATCTCGATGATCTTCACCATGCGCTCGAACTGCGAAGCGAAGGTGCCGATGATGAGGCGGCCCGGGACGGTCTTGATTATTTCCGCGAGGGTCTCGTGCACTTTGCGCTCGGGAACCGAGAAGCCGTCGCGCTCCGCATTCGTGGAGTCCGCGATGAACATAAGGTTCTTTTCCGCGCCAAGCGCTCCCCATTTCTTGGTCTCCTCTTCGGTCGGAATGCCGTTGTTGTGGTCGAGCTTGAGGTCGCCCGTCGCGATGACGTTGCCGTAGGGCGTCGACATGCTGATTCCCATCGAGTCAGGGATGGAGTGGGTGACGGGGAAGAACTTCACCTTCGTATTGCCGATGGTGTGCGTGCTGCCGGGCTCGACGACGACGAGGTTGGGCTTAGGCATATCCGGGTATTCCTCCTGACGCTTCGCGATCATGATCGCGGAAAGGTTCTGCGTGTAGATAGGTGGATTGCCGAAGCGGTTCATCAGGAAAGGAATGCCGCCGATGTGGTCGAGGTGACCGTGGGTGATGAACACCGCACGGACGCGGTCGATATTCTTTTCGAGGTACTTGGTATTCGGCAGGAGATAGTCGACGCCCGGGTTGCCGTCTTCCGAGGTGAACTGGAAGCCGACATCGAAGATGAAGATATCGCCGTTGGCTTCCACGGTGAACATGTTGCGTCCGACTTCCTCGACGCCGCCGAGCGGAACGATGCGCACGACGTTGCTGCCCGGAGCGTCCGGATAGTATTCGGCGGCCTTGGGCGCTGACGCCGAAGGTCCCATAGGACGGCGAAGCGTGCGGCGGATGTCGCGCGTGGCTTTGCCGGGGCGGCCTTGGCCGCTGCGCGAGGACCGCGCGCCACCTGCGGGGCGGCTCGCGCCACGGAAGCTGGCTGCGCGAGCAGGACGCTCGCCGCGCGGTGCCTGCGGCTTATCGCTTGGGGTGCCGCCGCGGGGTGCCGGAGCGGGTGCTGGTGCTGTACTCATGATGATTAACGTTTAGAGAGTAATTAATTTCCTAGTAGTCACTAGTGTTTACACAGAAGGCGAGAACGGGTTCTGTACAAAAACTAGAGACCTGACGGGTTGTTCGACGCGAAGAAGGGCCAGACCCAGGCGGTGCGCACGTGCCAGGTGGCGACCGACGCGAAACGATCCGAAGGCGACGTGATCTGCGGAAGCACGACGCCCTGCAGGCTATGCGGAAGCGCGTACACGAAGTCCGGCGCGTGCGTGAACGCAGCAGGATAGTCGGCAGCGATGGCATCGCTCGCTTTCTGCAGGTCAGCCGTGCGCGCTACGGGGTCGCTTTCCTGGCGAGCCTTCTCGATAAGCGCGTCGGCGATCTTGTTCGTGTAGCCGGCGATATTGAGGCCAGGGTCGCTCTTCTGCGACGAATCCCAGAAGGGGAAGAGATCCTGCCCGCGACCTATCACCATACCGAAGAAGAGGCTGTCGAACGTGCGCGGCCGGATGACCGCTGAAACGAGCGCGCCGGGGTCGTCGTACTGGAGCGAGGTCTGCACCCCGAGCGCTTGCCAGTCCGACTGGATGGCGCTCGCGATGGTCTTGAGCTCCGGCACGTTCGACGTGGTGACGGTGAGCGATGTCAGCGTGAGCTTGAGCTTCGCGTTGCTCCATGTGCCGGCATTCTGGTCATACGCCCATCCTGCGTCCGTAAGGACTTTTTTCGCGGTCGCGATACGGTCAGCGCTCGCCGGAGGCGGAGGCGACGTAACGCCGGAGCCGGGCGGTACCGGACCCATGAGCGGGGTCGCATATCCGCCGAGCACGTCTTTCACGATATGGTCTCGGTCTATGGCGATGGAAAGAGCTTTGCGCACGGCGAGTTGCCCGAGGGCCTTGTTCTGGGTTTGGTTGAAGAAGACTCCGAATACGCGCGAGTACGGTGCGGTGCGGGCGCCCGAGGCGGCGATGCCGTATGCGCTCTCCACGCTTCCGTTGTGATACGCGGTGGCGAGTTCACCGGTCGAGCCGTAGAAGCGCAGATGGATGCTGTCGAGATACGGCCGGCCGGTGGCGTATGCGCCGTTCGCCGCCAGGTCGTATCCGCTTATCACTCCTTGTCGATTGCGGATTATTTTCACGACCTTGAAAGGACCCGCTCCCACCGGAAGCTCCATGTGCGTATCGAAGGGGAACTGCGCCACTGGTACGGTCTTCCAGACGTGCGCTGGCAGGATGCCGAGCGTCGTATCTTCCAGGAACGGCGCGTACGCCTTCGGAAGCGTGAACCGCACGGTGCGGGCGTCCACCGCTTCCGCACGGATGTTCGACCAGTTGGCGAGCTCCGGAGATTTCAGCCCCGGATCCTGGGCTTTCTGAACCGTGAAGATGACGTCGTCCGCGGTGATGGGCGTGCCGTCGGTGAACTTGAGCCCGGGGCGAAGCGTGAACGTATAGGTCTTACCATCCGGCGAGATCGTATAGCTCTGCGCGAGCACGGGCTGAAGTCCATTCGGGCCGATGCCCATGAGACCTGCATACGTAAGGGTGGCGAGGTCGCGGTCCGTGTCCGTGAGCGCAAGAAGCGGGTTCACGAAGCGCGGGGTGCCGACGACTCCTTCGGTCAGGCTGCCGCCCTTAGCGGGGACCTGTACCAGGAGGGTGCGCTCGAGCGCTACCAATCCGGTAAAGCACGAAACGGCGAACACCAGAGCGAGCAGTCCGGCGATGGCCCGGTCTCCTGGCGGCAGGCTCCGAACGAGCTTCGAGATGCCGTCGAAGAAGCCGATACGCCGAGGGCGCGCAAGCGTTGCGAGGAAGCCTTCAGACCGGCCCGCCATGGCTATCAGATGAGGAACCCGAGAAATGCCGATACGACAAAAAGAATAGCGACGACGATCGTGGCGTTGAATAGGAATTTCTCCGCGCCCCGGCGCTTATAGAATGTCGATGCGAAATTATCGCCTCCGAAGGCTCCTCCGAGATTGGCGCCGCGCTGTTGGAGCACGATACCGAGGATGAGGAGAAGGGAGAGGGTGATTTCCGCGTATGGCAATATCGCCGTAAGTAGCTCCATCTGTAGCCCGAAGGGTACCATGGGGTTTTAGGGGAGGCAAGAAGGCGCTCGGGATGCGCGATCCGGAGGTACGCGTCAGCGCCCCCGGCGAGGCGCTGCGCTCGCGCTCGTTCGTCTGGCGCCGCGAAGACGCGCCGACCATGCCCAGCTGCCGTGCGGACACGGCAGATTCCGGTCGCATAGGAATGCGACCGGAATACTCACTGTGCGAGCCCTCCGGATCGCGCATCCCTCGCTGATAGAGAATGCAATTCGCCCCCGACGGATGTCGGGGGCGGACGGGCGAAAGAGCGGGTGGTGCCGTTAGGCGGTGGTGACCTCGGCCTGCTGGTTCTTCATGGCGTGGTAGATGTCGCTGAAGCGGACGAAGGTCAGCAGCAGGACGATGGCGCTGAGAGCCAGGTCGGTGCCCCATTGGGTCACCGGCGTGGTGACCAGGTCGGCGCCGAAGGCGATCTGGTGCGCGCCGATCGCCAGGAAGAGGATGATGTAGTAGAGGCGCTCATCCCTGCGGAACACCTGGCGGCGGCTCGGGGACAGGATGTCGAGCATGATGCTGTGCAGGAAAAAGCTCAAGAGGTAGCAGGCGAGGACGATGACGAAGAGCATGAACGTGGACATGGCTTGGTTCTCCCTGAAGCCGTTTGATTTACCAGTATTTATAATACTCCTTTATTAACGTTTTGTCAATAACGACTGTCTTGACCCTAGAAATGAGCTGGTAGATACTGTGGATAACCGGCGCGAGCGAAAGCGAGCGCCGAAACGAGGCACTTTTGGTTCAGTTTCATTAACCGCATACGCGTATATATTTCACTATGGCTAAAACGACGAAGAATCTATCGATACAGCCGCTCGGCGACCGCGTGGTCGTGAAGCCGCTCGAGTCAGAGGAAGTCTCCGCTTCCGGCATCATCATTCCCGACACCGTAAAGAAGGAGAAAGCGGAGCGCGGCACCGTGGTCGCCACCGGCCCTGGCCGCTACGACGACGGCGCTGTCGTTCCTATGAACGTGAAGAAAGGCGACGAAGTGCTCTTCGAGCAGACGTACCGCGAACCGATCGAAATAGACGGCGAGGACTATTACATTTTCAATGAGTCTTCCATTCTGGCGATTCTTCCTAAGAACTAAACACTATGGCTAAAGAAATACTGTTCGGAAAAGACGCACGCAAAGCCATCCACCTCGGTATCACGAACGCCGCCCAGGCGGTGAAAGTGACCTTAGGGCCTCGCGGGCGCAATGTCGTGCTCGAAAAGAGCTATGGCGGACCGCGCATCACGAACGATGGCGTCTCCATCGCGAAAGAGATCTCCTTCAAGAACAAGTTCGAGAACATGGGCGCGGAAATCGTGAAGGAAGTCGCAAACAAGACCAACGACGGCGCGGGAGACGGCACGACCACGACCGTGGTGCTGCTCGAGGCGCTGGTGGACGAGGGTCTCGCCTACATCACGAAGGGTGCGAACTCCATGGCGCTTCGCTCCGGCATGGAAGCGGCGCGCGACGCAGCGGTCGCTGAGCTGAAGTCGATGGCCAAGCCAGTCGCGGGAAAGAGCGAAATAAAGCAGGTCGCAAGCATCTCCGCCGAGAGCGAAGAACTCGGCACCATCATCGCGGAAACCATCGAGAAGGTGGGCAAGAACGGCGTGGTGACGGTGGAAGAGTCCCAAGGCATGGAGCTTTCCTACGAAGTCGTCGAGGGCATGCAGATAGATAAGGGCTATGTCTCTGCCTACATGGTCAGTAATCCCGAGCGCATGGAAGCGGAGCTGCGCGACGCGCACGTGCTCCTGACGGATAAGAAGATCGGAAGCGTACAGGAGATCCTGCCGCTTCTCGAGAAAGTCGCCCAGAGCGGCAAGAAGGAGCTCGTCATCATCGCGGACGATGTCGAGGGCGAAGCGCTCACCACGTTCGTGGTCAACAAGCTGCGCGGCACCTTCAACGTGCTCGCGGTCAAAGCCCCGGGCTTCGGCGATAAGAAGAAAGAAATGCTCGCGGACATCGCGGCAGTCGTGGGCGCGCAGGTCATTTCGGGCGACACCGGCATGACGTTCGAGAACGCGACGCTCGCGATGCTCGGAAAGGCCGCACGCGTCGTGGCGACGAAAGACAGCACCACGTTCATCGGCGGCAAGGGAAAGAAGTCCGACATCAACGCGCGCGTATCGCAGCTGAAGGCTATTCTCGAGAACACGACCTCGAAATTCGATGTCGAGAAGATAGAGGAGCGCATCGCGAAGCTCACGGGCGGCGTCGCCGTCATCCGCGTGGGAGCTGCGACCGAGACCGAGATGAAGTATTTGAAGGACAAGATAGATGACGCCGTGAAGGCGACCAAGGCCTCCATCGAAGAGGGCATCGTTGCGGGCGGCGGCACCGCGCTCGCGAAGACCGCAAAGAAGCTCGCGGGCGGCATGGCGCAGAAGAAGCTCTCGGGGGACGAGCTCAACGGCTTCAATACGGTAGTGCGCGCGCTCGAGAAGCCGCTCCTGCAGATAGCTATCAACGCAGGCAAGGAGAAGGACAACGAGCGCATACTGCGCGAAGTGCAGGAGGGAAGCGTGAACGCCGGCTACAACGCGGTGACCGATAAGGTCATCGACGACATGCTCGCGGCAGGCATCGTGGACCCGGTGAAGATGGGCCGCACCGCCATCGAGAACGCGGTCTCCGCTGCAGCCATCCTGCTTACCACCGAAGCGGCTATCGCCGAGATACCGGAGCCCAAGGCGCCTATGGGGGGAGATGGAGGTATGGGAGGGATGGGCGGAATGGATTTCTAGAAAAATCCGCTAGGCTCGCCTTATTCAAAATCCGTGGTACGCTCACCACGGATTTTGACGTTCACCCCATGTCCGGAGGCATGCAATGACCCAAGAACACGAAGTGATGCTCCAGTCGAACCAGGAGCTTCTCGCCCTGTTCGGACTCACGGTCGATGAAGCGGGTGCCCGTATCGGCTCCACGCGGATGTCGATCCGAAAAGGATTCCGCGAACGCGAAAAGGGAGAACGCAGCCGACCGGTGCTGAACGCAGAGGACGTGCTACGCCTCCGCTTGATGGAACATCTCTGGGGAAAGCCCGACTGCGATGAAAACGGCGTTCTCGAACAGATGCGGCTCCGTTACGGCGAGAAAATTGCCGAACAAATCCGCACCGTATTCGCTCGCATGTCCGCACCGTGCCAGATCGACTCCTACGAGGAGATCTGGATGCTCATACCGGATGTCCGACATACGATCGCACCGACCGAAAAAGCTTTTCTTCGGGCGATCCGAGGCGACGACGAGGCGCTCTTCCATGGAAACAAAGCGCAGTACCTTCGGGAACTGCTTCGCTTCCCGGGCAAGCTCACCTTCTACACCGGTAGCCCGGTCCAAGACGAATTGCTGCAGAGATTCATCGGGCCTGACATTCTCGTGGCGAAGTGCGCTTCGCTCGCGTTCAAGTGGGATAGTCCGGTTAGTTGCTGGCCGACTATGCTCATAGGTAATCCGCACGGCGCGGCCGATACGTACTATCGCGGCAAGAACAAGTTCGTTCATGCGTTCGACGTTTCCGGCAGCAACTGCGTCCAGCTTCTCGAGTATCTGGCGACACTGTCGCCGCTCCAACGGCTCATGATGGAGTAAGCCGCAAGCGATGTGCCGCGTCCGAAAGGGCGCGGCATTTTCCATAGTATTGACTTATATAGTCAATTATGTCATTATATATCCGGCTGATCTTGGAGCCTACGCCAGGCTTTATGTTTGAAAACAGGAGTTCGCATGAGCGAACAAGCAACGATCCAAACCAATGACCTCCCCTGGAAGCTGGTGGTCCACCAGCGTCCCGACACCGACGCGCTCGCCTGCCTCTGGGGCGCCAGACGCTTCGTCGTCCCCGCAGGCACCGAACCCTATATCTGCTTCGTCGAAGCGGGCAGCACTCTTCCTCCGGAGGATTGCGAAGGGTTCAACGTCCTCTATATGGACGTGGGCGGCGGTCCGTGCGACCAGCACGGCAAGGGTCTCGCACGAGCCTCGAGCTTCCAACTGCTCGCGCGCGAGTACGGCTTCGCGAACGACCCGGGCATCCGGCACATCCTCGAGCTGACGGTGGCCAGCGACAACGTCGAGCGGCTCAACCCGCTCAACATGCACTACTACTTCAAGGGTCTTCCGCACCTGCTTCGCGACCCCGCTACCCAGGAAATCGATTGGGCCGGCGTCGTGGACCGCGCCTTCGAAGTGCTCGATGTCTTCTACGGCATGCACCTCTCGCAGGCAAACAGCCGCAAGGAGTGGCTGGATAAGGGCCGCGCCAAACGGCTCGGCAACGGAGTGCAGATCGGCAGTATCTGGTGGAACCCGGGACTGCGCGAGGCCGCGTTCGAGGAGGGCATGGACGTCGTCATGTGGACGAACAGCCGCAGCAAGAAGCGCATGGAGGTTGGTATCCAAGTCGGACGCAACTCCCCGGTGACCCTCGAGCAGGTCGCGTTCATGCTGCGCAAGGCCGAAGCCGCCAAACGCGGCATCGAGCTTTCCGACGAGCAGGCCGCGGCCATCGGCGAGTGCATGGAGGTGCCCACGTGGTTCCTGCATGACTCGAAGCGGCTCATCCTCTCCGGCAGCCGCAGCAAGCGGCTCCTGCCGGAGGAGTGCACCCTGCTCGAAGCGATCGAGATCCGCGACATCCTCGTCGCCACGCTCGAGAAGCTGCCGCGCCGCTCACGCTAACTCCTGCCCTAACTTCGATCCCGCGCCTCTTCTTCCTTCGGGAAGAATGCGCGGGATTCCTTTATATAATTGTTCCGCAACGCTTGTGCACCTTTGGCAACCGGCTATACTGAAGGAGTAACATATCTAC
>JAQBRL010000005.1 GCA_028286525.1 Parcubacteria group bacterium | reverse complement strand
GCCTGCGGTTGCGAGGAATATAGCGGGTACCACGAGCGCGGTCGTAGCCAAGAGCAGCATCGAGCAGGCGGCCTTCGCCGCGGTCGCATTGAAGTGCTGACGTTCGCGCGTGCGTCCGCCGAGAAACATCGCGGTACCGAGCACCAGGAGCAAGTTACCTATGATGGCGCCGGTGATGGAGGCTTTGGCGACTTCCACCAGCCCCGCATGGATGGCGAATATGGAAACGATGAGCTCGGTTACGTTGCCGAACGTGGCATTCAAAAGCCCGCCGATGGCGGGATTGGTGCGAAGCGCGAGGTCTTCGGTGGCGTCGCCGATGAATTTAGCGAGCGGAATGATGGCGGCCGCCGAAAGAAGGAGAACGAAAAGCGGGGAAACGGAGAAATACGTCGCAGCGAGCGCGAGCGGCGTCAGAACCAGAAGCCCCAGAAATACCTTTTCCACGCTGCTAGTATAGCAGCCCTAGGAGGGGGTCGAGAATGCGAAAGTGGCGACGACCGCATCAAGCGCTGCGTATGCCTGGTCGAGGGTCGCCTGCGGGATATCGTCCTTGCTCTTGGGATCATCCGCATAGCTCGAGCCGGTCGCGAGCTTTTCCACCGCGATGCAAGAACCGTTATGCAGGGTGCGATAGCTCACTCCCTTGAGGTACTGCATCATGGCTGCGTCCTGGAACGAGAATGCCTTGAAGGAAGTCTCGCCGAGCGTGACGTCCGGAAGTTGCTGCTCTCCCTGATCGGTCGCCGGAACGAGGCAGCGCGCGACCTCTTTCGGGTCGCTCGACGCGCCGATACGCACTTCGGCGTCGTAATAGCGCGGATACGAATGGTCGGACTGCGTGCGGGATCCAATGATAGCGATGACGGGTGTGCCGGTTCCGGTAGCGAGCGCCTGCGCACGCCAGTTTGCGGGAAGATGATAGAACGAAGCGAACGTGTAGTCGGTCTCATAGGACTGCAGGTATCGAATGGTGAATCCATGCTCCCCATCGCTGAAGATCGCCTGTCCGGTGAGGTTAGGCGTCGTGGTCGCGTTCGGCCCGGACGTAATGGCCATGTGCTGGGAATGCACCAGGAAGAAACTCACGGCCACTCCGATGAGGACGATGAGTACGACCGCCAGCAGCGTGGTTCGGTTCATAGCAGTAGTATATGACGGTTCGGGTGAAGAGAACTTACCGAGGGTGATAATCAGCTGCCAGCAGCTTCCCGCAGGCGCTTCTCGCGGAATTCGATCGGGAGGACGGAAAGGAACCAACCGGCTTTCGGCCCTGAATCACGACCGAGAAATACGCGGTAGATACCCGTAAATAATTCTTTCGGAGCGATGGGTACCTCGGTCTTCAGTTCGTGGAGGCGCGCATGCACCTCTTCGCCTGTGCGCTCCTCGGTCAGGTAGTCGGCGAGAAGCGAGAATGCCTTCTTCTGCGGGTCCGTGAGCGATACGGAAGGTGCTCCGTCCTGAAGCGTATATTTCTGGTCTTCGGGCGCGTAGGTATCGAGCCACCATCTCGCGTACTGGGCGCGCTCTTCGAGCGCGGCGACTTCCTCGGGAGTAAGCGCGCTTCCCTTCGCGCGCGCGGCTTCGTCCAGAAGAGAGAGGTGCGGCATCTGCACGATGAACGCGAGCTGCGAGAAGCGCAGCTGCCACGGATTCTCCGCAAGGTACCCTGCCCGATACGCCGGTGCATGAATGAGCTCGAAGAGGCGCGCGAAATCGTCGGTACCTCCTGCACGCACGCCTTCGGCCAGATCGTCGTACCAGTCATAGGTACGCGGAATGGAATCCCCTTCCGGGTCGATATCTATCTGCTGATTGTAGTCCCTGCCGATGAGGACGAGGCGGAAGAGCGCGCGGGTGAAGAGGTCGCTCATATCCTTTGCGGAAGAGCCGCGTCCTTTGGACGATGACATCTTCTTGCCGCCTACCAGGAAGAACTCGTACGGTATATCGAACGGTGGCTCGCGATCGAATATCTCGCGCGCGATATGATTCGCGACGTCGCGCGAGCCACCCTTCGTGGAGTGATCCTTGCCGCCGCCCTCCACGTCAACGCCCACAGCCGACCATTTCGCGGCCCAGTCCACTTTCCAGAAGAGCTTTGCGCGGCCGCCCAGCGGCGAAACGCGACCGGTGTGGCCGCATGGTACGCAGCCATCAGGCGAGCGATCGCAGGTATAGGCCACCGTTTCGCCGTCGTACTCATAGGCTCGGGTGGTCATCATCTTTCCGCAGTTCTCGCACACCACGGAGACGGGCAGCCACGATTCGTCCTTAACGGAACCTGATACTTCTTTCAGGATGCGGCGTACGTCAGCAGCGCGTTCAAGCGCCAGCTTGATATACGGATCCATCCGTCCCGAGCGATAGAGCTCGGTAAGCCGATAGTACGAGGGATAGAAATCGGCTTTTTCGTGCACGCGTACGAATTCCGCACCGTAGTATTCGGCGTAGTTCGCATAGCCTTCTTCCGGAGACGGAACGGTATAGAGCGGCTTGCCCAGATGCGGCGTGAACGTCTCCGCAGGAAGATATCCTGGAACGTTGTCGAACGGATCGAAATCATTGAGTTCGAACTGGTATTCGTTCGCGACGCCGTTCTCGGTGAGAATCTCCGACACGATGCCGTGTATGGCGACGCCGCGCATGGAGCCTACGTGCACGCGGCCTGAAAGGGTCTTCTCGTCACGAACGATAAGCGGACGCGAGTCCGCTTTGTGCTTTTGCTGTATCTCGCTCGCGATGCGGTCGGCCCAAAACATAGGGCCATCCTAGCATGCGCTTCGCGTTATTTGTTTACGCCCTGCAATGCTCCTGCCTGCCCGCTTGCGTCTTCCGCGCGCGGTATAGCAAGGTCGGTCTTCGGCGCGAGCACGCCGCTGATGTCGAGAGTGGTCGAGGCCATGCGGTCGCGGAGCGTCGAGATATCGACGCGCAAGCGTTTCGAGACACGGGCAGGCGCCACGAACGGAGCGGAGCTCGTTGCGGTGGTACTGGCCATTTTCGCCATCAGCGCAGGACGTGCCGTGCGGGCGTTCCCACTTTCCGAAGCGGATACCGACGTGTTTGCCACGACAGCGATGGAATCGCTCGGTCCGTTCTCGCTTATGCGCTCGCTCGTCGCGACCACGGTGCGCAGGAGATCCGCGCTCTGGGCGGTATCGTTCGTGGTGACCGCGCCGAGCGCCTGCGCTTCGCCCGCGAGGTTCGCGGCGAAATTAGCCTTGACGGTATCCGAACCCGCGCTGTCGCCGGTCGAGGCGAGCGCATCGGCTTTTGCAGCTGCGACCTTCACGCTCGTATCGAATTTCTGGGTGAGGTAGGCCTGGCGTTCCGGCGTGAGCGTTCCGCGGGACGCGAGGATGACCGCCTCATCGACGCGACGGGTCGCTATCTGCGCAGCCACATTCGCCTGCCCGGTCGCGGTGGGCGTGAGCGCCGTCAGCACCGGCTCGTTCACGTTGATCTTTATGGAGTAGAGGGAATCGCCCGGTACGCTGGTATCGGCCGCAAGGGTGACGCCTCCGCCGACGACCACCACCAGAAGGAGGGCCATCGTGTAGCTCGAGAAGCGGCGGGATTCTATGAAAAGGAAGAAGCTGCCGAACGGTGAACGCACGCCCGAAGAAGCGGTTATCTGATGCAGGTCGGCATACGCCGCGAGCCGTTCACGCAGAGAAAGCCGTTCGTTATTCGAAAGGGTGATGCCTTTGAGGCGTTTCAGGAATGAGGTAGTGGAATCAGTCATGGATGTGGAGATGGTCTTGGACCTTCTTGAGCGCACGGTTGATGCGGACCGACACGGCGTTCGCGCTCTCGCCCGATATCGCCGCGATGTCCTTCGGCGAGAGCCCTTCGACGAACCGGAGCGTGAGGGCTTCACGCGAGGGCTCGTCGAGACCCTGGATCACGTCGAGCACTTCGCGCATCTGGGCATGCTGCTCGATGCTCCCCTGGTCGGCGGAAGCGAACTCGAACCCTTCCTCCGTAAGCATATCCAAGGATTGCTCCTTGCGCTTGCGGTACCAGTCGATGACGAGATTGCGCGCGATGGTATAGAGGAGGGCTCGGTCGTTCCCTACCGCGGTACCGCCCCGTAGCTGCTGCCAGAAGCGGGTGAACACTTCCTGCGTGATATCCTGCGCGACTTCGCGGGTGGACACCTTCAGTATGCAGAATCGGAATATATCGTCGCCGTACTGGTCATAGACCGTAAGGAAATGATCTTTAGTGTCTTCGTGGTCCATGAGGTATGACGGGTGTAGGGCGGTTTCCTTACCTCCGGAGAGTACGAAAAGCCGTACTTGCCATGCTAGCAAAGTAACGGATGGAGCGCGACTGTTACGCGAGCAGTTCGCGGATGATATCGATTATTTCCGCCTGGGTCGCCGGGGCAAGCGACATGGACGCGAGGTATCCTTCGGAGGTCAGGAGCGCATGCACGCGCACCTCGAGCGCGCTCTGCATGCGGTCACGCTCTGCGAGGGTAACGGCGCCATACCATGGGGCCGTGAACGTTATGCTTCCGTCGGTGTGTACGGTCGCGGTGGTGGGAAGGGCCACCGGCACAAGCCCCAAGAGGCGCCCCTGCTTCCGGTACGCAACCACGACGCCATGGCCGGAAAGCGTGATGGAGCTGATGTAGGCGTCCTGTGCGAGGGCTCCGCGGGCATAGGCTTCGAGCTCACCGCTTGAATGCACTGCAAGAGCTGACGACGGAACGTTCATATTCCCGACTACGCTAGGTGAGCGCGTGACGATCAACTCCTTCTGCGCAGGATCAGGCATGGTGTTGCCGCTCGTGGAAGCGGTCTGCGCAGGGCTTCCTGCGGGCGTGCTCGTGGCGGCTTGCGCCTGCGGCACCTGCGCATGCGCGGAGCCGGTCATGATGAAAAAGCCGATGAGCCCGCTGATAAGCAGGGCGGGTACGACGACCATGAGGTCATAGACGGGATTGCGGAACATTCCCCTACTTGTACTTCTTCCATAGTGAAGGGCTCATGTAGAAAATCCCCTTGCGGGGATCTTCTACCAGCACGAGGAGAGCGTAGTTATCGCTTCTTCGATTTCTTCGCGGACTTCTTGGGTGCGCTTTTCTTCGGCGCGACCTTCTTCCCTACCTTGGTGACTTTCTTCCCCCTCGTCAGGGACCCGGCTGCCTTGACGGCCTTCTTCACGGAAGCGGACGGCGCCATCTCCGACTTGATGCGATTCCAGTTGCTCTTGAGCTCGCGAGCGGCCATGCGCACGTCGCCTGCGGCGACGCCGCGTACGCCCTGGTATGCAGCCGCTGCGTCGTCCACGACGCGCGCCACGGTCTTCGAGTCGATCTTCTTGAGGGACTTCACGCCCTTCTGCACGTCGCGCTTCATGCCCTTAGCCCAGGAGCTTGCGGCATGGCGATGCTTCTTGGCATTCTTGGTGCCGTAGAAGTAATAGCTGGCGACGCCAGCGGCGGCAGCTGCTGCAAGCGCTGCCCCGGCTGCGGTCGCGGCGCCCGTAGAGCTTTTCTTCGTTGTCTTTTTAGTAGCCATAGTGATGCGATTAGGATTTCTTAGAACGCTTGCGTGGCTTGGCGAGCTTGAGGAAATCGAACATATGCGTGACGCGCAATCCTTCTTCCTTCACTTTTGCGCGCACCTGGGCGATATCCTCCTTGAGCCTCTCGCCTTCTTCTTCCACCATGAGCGATATATCTTCGATGTTCTTGAGTATGCGGAGCACCCGAATAAGGACTACGGCAAGAAGAATCGTCGTGAGCGCGACCGAAACGGTCGTGACCACGAAGAAAATATCCATCTTGAGGAATGCATCCATATCGGTACGTCCATGGTAGCCCGCTATCGCTCGCGCGCAAGCAGGCAGCGGGGAGTTCTCTAGCCTTCGCTGTCCCGGACGAAAACGAACCGGGGTCCCTGGTAGCCGAGTTCCGGACGGTCCACTTCCTCGAGGAACATGGCGAGCGGACGCACGACCAACGGCGCGATGGCTCCTTCGTAGAGCGGACGGTACACGACCATATCCTCTTCGGTCTCCGTATGGAAGGCGACGCCGACTATCTCGTACAGCTTCTCGCGGTCCTTGAAATGGTGGTATATCCCGGGACGTATCTTCATGCGAAAAGTATATCCAGCGCCTCGCGTCTTGGGAAGAAATAGTGCGCAGAAGGCAGCGAGCACTATCCAAGGAGCGCACGAGACTATAGTATTCGCGTATGGCCTTCTCTCCTCGTCGTACCCCCCAGAGCAAGAAACCGAGCGCAGCGGATATCTCCGCTCCCGTTTTCCCGATGCGCATCAATAAGTACCTTGCGCACAAAGGCCACTCCACGCGGCGGGATGCGGATGCGCTCATTACGAAAGGATTCGTATTCGTGAACGGTAAACGCGCGGGACTCGGCGACAAGGTGCAGGAAACCGACGACGTTGAGGTGCGTACGAAAACGCTGCGCACCTATATCTATCTCGCATTCAACAAGCCGAAGGATGTGGTGACGCTCGCGGACGTCAAAGGCGAGAAGGACATCATTTCCATGCTTCCGTCGGACCTCAAACGCCTGCGGCTGTTCCCGCTCGGCCGGCTCGACAAGGCCTCCTCGGGCCTCATCCTGCTCACCAACGATGGCCGCATCACCGATCGCCTGCTCAATCCGTCCTATGACCATGAAAAGAAGTACGACGTGACGACCAAGCTTCCGCTGCGCGCCTCGTTCGCCGAATTCATGGAAAAAGGCGTCGATATCGAGGGCTACCTCACGAAAGCGACCAAGATAGAGGTGCTGGGAGAGAACCGTTTCCGTATCACGCTTACCGAGGGCAAGAAGCACCAAATACGACGGATGGTCGTCGCGATGCATAACGAGGTCAAAGACCTCAAGCGCACGAGCATCATGAACATCGCGCTCGGGAACCTTCCGCTCGGCGGGTATCGACGTATCGAAGGGAAGGAATTGATGACCTTCCTCTCCTCGCTCGGCCTCTAGCACATCTAAAAATCCCTCATCTGCTTTGTTGCAGGCCCGTCAGGCTCATCCGCCGTACCAGGAGTACGTCTACTTCGCCCGCCTGCCCACGCCGCGCATATGAGGTTTTTTGAATATGCGTACTCCTAGGGTGCGAGGACCGCATACACGACGAATCGCCTATCGTACGTCTTTTGGTTCTGTACCCACGCACCGGTGCAGGTAATGAGATTGAGACGCGGACGGTCGGCGCGATTGAATACTTTTTCAAGCGGTACATCGGCGATCGCATACGACTGCACTTCTTCTACCTTGAAGTGCAAGGCATGCCCTTCCTTGGTCTGGATATAGATATCGTCGCCTGGCTTCATGCCCGCCAAGCGCTTGAAGACTCCGGCGAGCGCGAGCCCATTATCGACGTGGCCATCGATGACCGCGCTTCCGACTTGCCCCGGTGCGGTGCCGTACTTGTACCACGCGACGTCGGTGAAATTGCTCGGCACGCCCATGTTCCCTTTCGCATTCACGCCGACCTGCTGCACCGCCGCATCTATAGCAAGCGCGGGGATGGTCAGGCGGAGCGGCTGCTCGACGGGCCCTGATGCAACGATGATAGGAGTGGTGGTGGGAGCGAGCTGTCCTTGATCGGGAACGAAATACACGGCATGGAAGAGCGTGTAGCCGAACACGATGAGCGCAGCGAGCGTGATGAGAGCGACGATATATCGTTTCGGCATAGGGTGAGTACAGAGAAAGCGGATGCGATCCGCTTTCCAAAGTGCGGTAGCGAGAGGCTAGCGCGTGCGCGAGCGAAGGAGGTAGGTTGCGCCGAGCAGAGCGACCGCTCCGGTACCCGTGAGAATGAGGGCATTTTCGCCGGCGTTGCCGCCCGCTCCCGTATTCGGGGTTCCTGGCGTCGTAACCGTCGTGCCCGTCGTCGTCGTGGTGCTGCCGGTCTGCGCATGCGCGGCGCCTGTTCCGAGCAAGAGCGCGAGCGCGAGCATGGGAATGAATGTTGCAAAACGCATAATCGTGATATCGCTTACGTTGATAACGCTCTCGACCAAGCCGAAGTATGCAGAGCCGTTACTGAAACGAAGATTAAAGCGGGACTATTGGTACTGGATGTAGATAGGTGCTGGCTGCAACGACAAGATTTCCTGCGGCGTGAGCATGCGGGTCGAAGGCGGTTTGAGGTCGTTCTTGTAGAACAGCTTGAACCCGGCGAACTGGACCGGCTCCTGCGTAATGACCCGGAGGTACGTATTTATCTTCTTCGCGCCGAATCCCCAGCCATCCATATCCATGACTACCTGGACGTTCGCGGTCGGCTTGATGCTGCGCGAGCCGGTCACCATGTTCTCCGTGAAGCGGTGCACGACCAGGATCTTGGGCGGGAGGCTATTCTCGGTGGCGATGGTGTCGAGGAAGGTGATCGCGTAATTGATATCGGAGGAGCTCATGGTCCCTATGACGTGGCCAGGCGCGATGCCGTTATGCATCGCGAACTCGGGGTCGAGCGCGAGGTGCACATTCGGCTGCTTCAAGTAGGGAGCCAGGCGCGGCAGCTCCGCAGGCAAGTTCGAAAGTCCCACCTGCACATCGAGGAAGACGATGCCGTGCACTTGGTTGGCGATATCGATAGCCTTCTGTATCTGCGCGGGAGGCATACGCAAGCGGTAGGTGCCGTCCGATTGCGGCGTTCCCTGCGCGGTCGTCACGATGTAGTCCACTGCCGGTATCACCGGGGTGGAAGGGTCAGCGGCCTTCCACGTCGCGACGGCAGCCTGCAGCTTTTGGATCATCACATCCGGGGGGTATTCGCCCAGCACGCCCATTTTCGTCGAGTAGAAATTACCGTAGTAGGCGACGATGCGGTTGAACGGCAAAAGCGCGCCGGCGTTCGGGTAGACCGTCTTCACGGGCCACGCATGCGTCGTGCTTGCGGTGGTAGTGCCCGTCTTCGGGTAGTTCGCGAGGGAGAGCATGCGGCGATCGTATTCCTTCGTATCGAGCGTAAGCGGCGTTGATGAGGCTTTCGGCGCGAAGAACGCCTGTACGCCGCTGCTCGTGCTCGTGCCTTGCGCTTGCGCGCGGTCGTATCGTCCCGCGAACAGCTCCGGAAGCGCTATGAAATAGAGGAGAAGTCCGGCAGCGAGGACGCTGCCGGCGATAATGAGCTTTTTGTTCGATTTCGGAGAAGCGGGCTTTGCCATCGTTCCCTCATTCTAATGCATAGACGCACATGAAGGAACGCGAGCCCGCTAGGGAACCGAAACGTTGAAGAGCTTCCCGATACCGTACGTGATGCTCATGGCTATCAACCCTCCGGCAAGCACCCGAAGCGTCGTCGGCACGATTCGTGCCCCGCTCACGCGTGCGCTGATGACGCCGGTCACGAGGAGGGCGAGGAATACCGCGCCGAAGGTAATGGGTATGCGCGTCGCTGCTGAAGGCAGGATGATGGCGACGAGCGGAATGATACCGCCGAGGGAATACGAAATCGCCGAGGCGATGGCTGCATGCCAAGGATTCGTGAGATTCAGGGGGTCTATTTTCAGCTCCGCGTCCACATGCGCGGCGAACACATCGTGCGCAGTGAGTTCCTCGGCTACCTGACGTGCGGTCTCCGGTTTCAGGCCCTTGTGCTCGTAAATGGAAATGAGTTCCGCGAGCTCGCTCTCCTTGAAATGCTCGAGTTCGTAGCGTTCCTTAGCGAGCAGCGCCCGCTCGGAGTCGCGCTGGCTCGATACCGAAACGTACTCCCCCGCTGCCATGGAGAACGCGCCAGCAAGGAGCCCTGCGATACCCGTTACCAGAAGCGTCTGCGAACTGGCGGAAGCTCCCGCAACGCCCACGACGAGCGCCGCGATGGAAATGACCCCGTCGTTGGAGCCAAGTACGGAAGCCCGCAGCCAGTTCAGCTTGTTCGCGAAATCCGCCGCATGGAATTCCTGGTGGGATGAGCGTGGCATGCCCTTACTATAACGCACAGGGACGAGCGCATGGTCTATACTGGCCGTACGGGCACTCCCGGCACTGCATGCACTTACTTACACCGTTCCTCCTTCCGCCTCTGGCTCTCTTCATTCTGATAGGCCTCGCCATACTTGCGGGTATATATTTCGTCGCTCGCGTGACGCCCAAGCGGTTCTATATAGTGCGGCATGGCCAAACTGTCCTGAACGAGCAGCACATCAAGCAGGGCGCTGACGGAAAGCTGACGACCAAGGGAGAATCCCAAGCGCACCGCCTGGGGCTGTACTTGAAGCAATTCCCGGTAACGACCATCCTCACGAGCCCCTACCAACGCGCGGTGCAGACCGCCGAGATCATTCGGGCGTACAGCCGGGGACGTCTCGTCGTCGCTCCGCTGCTCGCCGAACGACGCAACCCGACGGAAGTCCTCGGCAAGAGCACGCAGGATCCCCTGGTGCAGGACATCGTGGGAAAGATAGAGCGCGGATATCACGATGATGACTTTCGATACAGCGATGAGGAGAATTTCGCGGACCTGAAGCGGCGAGCGGCGGCGTGCTTAGACTATCTTGCGCGCAGTCCCGGTACGACCAGCGTCGTGGTTACCCACCATGCGCTCCTGCAGATGCTCCTTTCCTACATGCTCTATCGCGACGAGCTGCACGCGGCGGACTACGTGAAGCTCGCCTTTTTCAATCCGGCGGAGAATGGCGGCGTCACTATCTGCGAATATCATCCCTGGAAGCGATTCTCGAAGACGCATGGCTGGGAAGTCATAAGCTATAACGAAAACATCGGGTAGCACGCTACCCGATGTTTTTCTGGACGTTTGGTCGGCGAACCTACATCCCGAAGTGCGGAATGGCGATCACATCGATGGAGGAGGTCGGTATTTGCAGATGCGGATTCTCCGCGAACATCGCGGCGGCGGCCTCGTGCGTATCGGCTTCGACCACGCAGTAGTAGTTCAGGTCGTTGCGCGTATCGGTGACGCCGTCCGCGGTAACGCTTTTGGTCTTCCCGAGCGGAGCTCCGGTCTCCACGAGGCTTGCTGCATGCTTTGCCATCCATGCCTGCGTATCCGTCATCATCTTCTCCATCTGAGCCTTCATCTCTTCGGGCTTGGTGGT
>JAQBRL010000024.1 GCA_028286525.1 Parcubacteria group bacterium | reverse complement strand
GGAGTAAGTGGATTCTATTTTGTATCTCCTTAATTGAAGCACGTCGAAAGAGTTTTTTTATGAATTCACGGTGACTTCGTAGATTAGTGAGAAGCCAGAATAAAAGAAGAACAGCGTAAAGCCGGATCCAGTAGCGGACACTCCCGAGCTCATAGACCAGAGTGTCCCGCTCGTTAAGGTGTACACGGGCAAATAGTCGTGAATGCATCCGTGTCGTTCCAAGAGACACTGTCTTTCCACCTGAGTCTAACCACGGGTCAAGATGGGGTTTCAGTCCATCATCATTAATAATCGATGTAAGAATATCCACCACATCAGTAGGGTCTTTGTAATGGTATCTTCCAGTTCCATGCCAGTACCTAGCGGTCGAGAGCGCACTCTGTATGCGTGGTACATAGTTCAGATAACTGGGACTCGATTTCAGACCTTCAGCTTCTAGTCGATAGGACTGCAGCTTCTTTTCGCCTTTTCTGAGAACCATATCTTCGAGCCACATAACAAGAGTATATCTGCAGGATATGAAAAAGACCCTTCCGGGTCCTTTTCATTCTGCGCGGTGTAGTGAGCGATTGTGGAACCGCCTTCGAGAGGGGCCAACCTCTAAAGGGGCTGTGATTATGGCTTATATTTACCCTTCAAGAGTTCAAAGGTGATGGTATCGGTCTCCTGCATTTCAGTCTCAGCTATGGTCTCGAAAACGATACCCTCATCACGTGCGATGTCCTCGAGGAGGTCGCCATGACCTAGATCGGAGGAGAAGCCAAGGAAGATAGCGCCACCGTCCTTCAAGTGCGTGCGTGCGTCGTGGAGGAATTTACGTGTAGCCTTATATCCGGGGTCAAATACCTGCATATCGCGGAGGCTTACCGGTGCGCCAGGATCGAGGAACCCGAACGGCAAAGCCCAGAAGATGCTGTCGAACTTCCTGTCAGCTGGTACTGCGTCAAGAACATCGCCAGAGAAGACTTCTATCCGGTCGGAAAGTCCCAGCTTTTCTGCATTCAGTTTGGTAGTTTCGGCGGCGAACGGATTTATGTCAGTAGCGACCACCTGGATATCAGGGAATCGTTCAGCAACGAGGCATGCGATGACTCCCGCGCCTGAACCAACCTCGCAGAAGTCTTTCTGCCCTTCCAGATGCTCGGATACGCGGTCCGCATACCACAAGGTCGACGGAAATGGTCCGGGATTGAAGACTGCCGGATGCACGAGGAATTCTTTGCCCTCGATGATGATAGTCACCCAGTCTTCAGCTTGATTTTGCTGAAGGAATGCTCGCGTCTGCTCGATACCGGCCTGTTTCGGGTCATCGAAGCGCATGAGCTGACGAAGGTAGGTTTTCGTCTTCTCGATGTCGATCTCGCCATCGGTTTTCAGTTTAGTCTCGGCGTCAATGGAGAAATTGATGCGATAGTGGCGGCGAAGCTCGAAATACGTATCCAAATCGTCAGGACCAAAGCCACCGAAGATGGCTATGTCATTTAAACCGTACCCAAGCAGTACGTCTATCTTTTTCTGAAGACTCTCTTTCGATTCGCGCGCTCCCGTTCCCTTGCTGTTATCGAGAAGGATGAACGCCTTATAGTCCCGTATCGCGTTTCGGAATGCTTCGTTGTGAACCAGTTCGAAGTTCTCATCGAAGACAGGTATGTCCGCAAGAAAGAGTTCGCACGCGAGAAGGATTGCTTCAATATTATCGGGAGCCAGGTCATTGGTTTGTAGGTACTTTACGAACGGCATCCGTTTGCGGATTTCTCTAATGTCACTCGACGCATCAGACGAGTCTTTGAACGTAAAATGGAGTATCGGCACGAAAGCTTCGTAGAGATCGCAGGTTCGGAAGATGCGCTCAATGCGTTCGATAGCCGCCTCGTCGAAAAGAGTGGCGTGGTCTGCCGACACGCCAACGCATATCTTCAGGAGGGGGTCGCGCTGTTTTCCTCGAAGGAACTCCCCTATTTGCTCCACTTGTTCAGGGTTTTGGACATGGAACTGATAGAAGTAGTAACTAACATCTGCATGGAAGAAGTGTTTGAACTTGTCTCTCTTTGCATCGAAGTACTTCTGATTGAACTGATTTGCGCCGATGATGAGCGGCACGCGCTCAGTAACCGTAATACCAAGCTTGGCGAGCTCGGACACTTTCGAGGGGTTGTTCGTAAGCATCCGTATATGGGTGATACCTAGATCCTCAAGAGCTATCTTTGCCCACTCATACGTGCGCTCATCTGGCCCGTGGCCGAGCATGACGTTTGCCTCGAAGGTATCGAAACCTTTGTGTTGGAGTTGGTAGCTCTGTATCTTCTCGAAAAGACCGATTCCTCGTCCTTCTTGGCGAAGGTATATCAGTACGCCATTACCGCTCTCGTGGAGAGCCTTCAGCGAGTTGTGGAGCTGGTCGCCGCAGTCGCATTGCATGCTTCCAAACGTATCTCCAGTCATGCACTCGCTGTGAACGCGGACAAGTGCTGGCTGATCCAGATCGAGACCTTCGGTATACAGCGCGACGGTCTCCTTTCCGTGCGCATCGGCGTACACGCGTACCAAGAATCTCCCGTACGTGGTTTCAATGGTCGTTTCTGCGAACGGATGCTTCATTTATGTAGATAGTAGCACTCGCACTTGAACCAGAAAGACCGCCCCAAGTGCCGGAGCGGTCCTAAGTGTCATATCTATCCTCCTTGTCATAGGCGAGCAGGACGATGTTTTTGTTTTCCATCTGCTCCGCCAAGTGAAGCGCAACGGCGAGCCCAGCTCGAGTAGTGCGACCATACGGTGGGAGCCGCACAGTGTCCCACCGAGGCAAGGAAGCTGGGACGAGATTCCCTGTGAGAGCGAGGTACTGGTCGTTGGTTCGCTCGTCGCTTACAAGTACCGTGCGCTCAACAAGCTGCTCGTCCTTAAAGGCCAAGCGGATGTGCGGGAAGTCTATCCCTGGAAAGCTGGTGCCAGGCAGTTGGTGCCTCGGCAGGCTTCCGGGAGCAATCCCATACAGACGCTCGTACTCGCCAGGATAAAGCAGGTCGTACGCGGTAGCGGATTGGAATGACTCGAAGGTAACGATGCTCGTCCGAGGATAGAGCATGCGTGCCGGTCCGAGAACACTCGACCCGTTGCCGACGGCAGCGATGAAACAGTCCACGGAATCAAGCTGACTCCGCAATTCTTCACCGATGGTCCCAAGCGCTTCCACTGCCACTCCATTCTCAGAACCGTTAGGTCCCATCGAGTGGTTAAGAAAGACGACTTCGCGATTCTTGGCGAGGAACCTCGCTGCGAACCGTGGGAAGCCGTTCACATAGCTTTCCGCTGGAGTGAATATAAGTTCGGCGCCTGCGCGTCGAATTGCTTCTTCACGCGCCTTCTCGCCTCCTTCAGGAATCGCCACGAGGCACTTGTAGCCAAGAAGCGTTCCGATACCGGCGAACGAAACGCCAGCGGAACCTGAAGTAGTTTCGAGCACTGTAGCACCCGGTCGTAGCAAGCCCTGTTCCTCAAAGTGTTTGAAGAGGCGCAGGTAGACGCGGTCGTAGTGGCTTCCGAAAGGGTTGTCGCACTCCAACTTCAACCAGATACGGTTATTGTTAGGAACTTCTCCGCTGAACCTAATCAGCGGAGTATCGCCGATTTGGTCCAGAATGTTCATGAGTAGTCCCTCTGCAAAAGATTCAGGCCTAAAACAAAGTAAAATAAATAATTGGTATTGTCAAATATACTATCATTAAGCGAGATACCACCTCTCGGCAGTTTCTTGCTTAGCGCGAACTACTGAACGTTGTTGGAACTAGGATTCAACTTAAAGAGTAAGTCTCTAAAGTAGTCCCGTCTTTGAGGCGCTGACTAGATTCAACAACCAGTTTCGGCTCCTGGGGAAAGGGTTTGAGTCCATCTCCTATATTTACAGGGATGATTAGCCGGATGAAATGATCGATCAGGCCTGCAGCTAAAAAAGCTGAATTGAGTGACGGTCCTCCCGATATGAGAATTTTACTCCCGTGACTAATGGCTTCTTCGGGACTCGCTGCCTTAACGTGTCCAGATTTAGGTTCAAAGGACAGGTCTCGGCTTACGATTACCTTCTTTGTCTTGGTTTCTTCAAACTCCTTTATGAGCTGCGGGCTATACCCTTTATACATTTCGTCGTAGCTCTTACGACCCAATACCACAACATCATTGTCCTTAATCAGCTTAATAAACTCACCCCAGGTTGCATCAGGAATGAAGCTTTCATCTCTATTCCGATCGGTAATGTATCCGTCTTCAGAGATGACGTTATAGGAAGTAACTACAGGACCCATCACGGAAGTATATCAACTTCGTTTGAACCAGAAAGACCGCCTAGTGAGCGGTCTTTCTGGTTTCTGAACGGTGCGCGGTCTAGTGGACGCTGTTGGAACTAGCTTGCGCAAAGGAGCTGAAAAGATTGATGATTGAATCTTCAAACTTTTTCAGCTCCTCCTTGGTAGCAAAAGTTATAGTGCCGCCTTGGTAATGAACGCCGTAAGTAAACTGGTCTCTTTTGAAGGACACGTTCCCTGCATCTCCTATTCCGCAGAAAGACATATCACTGCATTGTTCATCTAACGAAGACGATGAAGACGTATCAGTTGTTTTTGAAAGCGTGAGCTGATGCTGTCCGTATTCGGGGTCTTCATACTGACCCTTCAGGCTTGGATACGATACATGTATCACTATGCGGGTTCCACCGGGTTTTTCACTTCCGTTTATAGGATTGAATTTCGTGGGAATCTTGTACGCTTCGCTCCCGAGATAATAAGTAATGGGGCTCAGTTTAAATGAGTTCGGGAAATAGAAGCTTCCCATCACAAGTCCTGCGACCAAGACGATACCGAGGCATAGAACAAGTACGAGTCCGACTTTTTTCATGACTAAATCGTACCATTCCACTTCACGGATAAAGACATGACTGATTGGAACTAGCATTAGAACTGCTTTTGCAAATGCTGGCTAATTATTCTAGCCACATCTTCTGCTGCCAAGTTCGTGTTATCAATCACAAGATTATTCTTAACCGACGCTGATGTTCTAACATCAAGGCTTTTGTCCTCTAGGTATTCTGCCATCTTCGACACGTCCGTAAGCTTTCTATGCTCATGTCTTGACTCGCCCTGAACTCGTTCGAGAAGAGCTTGGTTTTCAGCTTGCAAATGAACAAATAGGGTCCTTGCGCCAGCACCTCCTAACTTCTCCTCAAGCGTTTTCAAGTAATCAGGGTCGGAGAGTCCCGTAGGAGATATGTAATCGTGAGAATAGCAGTGCGTAATGATTATGCTTACGCCACGCTTAATTGCCTCTTCGTACAACTCGTAACGAAGTCTCTCGATAAGGCTGTTCCCTTCGAGAGTTCCCCGGTCGAAGATACTCCAAACCAAGTCATTTATAAGATGATTGTGCGTAAGCTTGTATCCAAGCTCTTTTTGAAGTGCCTTAGCGACAGTGAGCTTACCCACTGCGACCATTCCATAGATGATGATCGCAATGGGTTTCTCTTTATTCTCTGTTTCCATAAATAGACCCTTAAAGCTTATCACCCATATTTAAAGCAGAAAGACCGCCCTTCCGGGCGGTCTTTCTTTTCTAACGTGCGCGGCCAACCGGACTTGAACCGGCAACCTTCCGCGTGACAGGCGGATGCTCTAACCAGTTGAGCTATGGCCGCATATATTGAGGCGAGGAACGAAGCACCCAGGCCCAGCCGTCACAAGAAATGAGAGCCATTCGCATCTCGTGTGACGACGGGGACCGGTGGCCTGCTCGTACGTGAACTTACCGAATATAGCTTTTTTACTGCCTATATTCAATAACCGGGAGAACGGGTGCTGGTGGAAGGACTTGCACCTTCGACCTTGGGTTTATGAGTCCCATGCTCTAACTACCTGAGCTACACCAGCAAGTGCCGCTTATATCAGCGGTAGTGAGACCTTACTATGAACCTGACGTATCTTCAATCAGCGTTTCGGCTCGAACAATATCTTCAGGAGCGGTTATCTGTATCCACTGCGTGGTGAGCACCGACTGGAGTGGAATCTCCAATGCCTTCGAAGCCGCGAGTACCGTCTGCGGCAATCCGTATTCATGGCTTCCGGCGGCTTTCGGAACCATCGGATATTCGAATATCCTCGGATCGAGGACGAAGAGATTGGTGTTGAACAGTCCCAGCTGCCCGCGATGGTCGCCTTCCTCTATATCGATGACCTCGCCGCTGGCATCCGTAATGATGCGTCCTCCCGAGGCCATATGCTCCATATCTTCGAGAAGCATCGCCCAATCCGAGACGCTGATGGCGGATATGAGATCCTCGGCCGCATAGATATCGTCGCCCATCATGACCACGAATCGTTCCGAAAGGTGCGGCCGCGCGAGCGCGAGCGCGCCCATTGTCCCATCGAGTTCCTCTTGCATCAGGTACCGAATAGGCATTCCTTTATAGGAATCTCCGAATGCGTTTTGTATGAGCTCGCCCTGGTACCCGATGATGAGGATGATCTCATGGAATTCGGGACCGAGAATGTCGAATTTATGCTCAAGAAGGGTCTTCCCCGCCACCCTCAACATGGGCTTCGGAAGCGAATCGGTGAGCGCGCCCATACGGGTGCCGCGCCCGGCTGCGAGAATGACTGCCTGCATCACTCGATACTACAAAGAAGGAGCGGGTCCGTCGACCCGCTCCTTCTTTAGGTGGTGGTTATCGCTCTGCGGCGATGTACATTACGAGCTCCCGCCCTTGCGGCCCGCTTCGCTTGCGCGCTGCGGGTCGTTCGCGAAGTTACCAGGATTATTCTCCTTGCCCTGGCTGCGTCCGCCCTTGGACGCTATTTCGCGCTGCTTATCCTCGTCCATACTGGCGAAGCCGCGACCGCGTCCCCGATTGCCCTGACCGTTATTGTTGTTATTTGCCATACGCGTCGTATATGCGATTTACGAATAAATCGAGCGGAACCGCACTATACCGAAGCGTCAGTGAACTCGAAGTTAAACGCAGCTATTGAGAGGATGCTGGAGCGTCCGGGTCCGGAAGCGTACGCCGCGCATCGTCATAGAACGAACCCACCGGAGGCGGAAGATGGCCACGATGCGCCGCATGCTCGATACGTTCGTTCACATCCGTATGGTGGTAAAGGATGAAGCCGAACGAACCCACTACGACGGCAAGTCCGAAGAAGAAGAAGAGCGTGGGGCTGCGGTAGCCGAATGAGTACTGGCGCAGGAGCGACCGCAGGAGCGCGAGAAGGAGCACGTCGGCGAGCAGCACCCACCAGGGGAAAAAGCGGATGAATACCAGGAGCCCGTTCGTACCATGCGCGAGCAGCGGCGCGCGGCCGCCCGTGAAGAGCACGAAGAGCACGAGGTTGAATAGGAAAATCGAAAGGACGAGCGCGAGTATCGCGACGAACACGACCGCTGATGCACGGAGTATGAAATAGCTTCGGGACCGCATAGGAAGGCGGCCCGCGCGGATGCGCTCGAGGAGGGATTCGGTCATTTTGTCTTCAGGAGTAGTCATAGGGGTGATTGGTCGCCATAAGTCGCGCGCAGCGCCGTCCTCCCGCGCGCGATACGGACACTCACGGTCCCGAGCGGTATCCGGAGGACGTCCGCTATCTCCTGATAGCTGAGCTCTTCCAGATACCGAAGGATGAGGATTTCCGAATAGGCAGGCGAGATCTTCGAAAGCCCTTCCTCGACCATACTACGCATTTCTTTCGCTTCAACTTCCGGCACCTGGGTCGCTTCCTGGACCGGATGCGGCACGAACGTGTCGAACTCGAAACCGAAGAAGCGGACCGGCTGCCGCGAGCGCTTACGCAATTCCCCGACGAAGGCATTATGCGCGATGCGATAGATCCACGGAGAGAATCGGCGGCTCGCATCATAGCTCTGGATATTCTGGTAGACGCTCACGAACACTTCTTGCACGAGGTCCACGATATCTTCCGTTCCAGAGAGGAATTTCGTTCCGTATCGGAGCAGCTTCGGCTCATAGCGACCCATAAGCACGCCGAGCGGTTCGCTCTCTCCGTGCTGGATGCGGAGCGCGAGCTCCTCGTCCGTGAGGCTTCCAAGCGGTTCCATACGTATAGGTTACTCCGCCTTCCCGGCGCACGCCACGCCGCATACCTCCGAAGCCGGAGGTATGCGGGAAGGTATTCGGGACGAGGTTCTCGTGACCACCTTGTATGCTATTGGCTACTTGCCTGATTACTGCGTCGTGCCGGTTGGTGCGGAGGAAGTAGGCTTCATGTGCCCGCCCATCCGTCCGCCGTGACCGTAACTTATGCTGGTAGCGGTAACATTCGTGCCTGCTACCGTGCCTTTGACGAAGATCTTGTCGCCCACCGCGATGCTTGCGAGCGATGCGGATGCGCCTGCCTTCGTGACCGTGGCGCTCGATGCGTCCACGGTGTAGGTCGCGCCTCCTTCATCGGACTCCTCCGTCATCGTGAGGGTGGTTCCGTTGATGCTTGCAACGATGCCGTCACCTCCGAGCGGTGCATGTCCCTGCGGACGCGTACCTGCTGTAGCGGCTGTTCCGGGCGTGGTGCCGGTCGTAGCGGCAGTGGTCGTCGTGGTCGACGTTTCTGCAGCTGCTGCCGACTGAGCACCCGCAAGGGCGAACGCGCCTGTTCCTATCCCCGCAACCAGAGCTGCGGCTATAAGCGGCATCCCGAGCTTTTTTTGTAGTGTCTTTTCCATTTCACTGTATTAACCCATAAAGCCATGGCGACGCCGGAAAAGCAGCTCGCACTTCCCGGCCTCATGAACTAATACGGAAGGCAGAGACTTTTAATTACATCTTCCAAGAACTCTGGTAGGGTTATGCCTATGCATGGAAGCGAGCCTCTGATCACCGATCAAGAAGAACGCACGGTCTATCAATTCTTCTTCTGGAGCGTGGTTCTCAAAGGAGCGATTTCGGTCGCCGAGATAGTCGCCGGAATCGCGCTCTTCTTCATACCGCCGCGCTTCATCGTTGCGGCCGGGAATCTGCTGCTCTCGGCATTTCCCTCGGGAACCATTACCGACTCCGTCGAAGCGGAGATAGCGAAGTATACGGCCGGTACCGTTACGTTCGTAGCATTGTATCTTCTTTCTCGAGGCCTCATCAAGGCGGTCTTGGTTTTCGCGCTCCTGAAGAACAAGCTCTGGGCGTATCCCTGGTCGCTCCTCGTCCTTGCGGGCTTCGTCGTCTATCAGACGTACCAGATCTGGAAGGACCATTCGCTCATCGTCGTTGCGGTCACGCTCTTCGATCTCGTGGTCATGTATTTCATCTGGCGCGAGTGGCGCATCGTTGCGCGTCGCAGCCTCTAGGAGCAGCTGTAATCGGTAGCGGTCGTAATGACGCTTATGGCGGAGGTGATGCCCTGTCCCGTGCTATCCACGCAATAGAACCCTCCACCTTGGAGCGGTACCTGCGCGGCCCACGCGGTGGCCGAGCTATTGCATACCGCATTGCTCGCGGTACCTATGGCGCCTTGCGTGACTGAAGGGATGCCTACTACCGATGCAGCTGCTGATACGAATGTATTCACGCCCTTCACGGTACCGGCTACAGGTAGCGGTACTGGAACGCCCGCGAGAAGTCGGGCTCTCGCCGCAGGAATCCCATTCGTATTGAGTACCAGGCCTGCTGGATCGCATACGTTGCTGGCAGCCGTACCATTAGTGTAACTATTGCCGTTGCTCAGATAGAACAATTCTCCTTGGGCGCGAGAATTCACCAGGTTCTCCTTTACGGCAGCATCGTTGCCGCGCGTGCGTGCAGCAGCGAGGGACGCAATCACGACTGCCGCGAGAATGCCGATGATGGCGATAACAACGAGAAGCTCGATGAGCGTAAAACCGCGTCGGTTGCGCGAAGGGGAAAGCATGTGCATATATCTGCGAGTATAGCAGGTAGGTCGACCCTCATAGCGGATCCAGTAAAATGCAAAAACCGCTCGAGGGCGGTTTTTGCTGCTGGTTGCGGGGGCCGGAATCGAACCGGCGTCTGGAGGTTATGAGCCTCCCGAGGTACCTCTCCTCTACCCCGCTATGTGTGTCGAACTTTATCACAGGGCTTCGCTTTTAGCCTCCCGCCATGGGAATGGCCTCAATCCTCTACCCCGCTATTTTAAAAGGGTAAGACCCTTTGATGAGGCCATTTTACAGCTTTTTAGCATAAAGGCAAATGGTTCCGTCACGTAGTCATGGTTTAATTGATTGCATGAGCAGTACTGCGACCTCCATCACGATAGTCATTGCGCTGCTGGCGCTTTTTCTCATAAGCATAACGGTGGCAAAATATGCGATGCCGCACAAATTCGCGCAGACGAGGTTCACCATGAGCGCGCTGTTCGTATTCATTCTACTGACGCTTTCCATCTCGTTCTGGCCCTGGGCTCGGCTTACCCTTCCGTATACTATTCCTGCCTTCATTCTTGGCATGTTGCTTGGGTACTTCATCGGCGTACGGACAGAGCGCCAGAAGCTCATGACGCATGGCCTCGAGCACTATATGGAACGCTTTGCACACATCGAACACTCGGATGTGCGTAATCTCACCTGGTGGAGCATCATCAATTTTTATTCAATCACCTGCGCTCTGGTGCTGATCAATCTCGTTGGATTCACTAATATCATCCTTTCGGGGTATCCACCCTTCATTATCGTCACGAGCGTCGTGGGTGCCGCCCTCATTGGCTCCATCCTCCCCTACCTCGCCCATCTCTGGACGATACCTTTTAAAAAGGACGCGTAACGTCTACGAGAGAGCGAGTGCTGCGCAGAACGCGAGCAATATCACGAGCGAATAGAAGAACATGCGGCGCGCCCAGCGCGCGTCGTCGCCTGTTCGGAAACCCGCAAGCGAAAGCAGTATCCAGCCGAGCGAGAGGATCCCGAGCGGGACCTCGTATATTAATCCGAGTCCGCCAGCGAGCGCGAGCGCGTACACCGAGAACCCGAAGAGCAGCGCATAGACCGTCATCGCGACTTTCGTGCGGAAAATCCCTATACGCACGGGCATGACCGGAATATTCGCTTTCGCATAATCATCGATACGGAAGATGGCGATGGCGAAGAAGTGCACCATCTGCCAGCACACGAGCACGAGAAAGAGCGCGAGGGCGATGCTATCGAGGCGGTTCGTGACCGCCACATATCCGACTACCGGAGGTACCGCGCCCGCAAGCGCGCCGACGATGGTGCTATGCAGCGTGACGCGCTTGAGCGGCGTGTAGAGCCCCACATACACGAAGACGCCGAAGAGCGTGACCGCGAACGTAAGCAGATTCGTGAAGAGCAGGAGCGAGGCGAAGCCGATGACGGCGAGTACGAGCGCGAACACGAGCGCATGAGGGATAGAGACACGGCCGGTCGGAATGGCCCGGTCCTTCGTGCGTTCCATATGCATGTCGATATCGCGATCGATGACGTTATTCACGACGCACGCCGACGCGATGGAGGCGCTGATGCCGATGAGCATGCCGAGCAGGAGCACGATGTCGATATGCCCGCTCGAAGCGAATAGGAACGCCGCAAGCGCCGTCAGCGCATTCCCGTACACGATGCCGGGTTTGGACAACCGGTAGTAGAGCTTCATTATTTGAGCTCGTTAGCAGGCGCGACGATACCGTTCCGGTACAGGTCGTCCGTCGTAGGGCTGTGCATATGGAGATGCGCGAGATTGCTCATGATCCACAGCGTACCGCCGATCAGAATGCCGATGATGACGAGCGTGAACATGAAGATGCCCAGATTCCATTTCGGTCCCCGTTCGCGCCCGAGGTGCAGGAAGAAGACGAGCTGTACGAAAAGCTGCAGGAGGGCGCCCACCACGATGGCGAATGGTGCGAACGTTCCGAGGAGTGGCGCGACCTCGAACGAGCCGAGCGTAAGGAGAATGGAGAACACGAAGCCGACCGCGTACGAGAAGAAGCTGCTTTCCGGCAGCGCCTCGCTCACGTGAGAATGGGTGGATGCATGGTTCATAGGGAAAGGCTGCCGAAGAGATAGACGAGCGAGAAGATGCATATCCAGACGATATCGAGGAAATGCCAGAACAACGAGAAGTACAGAATGCCGCGCGACGTACCCTTGGTAATTCCGCGGATGGCCACATGCATAAGGAGCGCGAGCATCCACAAGCCCCCGATGAATATATGAAGCCCGTGCGTACCCACCAGGGTGAAGAACGCCGAGAGGAACGCGCTCGCCTGAGGGCTATTGCCTGCCGCGATAAGATTTCCGAACTCCGTGAGCTCCATCGCGAGGAATGCGCCGCCGAGCAGAAGCGTTGCGACCAGCGCGGCCCACACGCCCCGCACGTTCTTCCGCTCGGCGGCGAGCACCGCAAGGCCGCATGTAAAGCTGCTGGTCAGCAGCACCAGCGTCTCGATAAGAACGAAGTGAGGATCGAAGAGCGCCGCGGCCGCGGGACCGCCCGCCGTTTCCGTATGCAGCACCGCATACGCCGCGAAGAGCGAGGCGAACAGCACGCAGTCGCTCATGATGTAGACCCAGAGACCGAAGGGCACGTAGTCGTGTGATGCGTGCCTGGTCATACGGGGTGATGGTGGGCTTCGGTGCGCGCAACGACTGCCGCGGGGACCACGTATTCGGTCTCGGTCGCGAACGAACGCACGAGTATGGTCACGAAGATGCCGAGGAGCGATACGGGCAGCATCCACCACATATGCCAGACCATGCCGAATCCGAACAGGAATGCGAAGCCGGCAATGAACAGGCCGATCGCGCTATTCTTCGGAAGCATGATGTCCTCGTACGGACCCTCGCGCCCTGATTCCCCTTTCTCCTTCATCCGCCAGAACGCATCGCGGCCGTGCACATGCGGAATATGCGCGAAATTGTATAGAGGCGCGGGAGACGACGTGGACCATTCGAGCGTGCGTCCGCCCCAGTAGTCCCCCGAAGAATCCTTCCGGTGCTTACGCTCGCGCAGACTGACGAGGAAATGGAAGAATTGCACGGAAACCGCGAGCGCGATGATGCATGCGCCAACGAGAGCGACCACCAGAAGCGGATGGTACCCGCTCGCTGCATCCACGAAATCGAGCCTGCGCGTCATACCCATAAGCCCCAGTATATAGAGCGGGATGAAGGCGACCGCGAAGCCGACGATCCAGAGCCAGAATGCGAGCTTCCCGAGCGCCTCATGCAATCCGAATCCGAATATCTTCGGGAACCAGTACGCAAGACCTGCGAAGTAGCCGAACAGCACGCCGCCGATGACCATGTTATGGAAGTGCGCGACGAGGAACAGGCTATTATGCAGCTGGAAATCGACCGGCGGCACCGACATAAGCACCCCGGTCATGCCGCCGAGGATGAACGTGAACAGGAAGCCCATGAACCACAGCATGGGAGTCGTGTAGCGAATACGGCCGCGGAACATGGTGAAGAGCCAGTTGAAGACTTTTACGCCCGTCGGTATGGCGATAGCCATGGTCGCGATGCCGAAGAAGGCGTTCACGTTCGCGCCTGCGCCCATCGTGAAGAAGTGGTGCACCCACACGCCGAAGGAAAGGATGGTAATGACCATGGTGGCGACGACCATGGAGGTATAGCCGAAGAGCCGCTTCTGCGAGAACACCGGCACGAGTTCGGAGAAGATGCCGAAGGCGGGCAGGATGAGGATGTATACCTCCGGATGGCCCCATGCCCAGATGAGGTTCACGTACATCATCGCGTTACCGCCGAGCGTCGTGGTGAAGAAATGCATGCCGATCGCGCGGTCCAAGGAGAGCATCGCGAGGGTCCCGGTAAGTATCGGAAAGGCGAAGAGCACGAGGAGCATCGAGGCGAGCACGGTCCAGACGAATATAGGCATGCGCATGAGCGTCATCCCGGGCGCGCGTTCCTTGACGATGGTCACGATGAAATTCACGGCCGCGAGCAAGGTACCGATACCCGCTATCTGCAGCGCCCAGATGTAGTAATCGACGCCCACGCCCGGACTATAGGCGAGCTCCGACAGGGGCGGATACGCGAGCCAGCCGGTCGCTGCGAACTCTCCCACCACGAGCGAGAGGTTGAGGAGGATCGCCCCGGTCGCGGTGAGCCAGAAGCTTATGGAATTCATCAGCGGGAACGCGACATCGCGCGCGCCTATCTGGAGCGGAAGGATGCAATTGATGAGCCCGAACATGAATGTCATGGCGACGAAGAAGATCATGATGACGCCATGGGCGCTGAATACTTGCGCGAAATGGTCCGGGGAGAGGTAGCCGGAGCCAGCTCCTACCGCGATGGCTTGCTGGCCGCGCATCATGAGCGCATCGATGCCGCCGCGCACGAGCATGAGGCCCGCAAGCACGAGGTACATGATGCCTATCTTCTTCGCATCGAGCGACATGAGCCACTCGCGAAACAGCCACTTCCAGCGTTTCGTGAACGTAAGGAGGAGTAGGACCGATACGCCGCCGAGCACGACCACCAACTGCCCGCCGGTTTCGATAGGGCCATGAATGAACGCCGCTGAAGTAAGGATGCCGAACATGGTTAGGGGTGATGCATCATCGAAGAACCCATCGGCATGGTCATATCCATGCGCATGGGCATGTACAGATCCAGGATGTCGGCAAAGGTCATGTCCACACTGCCATAGTAGCGCACGGGACCCGCGTCGCTAGGCACGCGCAGCGAGCTGTACGTTCCGGACGACAGTGCTTCCGCCTGCTTCGCTTGCGCTACCCAGGCATCGAAATCGCTTTGGTCCATGGCGCGCGCCGTAAAGCTCATCTGCGCGAACTCGGCGCCGCTATAGTTCGCGGAGCGCCCGGTAAAATTCCCGGCCGTGGGCGCCATGAGATGCAGCATGGTCGTCATGCCCGTCATGGCGTACATCTGGCCTCCGAGCGCTGGTATCCAAAACGAATTCATCGGTGCGTCGGCGGTGATGCGGAATTCAACCGGACGATTCACCGGAAGCGCCAGCTCGTTCACGCTCGCTACGCCCTGCTCCGGATAGATGAAGAGCCATTTCCACGGAAGCGCGACTACTTGCACCGTAAGCGGCGGCTGCGTGCTCACGAGCGCCTTCATGGGATCGAGCTCGTGCGTGCCGCTCCAGGTAACCGCCGAAAGCACCAGCACTATCTCGAAGGGAATGGACCACCAGATGAACTCTTCCATCTTCGAGTGCTCCCAGTTGGGGGTATAGGCAGCCTTCGTATTCCCTTCTCGGTAGTGCCACGCGATGAATATGGCAAGGATGATGACGGGAATCACCACGATGAGCATGAGGTACACCGTACGCACCATGAGGTCGCGCTCGCTTATGCCTACCGAGCCGGAAGGCGCGAGCAGCGGAAATCCCGCGCCGTGCGTGAGCAGCATGAGAAGGAGCGCGAACCCGACGGCTCCTGCACCTCCCAGAGCGACTACATGGGAAGGCTTCATCGCTAGATCTCGCCGTGCTCGCGAAATACATTCTCGTACTGGAGTATGGTGCGATAGGCGATGTGGTCCGTGAACGGATAAGCCGAGCCTTGATGCGCGAGCTCGTTGCGGACCTTGTGCGCATCCCAGGCTTCTTGCAGCGTATGGAATTTCGCCGGATCGACCGCGCGAAGCTTCTCTCCTACGGAGGCACCGGGGTACCCGAGCCTCGTGAGCATATCGTCGAGAATGATGTCCGCTTCGACGATGGCCTGACGCCAGTCGTTCTCCTGGGAGCTTTCGATGAGTTCGCGCACATGATTCCATCGATGGTGCTCGGTCACCTGCTCCGCATGGTGGCTGTCGCTGACGGTCGTAAAGCGCATCGCATCCTCATCCTTTATCTGATGCATGCGTATCGTGGAATAGACCAGGAGCGCAAGGAACCCGAGCGAGACGATGTAGGCGAGGACGGTGACGACCACCCAGAGCGCGGTGACAACCGAGACCAGTCCGTTCAGATTCGGCGCGGCCCCTCCTCCTTGCCCACCCGCCACCAGCTGATAGAGGAGATAGAACACATATTCGATATTGAGAAAATGCACCGGGCCGGTAGTGGCAGGAACGCTCGACGCGATAGTGGGATCCATTACTGGCTAGTATACCCCGTGAGATATGGCTTTTATGGCTTCGTGATGGAAATATGCCCGTACATCTAGCTGAGCTAGAGCGTCTCGTTCGTTACTGCAGCGCCTATTTGAAACAGGAGGTCTTCTGCGCCTTTAGGCGCCGTGAAGTGGATGCCGGTCGGGAGCGGCACGTCGTCGCGCATGACGGTGCCCATGGGTACGGAAATGGCCGGCATGCCCGTAAGGTTCGCGGTTACCGTGAACACGTCCTCGAGGTACATGGAGACTGGATCGGTCTTCTCGCCGAATTTGAAAGCGGGAGACGGTGTGGTCGGGAACGCGATCACGTCGCAAGAGGCGAACGCGTCGTCGTATTCGCGCGTGAGGACGTCGCGGGCCGCATCCGCTTTACGGTAGTACGCGTCGATATATCCCGACGAAAGCACGAAGGTCCCGAGGAGAATACGCCGCTGAGTCTCCGGCCCGAATCCTTCGGAGCGAGAGAGGAGGTAATCGTCCAGCAGCGTGGCGCCCCGGACTGCCTTCCCGTAGCGCATGCCGTCGTAGCGCGCGAGGTTGGTCGACGCTTCGGCAGGCATGATGACGTAGTACACCGGAAGCGCGTATCCGCTGGTCGGAAGCGATACCTCGACGAGCGTGTGCCCTTTTTCCACCAGTGCAGCGAGCGTCGCTTCGAACGCCGTCCGCACGTCCGCATCGACTCCTTCGGCAAGCAAGTGACGCGGAACTCCGATGACGAGCGTGTCTTTGGCGGCACGCAGCGGGTACGTGGTCTCGTCGATGCTGGTGGCGTCGAGTGGGTCGGCGCCCTTGATAAGGTCGTAGAGGGCTTTGGCGTCCGCAACCGATTTGGCGAGCGGACCGATCTGATCGAGCGAGGAGCCGAGCGCTATGGCGCCACTGCGTGAGACCCTTCCGTACGTGGTCTTGAGTCCTACGAGACCGCAGTGCGCAGCCGGCTGGCGAATGGAGCCGCCCGTGTCGGTGCCGAGCGCCGCGATGGCCAGATGGGCTGCGGTCGCGCTTGCCGAGCCGCCGGAAGAGCCGCCAGGCACCCGCGACGGGTCATGCGGATTACGCGAGACGCCGAAAGCGGAATTCTCGGTAGAAGAACCCATGGCGAATTCATCCATGTTGGTGCGTCCGAGGAACAGCGCTCCGGCTTGTTTCAGTTTCGTTATCACCGTCGCGTCGTAGGCCGCCTGATACGTGGAGAGCATCTTCGAAGCGGCGCTCGCCACATGCCCCTCGATGAGGATATTGTCCTTGATGGCGAGCGGGATGCCGCAGAGCAGGGGCGCTGCGTTGCCTTCCGTATCGATGCGTTCCTGCGCAGCGGCCATAGCGCTTCCATCCGCCTCGAAAAGCTCGAGATAGGCATTCAGTTCCGGATTCTTCTCCTGCGCGACGCGTGCGCAGGCATCCCAGAGCTCGCGCACGGTGAATTCCTTGGCGCGGAGACCGCTTGCGGCTTCAGTTATCGAAAGCTCGTTAAGAGACTTAGTCATGAACGATGATCTGCTTCACTTTCAGTGCATTGCCTTCTCGGTCTGGGAACTGCTCGACCAGTTTCTTCGTATGCTTCCCTTTTTCATGCGGTTCTCCGTCCGCGCGAAAGACGTTGCGCACCACAGGAATAGGGCGTTTATCATGCGCGGGAAGCGTGAGCTCATCCAGCGTTCCTACGTAGGCAAGGATCCCATCGAATTCCTTCGCGAAGGCCGCGAGTTTTTCTTCCGGTATGGAAAGCCGGGCCAGCGACGCGAGTTTCTTCACTTCGTCCGTGGAAGCCATATGCGGCCACTCTATCACGCGCCAATGCGCTTCACGAACTCCGCTTCCGAAAGCACGGGCACCCCGAGCGTGCGGGCTTTCGCGAGCTTGCTGCCGGGATTCTCTCCCGCAAGCACGAAGGAAGTCTTGCGCGATACGGCGCTTCCGGCCGTACCGCCAGCTTTCTTCACGAGCGCTTCGGCTTCTTCGCGCGAGAGCGTAGGGAGCGTGCCCGTAACGACCACGCTCTGGCCCGCAAGCGGTCCCCCTTCCACTTTGGCTACCCGCGTCACGCGGAGATGCTTCAGCAGTCGCTCGCGCATGGCTTTGTTCTGGCCATCCGCGAACCACTGCACGACCGAATGCGCGACGACGTCACCGATGCCGTTCACGCGTGCGAGCTCTTCCTCGCGGGCCTTTCCCAGCTTCTCGATGGTGCCGAACGTTTGGGCGAGCAAGGTCGCCGTCTCCGTACCCACATGCAGTATCGAAAGCCCGACGAGAAGGCGGTCGAGCGGTACGCTCTTCTTCGCATCGATGGCGCTGATAAGGTTGCGCGCCGACGTTTCCTTGAAGGAAGGGAGTGCGAGCACTTCGTCGTACGTGAGGTCGAAGAAATCATCGTAGTCCGAAACGAGCTCATGCTCCATGAGGAGCTGTACGGTCTTCTGGCCCAACCCTTCGATATCGAGGGCGGATTTGCCGGTGAAGTGCGCGAGCTTGCGCAGGCGCTCCGGGAACGAACCCCCTACTTTACAGCGCATGGCCGCTTGCCCGGGCACGCGCTCGAGAGCGCCATCTCCGCCGCAGAGCGCGGAGTGCGTCGGGAACTTCCATTTCTTCTCTTTTCCGGTGCGCAGCTCGGTAAGCACCTGCACTACTTCAGGAATGATGTCGCCCGCTTTCTGGAGAATGACCGTATCGCCTATGCGGATATCCTTCTCGCGTATGAAATCCTCGTTATGGAGCGTTGCGCGCGCGACCACCGTACCTGCAACCGCAACCGGAGAGAGGTGCGCGACCGGGGTGAGTACGCCCGTACGCCCGATCTGCAGCGCGATATCTTCCACGATGGTGGTCACCTGCTCGGCCGGGAATTTAAAAGCGATGGAGAACCGGGGCCCTTTGCCGGTATACCCAAGCGCTTCTTGGTAGGCACGCTCGTCTACTTTCAGCACCACCCCGTCGAGCTGATAGTCTTCCTTTTCGCGCTTTGCGCCCTGCCATTTTTCCCAGTACGCAGTAACCTGCGTCAGCGACGTCGCATGGATGTGGTGCGGATTCACTGGGAGGCCCAGTTCCCGCAGGTAGGCAAGTTCGCCGGTTTGGGTATCCGGCAGGGGCTCGCTCGAGGCATCGACGTCATACAGGAATACCGCGAGCGGCCGCTGCGCAGCGATGCTCGGGTCAAGTTGGCGCAAGGAACCCGCGGCAGCATTGCGCGGATTGGCGAACAGCGGCTGGCCGGCTTTCTCGCGCTGCTTATTGAGTTTCGCCAATCCCGAACGCGTCATATACACCTCGCCTTCGACGACCAAGTCGATGGGGCGTGCGAGCTGTGTCGGGACGGATTTGATCGTACGCACGTTATGCGTGACATCTTCGCCCACGACGCCGTCTCCGCGGGTAGCGGCGGTGACTAGCCTTCCCTTCTCATACGTCAGCACGATATGCAGTCCATCTATCTTCAATTCCACGTCGTAGGTCGGGGCAGCGATCGCGCCTCCTGACTTGGCGAGCGCGCGACGCACCTTCTCATCGAATGCCGCGAGCTCTTCCTTGCTGAACGCGTCGTCGAGCGACCACTGGGCAACGGCGTGCCGCACTTTCTTGAGTTCCGGCATCGCGTTTCCGGCGACAGTTTGGGTCGGCGAGTCCGGAGTGACGAGTTCCGGATGCTTCGCTTCAAGCATCGCGAGCTCGTGCTTGAGAGAATCGAGCGCCTCAGGAGAGATCGGAGATTCATCCTTCTCATGCTGAAGGGTCCGGTATCGCTCTATGGTCTTACGCAGCTGCGAGGCGCGTGCGCGAACTTCTGACGTGGCTTTCATACGGCCATTCTATGCCCAATCGCCGATTGAGGAAATTACCGAAATCCTCCCTGAAGAAGCGATGCTAGGGGCCTCCTACCGTATCGCCATACGTCACCGTGAGCCCACGCTCGATGCGGCGCGGGTCGGTCGCGACACAGGTGCTATATCCGGTTACGTAGATACGAGCCCCACCCTTGTTCGATTTCGCCACCGTAATCACGCCCGAGGTTCCGCCCGTGCAGGGAATCGCGAACGTGGTAGTGCGAATGAACCCAGCGGGAGGCGGAGATGAGTTCGGCGCAAGGCTCGGATATATATCATGTTGAATTCCGTTCAGGTCAGTACAGCTAATATGTCCTTGCGCTGGATCCAGATACGGAGTCAGGGTGTAATCAAAGGCATCCTTCTGTTGGTCCCAGTACAGCGCGCATTCCATAGCTGAATCCGCGTTATAGAACGCGTACTGCGACTGCTTCGCGGAAGACGCCAGCAGTATCTGTTTGTACGAGATATCCAGCAGCGCGAGCGCGACCGAAAGGACGACCGAGGAAAGAATGACCGCTATCAGCAGCGTGATGCCTCGAAACGGAGCGACGGGGGTATGCATCATAGCCAATTACGGAGATCCTCGACGAGCGTCACGGTATGCAGGCCGTGGTAATTCCAGCTTACCGTGACGCTCACGAAACTTTCTGTGCCGTCCTTGAACACGAAATTCACGCTGCGCGTGAAGCGGGTTACGGTTCCGCTCGAGCTTTGGTTGTACAGACCGCCTCCTGAAAGGTAGAGCGGCCGGCCGGCACAGGTGAGGTCGCCGCAGGAGATCACCCTCTGCTGAGCCAGCTGCTGACCCACATCCACGATGCACGCATTCGTGTAGCAATCGGGCGTTCCTGCGCTTCCGTCAAAGCCCTCGAGCCACATGCGTCCGCCGGCGTTACGGCTGTTATAGATGAAATTGGTATCCCGGACTTGGCGTACGTATTCCATTCCTTCTTGCGCGAGCGCGGCAGCGATGAGCTGATCGCGCGCGATGTAGGAGGACTGCAATACGCCTTGGACTATCTGGAACGGCCCGATAATGGCTATCGATAGGATAGCGATCGCTACCAAGGTCTCAACGAGGGTGAATGCTTTCATGCTCATAGGTCGATTAGGCGCTGCGTGGCGTTCTCCTCTATCACGAAGGTGGTGGGGTTCCCGCTCGAATCCGCGGGCATGGTTCCGCTAATAGTGAACAGCACTTGAGGCTGCTCCACATTACCGGTTCCTGCGCCTCGAACATAGACCTTGAACTTAGTGATGGCGATGCTGGGGTCGGTGAGCGCTGATGCGGTATCGGTAAGCACGGAATTCGCATTGCCCTGATTGCGTAATATGCTCGTCCCATGCAGGAAATAGGTCACCACGTTGTTGCCGGCTGGAAGATTGCTATCCGTATAGTAGAACTCGGTACATGCGCCGCTTGTGGAGTTCCCGTCAGCGTCCGCTCCCCCATCGATGCAGTGGTAGAGGCTGCCGGTGCGGATGCCGCGCACCATGGAATCCACGGCGAAGGAAAGGTTGCTTACCACTTGGTTCGTGGCGCGGGCGCGACGATCGAGGCTGATGAGCGTGAAGTAGGCGCTCATCGCAACGAGCATCACTATAGAGAACAGCCCGATCGACACGATCATTTCGACAAGCGTGAAGCCTTTGGGTGAAGCGCGATAGGTCATGGGCAAAGGGTGGCGGAGACCGAGACCTCGCCCGCCTGGGTCAGGCAGAGATACCGATCACCTCCATTATTAGGTGCGGATATCCGTATCTGGGCATCGAGTAACGGTATATTTCCCGCATTCCGGCGTCCCGTGACGACCGACAGGGTGTTGGGCCGCACGAATACTGTGTCGATGCCCGTCAGGTCGGTCACCGCGCCTCCGACGGAGCAGTGCTGGGTGCCTCCCACCGCATGGCCGCACAATTGGGTAATGGTGAAACCGCGACTGAAGGTATAGTTCTGGGCGACTTCGTTGCCGGTCGGATCGAAAATGCAGTTACCGGGCTTGGCGTCGGGAGTATTCGCCGTTCCCGTCGGGCAATACGAGAGATCGGGAGGGGCCACACGGCTTACGTCCGCGAACATAACGTACGCGTTCGGAATCGCAGCATCGAAATGGAGCCCGTATCCCGCATTGCTCGCACCGCTATACGCCCGGCTTGAAAGCCCGAAGGTCTGCGCTTCCCGCATGGAAAGGGCTACCGTGTACGCCGTATCGGTCACGATGAGCGAGCGGTTGAAATTACCCTGCCCCACGAGCACTACCCCCGTCAGGAGAATCATAATGCCGAGCACCACGATCAATTCGATCAAGGTAAATCCGCGAGGTGCGACCGCAGGTCTTAGAAAAGGAAGGGATTCCATTGAGTAAAGAAAGCGAGTAGGTACCCGCACGCCAAGAACGGCACAAAGGGTACTTCAATACCCATTCTATGCCCTCGCGGAGTGAGCACCAAGATGAAAATGCCGATAACCGCACCGATCCAGAACGAGAACAGGAGTCCCGCGAACGCCTCTTTGCCCGCGATAAGGGACAGCGCGAGCGCGATGGGCGCGTCCCCGAGTCCCATCCAGCGGCCGCTCGAGAGTGCATGCATAAGGAAGAACCCGAGCCCGATCGCGCCTGCGACCATGAGCGTGCTCGCGAGTTCCATTCCCCGCGATCCCGTTACGAGAAGATAGGCGCCGCTCGTAGCGATCAAGAGGAGCGCGAGCGGCATGGGCACCACGGTATGCCGCAGATCGTAGAGGACGACTATCGCAAGAATGAAGAACGCGGCGAGCAAGAGCACAAGTGCGAGACCCGCCCCCAGCCGTAGTGCCGCTGCATAGAACACGGCGGCGAGGATGAGTTCCGAAAGCGCATAGCGATACGGGATGGGAGCCTTGCACGACCAGCACCGGCCCCGATGGATGAGCCAGGAGATGATCGGTATCAGGTCACGACCGGTAAGCGTGCGGTTACATGAATTGCATCGGGAATGCCCCACTACCCATGACTCGCCGGTATAGAGACGCTCGCTGATAACGCCCGCGAAGCTCGCGAGCACCGCTCCGAGCAGAGCGCATGCGTACGGGAGGAATGTAGCCATTTACGGACAGCCGCACGAGCCCGTGGAGAGGGTGGTAAGGTCGTTCACACCGCATTTTTTTCCTGTGGAGTCAGCGCACCAGTATACGGTTGGCGGAATGAAGCCCGTGCCCGTCGGTCTTTGAAGCGCTACCGCGTATATGGTATCGAGTGCATAGCACGCTTTACCCCCGGCATTATTAAGCGCACCCACTGCTGCAAAGACCATCTGGAAAGTCGGATCGCTGAACACTGCAGTGCTGCAATCATTACCCGCGGTGGTGCCGTAGGTGCCGTATTGGTCTTGATATACGATTCCCTGCGGGATGATCGCATCCATATTGGAAAGTACGGCCGCATCCTTCGCTTTCGTACGCGCCGTATTCAACGATGCAAGCACCACCGATGAGAGAATGCCGATGATGGCGATGACCACGAGAAGTTCGATAAGGGTGAAGCCGCGCGTATACATGAAAATAGATATTAGGGAGGGCACGAAGCAGAAGCCACGGGCCCTCCTGCCATTTGCGTATTACCGCCACCCTTGCACGAGCCCGAGAACGTGTCGCTGCTTACGGCACGCGCGGACCCGGAGGCGTCTACGCACCACCATTTCGTCGAATCAGCTTGCAGCGGGAACGCGACCGCATAGCTTGCTCCGCCTGCTCCAATGGACCAGCACCCGCCCACTCCGTTACTCTGATTTATGGCGCCTTGAAGGGCATTCTTTATTTGCGGGTCGGTACCGTACGGCGCCGTCACGCCAATCGTCGTTCTCGGAACTGGCTGCACCGAAAGGTACGGAGTAACTCCATACGAGCCTCCGTTACTATTATCGTAATACAATTCCATCTGGGTCTGTATGACATGCAGGTCCGATTTTATCGCCGCATCCGCCCCTTTGAGTCGGGCGATATAGAGCGCCGCAAGCACTACCGCCGAGAGAATGCCGATGATGGCGATGACCACGAGGAGTTCGATGAGGGTGAAACCCTTAGTAGATCTTGGAGATACAAAAGCCATGGCGCTATATGCATAGTATACGGTTCATAAGGTCACTTCAAAGCGAATTGAGGGGATAGATGAGGCTTCAATAACAAAAACCGCCCGAAGGCGGTTTTTGTACTCTACGATAATTGAGAGTTTGTGATTAGCACGCGGTGTCAGCGCTGGCTGGGCCGGGGGTAATAGTGAGTCCAGTCTTTTGGGTAGATGTTCCCGTATTATCGGCGCACCAGTACTTGGTTGTATCGGTCTTGAGTTGCGCTGAAATCGCCCAACCAGTTGCACTGTCTCCGCACGATACGCTCGCAGAACCAGCGGCTGTTGCTCCATTAACCATGCCTATAATGCCAGTTCCTACCGTTGTACACACAGCTGCGTATGAAGTCGGAGTCTGAGCGTCATAGTAGAGCTCGGCTTGCGCGCGGGCGCTGTCGATGTCCGACTTGATGGCAGCATCCGCACCCTTGGCGCGTGCCGTATTGAGAGAAGCGAGCACGACTGAGGAGAGAATGCCGATGATGGCGATGACCACGAGGAGTTCGATGAGGGTGAAACCCTTTACGTGACCGTCCCGTCGTCCGCCGAATGATGCAAGAATCATAATGATTAGAATTTATGTGCGGGTTACGAGTAAGTGTCCGCTACTAGGTATTGTACGAGAGAATTGCATATATATACGCAAGCGTGTGGATAACACGTGCGCTCGATGAATATTTCACGAAGGCACTACGAAATGGAGCCAGCCAGATTGTAGATAGGAATGAGCACTGATGCGAGAAGGGTGCCCACGCCCAGACCGAGCATCACGATCATGAGCGGCTCGATGAGACCCACGAGCGTATCCACGGCGTTATTCACTTCGCGCTGATAGAACTTCGCGAGCGTCGCGAGTATCTTGCCGAGCTCTCCCGTCTCCTCGCCCACGCGCACCATGGCGCTCATGATGCCCGGGATCTCTTTGTGGCGCGCAAGCGCGTCCGAGATGCTCGCGCCTCCTTTCACGTCCTCCCCCACTTGATGCAGTACCCCGGCATAGGTCGCGCTATCGACGACCGAGGCGGTGATCTCTACCGCTTCCACCACCGGCACGCCCGACACGAGCATGGTCGCGAAGTTATCCGCGATGCGCGAAAGATAGAGTTTCTGATAGAGGTCGCCGAGGTACGGGATATCGAGCTTGATGCTATCGAACATGAGTTTTCCGGACGGAGTCTGGAGCGAGCGCCAGGAAAGGAATACGGCGACCAAGAGCGCGATGAGTATCAAGAATCCGTAGTGCACGAGGAAGCTCGAGAGGTTTATGACGATCTGCGTATAGATAGGGATCTTCTGTCCCGAGTCCGTGAGGATGGCGCTGATCTTCGGAATGACGAGCGTAAGCATGAGCGCCATCACGACGAAGAACACGCCGATGACGAATGCAGGGTAGATGAGCGCGTTCTGGGCCTTGCTCGCCACTTCGTAGGAACGGTCGAGGTAGTCGGCAAGGTAAATGAAGGTCTCGGAAAGCTTTCCGGATTCCTCTCCGGACTTCACCATGTTCACGTAAAAGCCCGAGAAGACTTTCGGGTGGCGCGAAAGCGCCTTGCTGATGGGGCTGCCGCCTTGAATGTCGTCCGCCACCTGGGTGAGGACGCCGGCGAGTACCTTGTTATCGACTTCAGCCGCAAGCAGGCGGAACACGCGCAGCGCCGAGACCTGCGCTTCGAACAACGTCGAGATCTGCCGCGAAAGGATGACGACCTCTTTGTTCGAGACGTGATTGAGGAAACTCAAGCCATCGAGCGATGAGAGCGCGCTCTTTTTAGTCGAGGGCGCGATGGATGAAACGATCAGGTTGCGGTGCTGCAGCGTTGAAACGGCGACATCCATCGACAGCGCCTCGATGGAACCCTCGCGTTCCTGCCCGTCCGGATCAAGCGCTCGATACGTGAATAGCATGATTAGAGATACCGCTCGAAGGTCTTCGGATCGCTTGCCCGTTCATAGGCGTGCTCGATGGTCACCTCGCCGCGACGCACGAGTTCGGCAAGCGAGCGATCCATATCGATCATGCCGTCCTGCGAGCTCGTCTGCACCACGGTGGTGATCTCATGGGTGCGCCCTTCGCGGATGAGGTTCGCGATGGCGCTGTTATTGATGAGCAATTCGTACGCAGGAATGAGACCGCCCGCGATACGCGGCACCAGACGCTGCGAGAAGATGCCGGCCAGGGAGCCTGCAAGCTGGACGCGCACCTGCCCCTGCTGGTTGGGCGGGAACATATCGATGATACGGTCGATGGTCTGGGCTGCGTTGTTGGTATGAAGCGTGGAAAGCACGAGGTGACCGGTTTCCGCAGCGGTGACCGCGCTCGAGATGGTCTCTTGGTCGCGCATTTCCCCCACCATGATGACGTTCACGTCCTCGCGGAACGCCGCCTGGAGCGCGGCATGGAAGTCGGGGGTATCGATACGGACCTCACGCTGGTGGATGAGGGACTTCTTCTGCTCGAAGAGGTATTCCACCGGGTCCTCGATGGTCACGATGTGCTCGGCACGCGTTTCATTGATGCGATCGATGATAGTGGCGAGCGTGGTGGATTTTCCCTGTCCCACCGGCCCCACCACCAGGAAGAATCCTTGGGTGCGCTGCGTGAAGACTTCGAGCACCGGCGGAAGATTGAGATCGCTGAAAGAGCGGATGTGGTGCGGGATGAGACGCATCGCGACCGTGACGCCTCCTTGCACGATGTAGCCGTTCACGCGGAACCGGTTCTTGTCATCGTGCTCATGGGAGAAGTCCACGGCTTGGTCGCGCATGAATCCCTCCCACTTCCCCTCCGGCAATATTTCCTTGAGCATCGCTTCGGTACCGGCGGCAGTGAGGACCGGCTCCTGCACGAGCGGAACCAAGGCGCCGGAGACGCGGATGATGGGGTGACTTCCGACCGAAAGGTGGAGATCGGACCCGCCTTCGGAGATGACGGCCGAAAGGAGCGGATGGATGCTGGATGCGCTCATGCCGCTGCTTCGATTATCTTCATCGTCTCGCTGTATACCTCGCTCGGTATGGCGGACGCTTTAATGATATAGCCGGCGACGCCGAGGGTCTTGGCCTTTTCGAGGTCGGATTCCTGGCCCTGATTCGAGAGCACGATGACCTTCGTCGTCGGAGCGAGCTGCTCGGTCCGGATGGCCTGGAGTATCTCGAAGCCATCCATGCCCGGCATGACGATATCGAGCAGCATGGCGTCCGGAGCCGGCTTCTCACGGAGCGCCACGAGCGCTTCTTCCCCGCTTTGGAACGCGGTCACCTCATGACCGGCCGCCTTGAACTTCACCGCGTACATGTCCAGGAGGAATCGGTCGTCATCTACGAGGTATAAGCGATAAGTAGCCATAAATTTATTTCGTTGGTTGTTTTTCGTCGTCCGTGAATAGCTCAGCGCCCAGTGCGTTCACTTCTTCGAAAGGTATCTCACCCTTGAGCGCTTTAATGATAGCATCCTCGCGCATGGTGAGCATGCCCTTGGCGCGGGCCACTTTATATACGGACTCCTCTACGGGGCTCGTGAGCACGACATGCTCGAGGTCCTTATCCATGCGCAGGAGCTCGAACACGCCCACCCGGCCCCGCGTGCCGTTCGGGCAGTCAGGAGTCGCCTGGGCCCGGTAGAAATGCTCGAATTTGGGTATGCGCTTCTTCGCGCTTTCGGGAAGGTCCGCGAATTCTTCCTCTAGAAGGCCGCGGATGCTTTCGGAGACCGGCAGCTCCTGTCCGGCGTCAGGACAGAGCTTGCGCACGAGACGCTGCCCGATGGCAGCGATAAGCGTTGGGGCGATGAGGTACGGGTCGACGCCCATGTCGATGAGGCGCGGGATGACGCCGCCGGTCGTGTTGGTGTGGATGGTCGAGAAGACGAGGTGACCGGTGAGCGCCGCCTGAATGGCGAGCTGGGCCGTCTCCTTATCGCGGATCTCGCCCACCATGATGACGTCCGGGTCCTGACGCAGGATGGAACGGAGACCGTTCGCGAAATCGTAGCCTATTTCCGGATGCACCTGGCTCTGGGCAACGCCCGCTATCTCGTACTCGACCGGGTCTTCGAGCGACACGACGTTCTGGGTCTCGCGATCGAGCTCCGAAAGCATCGCGAAGAGCGTGGTGGATTTACCGGACCCGGTAGGCCCGCAGATGAGCACGATGCCGTACGGCGCTTTGAGGATCTCGCGTACAGCGGCGAGGTATTCCGGAGGCAAGCCGATAGCGTCGAGATTCGCCACCGCTTTGGAACGATCGAGGATACGCATCACCACCTTCTCGCCGTACTGCGTGGGGAACGTCGAGACGCGGAAGTCGATGCGGCGTTTATCGACCACGGTGGAGAAGCGGCCGTCCTGCGGCTTTCGTTTCTCGTCCAGACGCAATTGCGCCATGATCTTGATGCGCGCGACGACCGCTGCATGCACTTTTCCCGGGAGTTCGAGCGACGTATGCAGTTCGCCGTCCATGCGGAAACGCACGCGCGTCTTCTCGGGCGAGGGTTCGATGTGGATGTCGGACGCTCCGCCCTCCACCGCGTAGCGGAGCGCGGTCGCGACGATCTTGGTGACCGGCGAGTCCGCCTTGATATCGCCCTCGGCGTTCTCGCCCTTGGCGCTCGCTGCCTCTTCGGCTTCCATCTTCTTCGCCTCGTCCGTTTCGGCGACCGAGCCCTCGAATTCGGTGAGCGCCTCGTCGACCACTCCGGTAAGGTTCTGGTACTCCTCGATGACGCGCTTGAAGTCCGCTTCGCTGATGAGGAACAGCTTGTACGGCATGCCCGCGCGCGTGGAAATGAATTGGAGCGCATCGCGCGCCTCGATATTGTCGGGGTCGGTGATGCCCACTTCGAGCGCGCCGTCCACGATACCGAGCGGAACGAATTTATAATGCTCGGCGGATTCTTGCGGGATGAATTCGAGCGCCGCCTGCTCGATGTCGCGCCCTTGCGGCAGGATGCGCATCGGAATGCCGTAGTGCTTGGCGAGCGCCTGCAGCATCGTCTCCACGGTTACGCCGCGCTTCTCCAGCGCGCTTTCGAGGGTGGCGTCCTTGACCCGGCCCTCTGCCGCGATCGTATCGATTTCGTTCGCCTTGATGACCCCGCTATCTGCAAGCACCCCGAGAAGGTTCATATCAGTATGATACTCCCTGTGCGCCCGCGAACGCGATAGATGCGCGCGGGAAAACTATTACTTGCCGAACGGCGCGAACGGATCGCGTCTGCCCGTTGGTTCCGCGATGACCGCCGTATGGAGATCGACCAGTGCGAGGAAGCGCGGATCAGAAAGAATGGAGGTATCGAATCCAAGAGGCTCGAGCTGCGCCGCGAGATTCACGAACATGGTCTCTTCGGGGCTTGCCGGTTCGCTCGCGCTGAGCGCGCCGGTCGAGGGTGCCGGCTTCACGAACAGGAAATAGCCGGCCGCCGTAAGCAGTACGAAGCCGATGACGATAGCGATGATGGTGTTCTTGTTCATAGGAATTAGTGCAGCCAATAGATGCGGAACGTGAGGTTGTAGGTGTATACCCCGGTAGTCGAGTCATTCAAGGTCATCTGCACCACATCCATCGGGCGGAGGCTGCGCTCCACGCCGTCGAGGAAGGTCCGGAATGCGCCATAGGTAGCGGTGGCGGCAACGGAGACGTCGATGGCGTCCGTAGGCTTGGCGCTCGGATCGAGCGGCAGGGCTCCTGCGGACTGATCGACGCCGGAGTTCGTCGACGCGGAACTCTTGATGTCGAAATTGGAAAGGAGGACGCCGGACTTCGCCGCGAGCGCGTTGAGGTCGAGGATGAGCTGCACGTTATCGACGCCATCAGGCAGATAGGCCTGCAGATGGGAGATCGCATCCGCGGGTATCGCATTGCGCGCGGTGGCAAGTTCCGCTTCTTTCTTATTGAAGTCGTTCGCAGCGGCGAGCGTGGAGTTGTATTGCTTTATCTGCGCCTGGAGCGGAAGGATCTTACCCGTATAGGTAGGATTGATGTAGCCCACGAAGATGCCGAGGGCGAGCAGAATGAGCACAATGGGCATTATGCGACCGATCATGGGGTGGTGTTGGTTACGGAGCTTGTCGCCGATTTCCCGGGAAGCGGCACGCTTGCGGGTGCAGCCGGCGCCTGCACGGCAGGGTTGCTTCCGGCAGCGCCGAGGATGAGCGTCGGGTCGATATCCGCGTTCAACGTAAAGGTAACCAGGCCGCCTTTTATGTTGATGCCCGAGAAAATAGCGCGCTTGATGCGCTTGTCGCTCGCAAAGGCTGCCGACTGCGCGGCCAGCGTATTAAAGGTACGTGCGGTTCCATCCATGCTCAGCGTTCCCTTCCGGTCGGTCGCTACCGCTATTTTGAGCGAATGGAACTGGACTCCTTGGAGCGTGAGCGTTTCGAGGTCATCGAAGAGCTGGGAGAGCGCGATATGGTTATTCAGAATATCCTTCGCTGCGGTGAATCGGTCGCGCAACCGGATGAATTCGGTCACGGTAGCTTGATCTATCTGGTGCTGCGCCGCCGCCACGTCCTTCGCTTTCTTCGCGGCGACCCCTTGCAGGTAGTAGTCATATCCGAATACTCCCGTGGCGCCGATGAGCGCGACTATCACCACGAGGTAGGAAAGCGCGAGGAACGGATTCGCGCCGCTCGTGCGCTTGCGCGGCGATGTTACGGGCTGCTTGGGTACGAACGAGGTCGGTATGCTAGGAGGGAGTGCCACGATACTAGTATACCTAGGGAAAAAGAAGAGGAACGCGCTTTATGCACACGTTCGCTACGAGAATTCTTCGAGCTTACGCAACGCGAGACCGACCGAAACGGCGAATTCGGGACCGATGTCCTGCAGCACCTGACGCATGAATGCGGGCGCCTGCGTTTTTCCGAACGGGTCCGCTATTTTCACGTCGATGGAAAAGAATGACTGCGCGTACTTCGCAAGCTCCTTCGTGACGCCGCCGCCGCCCGTGAGGATTATTTCCGATACGGTCTTCTCGTGCGCGGTCTCGTACTGCGTCAGGGCGCGCTTTGCCTCTTCGAAGATGCGCGAGAACACGAGCTGAATGGTCTCGAGGGTGTAGCTATCGTCCGTATGCGCTCCGAACCCTTGCTCTTTTTTAAGGGTTTCCGCTTTCTCCATGGTGAGATTGTGGGCGCTCGAGATTGTACGCGTTACGTCTTGGCCGCCTTCAGGGATATTGTGCGAAAGCGCGACCACGCCGCGCTCCACGACGTATACCTTGGTGGCGGACGCGCCGATATCCAGCACGAGCACCGGCTTCACCGGCTCGTCGACGACCGCACGGATGGTACTGAAGATCTCTATCTCGTAGAAGCTCGCTTCGAGCGCGGCGGCCTTCACGACGTTCTCGAGAAGCGCGAGCTCATCATTATGGACGGCCACCAGAAGCACCTTCACTTTCTGGGGTGGCGGTGCGCCTTCCGGAAGCGCCTCCGGCAGGATGAACCAATCGAGCTGGACTTCGGAAACCGGCACCGGAATGTACTTGCGGGCTTCGAGTTCGATGACCGTCTTCTGTTCCTCGGCGTCTTCACGGTGCGGGAGCTCCACGAGCGTCAGGAGCGAACGGGAGAACGGTATGGAAACTCCTGCGCTCTTGGTCGTTACGGTCGATTCCCGCAACAGATCGACCAGCGTTTCGCCTATCTTTGCTGCCGGAAGATTGGTCGCCTGCCCCACTCCTACGCCCGCATACGGACCGAGGGCGAGCTCGCCGTAGGTTTCAAGGATGGCCGTACCGCGTTCGCGACGCAGCTGCACGACCTTGAGCGATGAGGAACCGATATCGACGCCGATGACGCTCTGGCTCTTCTTCGCTCCGAAGAGTTTAGCGATGAAGCTCATATACGTGTGATTGTATCATCCCGGCTGCGCGTTCGAGCTAATATGTACGGATGGGAATGCTCGCACGCTTCCTCGAGTTCCTTTTTCCCCGCGCGGATACCGCTCGCCTCGTGGCGCAGACGAGCGCGGTGGAGTTCGGAGCGCTTCTTGCGCCGCGTATCACCGAGCACGGCATACCCGCTCTGCTGCCGTACCGCCATCCTATGGTGCGTGCCGTGATACTGGAGGCGAAATTCCATCGCGACCCGAAGGCGCTCGCCCTGCTGGGCGCTGCGCTTGCGGAATACCTCGGAAGCATGGCGGAAGAATCCGCAGGGTTCGAGGAGACGAGATTCTGCGTCGTACCCGTGCCGTTGGGTCCCGCACGTCGGCGCTCACGCGGCTACAACCAAGTGGAAGAAGTCGCGAAATGCGCAGGAGCGCATTTCGCGACCGGTATGCTTCGC
>JAQBRL010000022.1 GCA_028286525.1 Parcubacteria group bacterium | reverse complement strand
GTCGAAGGTGTGGTTTCCACCGAAGGCGCTTGTGATGAGATTATCGTCCTTGACGGACTCGGTGATCTCGTAGGAGCTGAGCGAGATCGGGCCCAGGGTTTTGGTTTCGCTCGAACGAGCTTTCCACAGGACGGCCGGCATGAAATCCTGGGCGACAGAGAGGCCTGAACGAGACCTATAGAACCTGTCGGGATCATAGTTCTCCACTCCATCAAGCTGGATTTGGTCAGAGACAAGTCTTAGTAGGGACTTCGGGACGGTCGTGAGGATGCCGGACATAGATTCCCCCAAGCGTTTGCTCGTCCTGCGGAATGCAGGGTTGGATTAGACGCAGGCCGTGGGTTCGCCACAGCAGAAGAGGGCTATATAAGATAAGCCGCCTTCTGCTGTGGCGAAAACGCACCTGAATCTCACAGGTGCTCTATGCAATGTATGCACGATTCATCATGAACGCTGTATGAAGTAGTCAGCGCTTCGCCGAGGAACGATCCAAAAGTTTCTGTACCGCCGCCGTCACGATAGGCAGCATGTCGTCATAGAAATTAAGGTCGAGAATGTCCGGAAGGCGGAACCATTTCGTATCATCGAGTCCCCCGCTCTTCTTGAGCACGAGCGGCTCGAACGGTGAGGACACCAAGAAGAAATACACATGCTTGCGTATCTTTCCCTTCTCGGGATGGCTCGCGATGTACTCGTTCTCGCCGACTTGGTCTTCCACATGCACGTTCATGAGACCGAGCTCCTCGCCCACCACCCGCTTCACGCCTTGTGCCGGCGATGGGTCGCCTTCGATGTGGCCCTTGGAAAGGGTCCACCGGCCGAAGATGTCGTGCACGAGCGCGAGGTATATCTGGCCGTCGTGCTCCGCGTAGACGATGGCGCCGCCGAGCTTCTCGAGCGGCAGGTCTTCGCGCTTCACGCGCTCCTTCTTCCCTACCTCGTCCTTGCCGGGCTCGCCGAGCTCCTTGTAGACGGCACCCAGCACGCCGTTGACGAAACGTCCGCTCGAATCGCCCCCGAATACCTTGGCGAGCTCGATTGCTTCGTTGATGGCGACCTTGGCTGGCACTTGAGCGCGGTCGGAAAACAGCAGCTCGTACAGGCCGATGCGCAGGATGTTGCGGTCGATAGGCGCGATGCGGTCAAGCGGCCAGTCAGGCGCCGCTTTCTCGATGACGAGATCGAGGTCGGGCTTCTTCGCGAGAACGCCCTGAAGGAGTGCTTCCATGAATGGCTTATCGGTATCATCCCCTCCGAACTCTTCGACGTTGCGCGCCAGCATTTCTACTGCGGCTTTGTCGTCACTACTGGTGGTATCCCACTCGAAGAGCGTTTGGAGAACAACGGAACGGGCTAAATGCCTATTGGCCATAATGAAAGAGCTGTATGGATAGAATACCTCACTCCCAGAAAAACACACGGTAACTATAGTGCGTGCAATGTGAATATCCGATGTGAGTGCTCGTGGAGTCGAAATGAAAAAACCGCTTTCGCGGTTTTTTCAAGTTCTACACTCCTCCTCCAAAGCCGGAACGGGATTTGGCGCGGCCCGTGATCATGCGTCCGAGCACTCCCTGCGTTTTCTTCTCGCGCTCTTCCGTCTTGATGTGCTTCTCGGCAGCCGGACTCGTATTGGTGGTCGCCACCTCGTGGTCGTGCTCCTTCGCCTTGGCTTTCGCCTTCTCCTTCTGCTCCGCTTTCTTCACTTCGCGCTTGGCGACTATCTGCTTGCCGCGGTACATGCCGGTGGATTCGTCCAGGCGGTGCGGAAGACGGAGCGCGCCGGACTCCTTGTCGACGACGACGTTGGTACCCGTCAGAGCATGGTGGCTCCGGCGGTTCTTGGTGTGCGAACTCGTGTGGCGCATTCGAACTGACATAGTGAAGGTAAGTTACACGAGCTTGCCGAAAAAGTCCATATACTTCGTTACGGAGCCTCATTCGTCGCTTCGTCGTATAGCCGCATACGCCTCCGCTCCTCACTCTCCGTGCCTCGTCTCTGGAGCTTTTTCGACAACCTTTACTGCCTTGAATTGAGCACCTTCTGGCCTTGTAAAAGCGCCACAATATGGGAATGTGTGAATAGCTACCGCCAGTACGAGTCCTGAAAACGGCAGCAGTTCGCTGGGCCATGTATGGCCTAATGGGGCGCAAGCCTCCCAACTATCGAAGCTCCGAAAGGGCGACGATGCAAGAAGCCAAAGCGAATCAGCGTTCCGTCAACGACAACAAAGGGGATGTTCTTCTCGAATTTTCGGCCTCCAAGCCTCTCACCACCGAGTATGGCTAGTTCCTTCGGAACTAGCAGAATCTCGACTTTATAACCTAGTACCTGGGTAAGCAGCGGTACACAAACGCCTTTGAGCAGTCACCGGACTGCTTGGGCAACCGAACAGGGCCACGCGAGCTTCGCGTGGCCCTCACAGTTTTATACACTCTCGATTTTTAAGTGCAGGAAGGTCAACCGATGCAGCGCGCAGGGGCCATGCGTGCGCAGGAGCTCGTAATGCTTTTTCGTTCCATACCCTTTATGTATATCGAATTCGTAGAGCGGATGCTCGAGCGCGAGCTTTTTCATCAATCGATCGCGGGTCACTTTCGCGGCGACTGACGCGAGCATGATGGCCGGGACCGTTCCGTCGCCGCCTATGATGGTCTCCTGCTCGTATTCCGGAGGCGCTTTCAGGGAACCGTCCAGAAATACTTTTCCTTCTTCGGGATTCGGCAGAAGCTTCCGCACTCCTTTATAGAGCGCGCCGCGGACGGACGGCACGATGCCTTCGGCATCGATCTTCGCTGCGCTCGCCAGATATACGACCGCGCTCACGTTCCCTTTTTTTATTTCTTCCTGCAGCTGGAGGAATATCGCTTCGCGTTTCTTCTCCGTAAGCTTCTTGGAGTCGTTGAGTCCCGGAAAAGCAGCGACGATATCGAAGCCTTCGAGCACGCGTACGGTCCCTACCGCAACCGGTCCGGCAAGAGGTCCGCGACCCGCTTCATCCACTCCGACGATGTACATACGCCCAGGATAGCAGGCACAGAGCAATCGGTTCCAATTTTGGTATCCTGTAGGCAATGGCGAGCAAATTCGTACACCTCCATACGCACAGCCACTACTCCTTCCTCCAGGCGCTCCCCAAGGTTCCCGCGCTCGTAAAGGCCGCCAAGGCGGCCGACATGCCCGCGCTCGGCATCACCGACGCAGGCAACATGCACGCTGCCGTGGAGTTCTATAAGGCAGCGGAGAAAGCCGGCATCAAACCGGTCCTCGGCGTGGATGCCTACGTGGCGCAGCGCTCGCGCTATGACAAGAATCCAGGTGACGAGAACAAGCGCTCGCGCCTCGTGCTGCTCGCGGAGAATAACGAGGGGTACCAGAACCTGATGGTGCTCGTGACGAAAGCCTTCACCGAAGGCCTGTTCGACCGGCCGCGTATGGATAAGGAGTTGCTGCGCCAGCATCATGCAGGCCTCATCGCGATCATTCCGTCCTTCGCGGGCGAGGTCGCGCAGTACCTCAAGGCGGGAGACAAGAAAGGCGCCGCGGCAGCGCTCGCGGAATACGTGAGCATCTTCGGGAAAGAGAATGTCTTCCTCGAGATCACGCACCACCCGAAGGTGAACAAGCATATGGAGCGTATGGCCGACATTAGGGATCTTTCGAAATCCTCCGGCGTGCCGCTGCTTGCCCAGCATGACGTGTACTACCTGAAGCCTTCCGATCGCGAGGCCACCGAAGTGATGCGCCGCATCGCGCACGGGTCCGAAGGCCACAACGAGGAGGAGGATTTCTCCTTCGTGAAGGAGGAGCAGATGCGCGAATGGTTCAAGGACATTCCTGACGCGGTGGACCGTTCGGGCGAGATAGCCGAGCGGTGCAACGTGACCCTTACGCTTGGCGGCTGGAACTTCCCCGCGCTGGCGCCTGAACCGGGCAAGACGTACGAGCAGACGCTCCGCGAGAAGACCTATAACGGCCTTTCCATGCGCGCCATGGAGCGTACGCCTGAAGTGGAGAAGCGGATCGAGTACGAACTCGAGATCATCAACGCGAAAGGCTTCGCGCCCTACTTCTTGGTCGTTGCCGACCTTCTCGACTATGCGCATGCGAACGGCATCCTGACGACCATTCGCGGTTCGGTCGCCGGTTCGCTCGTCACCTATCTTTCCGGTATCACGAATGTCGACCCGTTGTTCTATAAGCTTCCCTTCGAGCGCTTCCTGAATCCTGAACGGCCTTCCGCCCCGGATATCGACATGGACTTCGCTGATAACAGGCGCGACGAGATGATCGCGTACGCGAAGCGGAAATACGGCGACGATAAAGTCGCGCAGATAGGTACCTTCGGCACCCTGATGGCGCGCGCAGCGGTACGCGACGTAGCGCGCGCGCTGGGCCATGCATACCGCATGGGCGATCAGATAGCGAAGCTCATCCCGCTCGGAAGCCAGGGCTTCCCTATGACCATCGAACGCGCGCTCGAGCTCGAGCCGGAGCTGAAAGCCCTCTACAACGAGGACGACGATGCGCGCCAGATCATCGACCTGGCCCGCCAGATAGAAGGCTGCGTGCGCCATACGGGCGTGCACGCCGCGGGCGTGGTCATTTCGCCCACCCCGCTCACGGACTTCACGCCGCTGCAGGTGGATACCAAGACGGGCAAGCTCATCACCCAGTACGACATGCATGCGGTGGAAGACGCGGGACTCCTGAAGTTCGACTTCCTCGGCATCAAGAATCTCGCCATCCTGTCGGACGCCATCGAGCGCGTGCAGGAGACCCGCGGCATGTTCATCGATATCGAGAATATCCCTATCGACGATGCGAAGACCTTCGCTATGCTCGCGCGCGGCGAGACCGAAGGCACGTTCCAATTGAACGGCTCGGGCATGACGCGCTACTTGAAGGAACTCCAGCCCACGAGCATCCACGACATCAATGCCATGGTGGCGCTCTATCGTCCGGGTCCCATGGAATCCATCCCGCAATACATCGAGCGCAAGAAGAATCCGAAGCTCTTGCGCTACATGGACCCGCGCATGGAAGAGTATCTTGGAGCCTCGTACGGCCTTCTCGTGTACCAGGACGACGTGCTTTTGACCGCCATCACGCTCGGCGGGTACACGTGGCTGGAAGCCGATACGCTGCGCAAAGCCATGGGCAAGAAGATCCCTGCGGAAATGGAAGCCCAGAAGGAAAAGCTCCTGAAGGGATTCTTGGAATACGGAAAGCTCTCCAAGGAAAAGGGCGAGACGCTCTGGAAACTCATCGAGCCGTTCGCGGCGTACGGCTTCGGCAAGGCGCATGCCGCCTGCTACGGCAAGGTCGCCTACCAGACGGCATACATGAAAGCGAACTATCCCGTGGAGTACATGGCGGCGGTACTCACCGCTGACGCGGGCGACACCGAATCCATCGCCACGTTCGTGGCCGAATGCGAACGCCTCAAGATCCTGGTGCTTCCTCCGGACGTGAACGAGAGCGGGAGCGACTTCACGGTCGCGGGAGAGAACAAAGACACCATCCGCTTCGGGCTCACGACCATCAAGAACTTCGGCGAGGGCATTTCCGAAGCCATCATCACCGAACGCAACAAGAACGGGCCGTATACAGACCTTTCTGATTTCCTCTCGCGCATACAAACGAAGAGCCTGAATCGCAAATCCCTCGAGTGCCTCATCAAGTCAGGCGCGCTCGATCGTTTCGTGGACGAGCGCGGCGGGCGCTCGCTCCTGCTTTCCCATATCGAGACGCTGCTCACCTTCCATAAGGACGCGACGACGGAGGCGCCGCAGGATTCCCTCTTCGGCGCCGGACTCTTCGCGGCGCCTGCGCTCGTGCTTCCTGCCTCCGATCGCACCACCACGCTCGCCGACAAGCTCGCATGGGAAAAAGAGCTTCTGGGTATCTACGTCTCGGGGCATCCCCTCGATAGCCATCCGGACGCCATGAGCAAAGCGGCTACCACCATTGGCCACATCCGTGCAGAGCCGCAGCCGGGCCTGCCCATTATCATTCCCGTACTCATTCAAGAGGTGCGTACCGTGCTCACGAAATCCGGCGAGAAGATGGCCTTCGTGAAGTTCGAGGATAAATCCTCCTCCATCGAAGGCGTCATCTTTCCCAAGGTCTATAAGGAACGGAGTCCCTTCGTGCAGGTGGGCGAATGCGTCCTTATCAAAGCGACCATCAGTAACCGCAATGGCGAGCTTTCGCTCGCCATCGAGAATCTCAAAGCGCTGTGATATAAGAATCACAGGTTCGAAAGGATGCTCGATGTCCAGATGGAACTACGAACAGTCACGACCGCCTGAATCGTTCATCCGGCCCGAGGAACGAACGCAGGATACGGCGCGCTTGTATATCGCTCTTGAAGCTGAACTCCCTGATCCGCGGTATCCGCCGCACGATGAGGAGCGGTTCCAGGAAGCGTATCCGCGCACGGGAAATGGCGGATACGGCTCTCCTGGCGAGTTCTAAGCGGCGGCCTGTAGGGGCCGCCGCGAACTGTTTTATGCTATTCTCACCTCTAATGGCCTCCCTTGAGGAAAAACGACATACTCTCGCTCACCTGCTCGCAGCAAGCATCGCCGAGCGCTATCCGCATGCGAAAGCCACCATCGGCCCTGCGGTGGATAACGGGTTCTATTACGATTTCGATTTCTCCGGCGGTCCTCCCGCAAAAGAGACCGACCTTGCCCAGATAGAGGAAGCGATGCGCGACCTTCTTCCCTCGTGGAGCGAAATGACGGGGACCGAGGTATCCGAGAAGGATGCGCGCGACCGCTTCGCCGGGAATCCCTATAAGCTCGAGCTGATCGACGGCATCGTCGCTTCGGGCGAACCCATCACCCTCTACACGGCGGGAAACTTTACCGATCTGTGCCGTGGCGGCCACAGCGAGAACCCGGCTCACGAGATAAAAGCGGATTCATTCGCGCTCGAGCGCATCGCGGGAGCCTACTGGCGTGGAGACGAGACGAAGCCGATGCTCACGCGCATCTACGGACTTGCGTTCGACTCCATCGAAGAGCTCGATGCATACCGCACGCAGATAGAGGAAGCGAAGAAGCGCGATCATAAGAAGCTCGGAAAGGAACTCGACCTCTTCGTCTTCTCGGAGCTCGTGGGGCCGGGCCTTCCCCTCTTTACCCCGAAGGGTACGCTCGTGCGCGACCTGCTGGACGACTTCGTCTGGGAGCTCCGAAAGCCCTATGGCTACCAGAAAGTGGAGATCCCGCACATCACGAAAAAGGAGCTCTACGAAACGAGCGGTCACTGGGACAAATTCAAGGACGACCTGTTCCGTATACAGACACGCGAGGGCCACGAGTTCGCGATGAAGCCGATGAATTGCCCGCATCACACGCAGATATACGCGCGCAAGCAGTGGAGCTATCGCGAGCTTCCCCAGCGCTACAGCAACACCACCGCCTGCTACCGCGACGAGCAGTCCGGGGAGCTCTCTGGGCTTTCGCGCGTCCGCGCATTCTCGCAGGACGATGCGCATGTCTTCTGCCGCATGAACGACGTGCAGAAAGAATTCCTGAATGTCTGGGACATCATCCATGCCTTCTACCCCGCCTTCGGCTTCGATCTGAAGGTACGGCTTTCCACCCATGACCCTGAGCACCTGGAGAATTATCTGGGCGATGCGTCCGTATGGGAAAAGGCCGAGGGCATGCTGCGCGACATCATAAGCGCGAAAGGGGTTGCGGTCGAAGACGGGGTCGGCGAAGCCGCCTTCTACGGACCCAAGCTCGACTTCATGGCAGAGGACTCGCTCGGCCGCCGCTGGCAGGTCGCGACCATACAGCTCGACATGAATCAGCCCGAACGCTTCGACCTCACCTGCATAAACGAAGAGGGTCAAAAAGAGCGCATCGTGATGATACACGCAGCCATCATGGGCTCTATCGAACGATTCCTTTCCATACTCATCGAGCACACCGCGGGCAACTTCCCCGTGTGGCTTTCTCCCGTGCAAGTCCGCGTACTTCCGGTTTCGGAAAAACATGCGGACTATGCGGCGCGCGTGACCGAAACATTAGTCACGGCAGGACTGCGTGCGGAAGTGGATGCCGCGAACGAATCGCTCGGCAAGAAGATACGTGCGGGCAAGGGCGAGAAGATCCCCTATCTTCTGGTGGTGGGCGACGCCGAAGTAGAAGCCGGTACGGTGACCGCTGAAAGCCGTGACGAAGGAAAGCTCGAAGCGATGAGCGTCGAGGCGTTCGCGGCGAGAGTCGTACGCGAAACCAGCACCAGGAAATAAAAGACGCCGGGATCGCTCCCGGCGCTTTTCGTCTCACCAGTACTCCTTCGTTCAGAGGCCGTTGAGGATGGTGTAGACCTCGCAGCCTATCGGCCAGACGACGAGGATGAATCCGAAGAACAGGATGGTCGGTCCATCGTCATCCGTCTTCAGATATTCAAGGATTTGGCGAAACATGGTGGGTAACCTCCCTGTTGACGAGGGCGAGCATCCCCGTGAGCCACTCCCGGAACGAAGCCCATAGCCAGACGAGGGCTTCGCGTGCGTACGGCGCCGCTGCATAGACTAGGAGCAGCATCAGTCCGATGAGGACCAAGACATGCGCCGGCGAGATACCGGTCGTGCCATTTCGAGACATACGATCACTCATAGTTCCTCCCCCTAATTACTAGAATCGATGCGCGAAGAATTCCGCTGCGCCGGCTCCGATGAGCATTACCAGAAGTGCGGCGAACGCAATGACCCAGTCAAAAGGGTCGTATTTGTTCCCTTTTGACATGGATGCATCCTCCGTATCCACCGTTACCATACTCCCGTTCGGTAAAAAGAAAAGCCGCGCCTTCTAGACGCAGCTTTTCTTTTTATTCGAACTCCTTATCCGTTGACGGCAGCGAGCGCACGCGTCACCGCAAGCTTCACGCCTGTGGTTCCTGCAGAGTAGCTGGAGTCGAGCGCGGTCGAGAGCGACGTGATGAGCTTCTCGAGGAAGGTCGGGGTGCAGTTCTCGCAGACGCGAGCGACTTCCGGATGCACCGTGCTTCCTTCGGTCTTCGCGCGGTACGCATCATCGAGCGCCATGATGGCATGGGTGATGAATTCCTGGGCGTCACCGCCTGCTTTCGTAATGTCGCGGACGATGCCGAAGACCGCTTCCTTCTCTCCTGCAAGCAGGGCGGTAAGGAAGGCAGGAACGTCCTGATGAGCAGGGGGCAGGAGTGCTGCGGGCGACTGCGTCACCGTTGCGGCTGCCTGCGCAGCAGCTACCGCGATGGGAGCAGCGACGGCGGGTGGAGCGAGCAGATGCGAATCATCTGCTTCGCGCGCGAGGCCCTTCACGATGTCATCGATGGTGAGCGCGCCTTCGGAGGCGAGCGCCTTGAAGCCTTCGTACGACGTGTGCGTACGTGCCGCGGCAGGCGCTGCCGGAGCCGAGTGCATCACTGGTGCGGCAGGCGTGTGGGCCGCGGGAGCGATGGATGCAGGCGCATAGGACGCGGTAGCACCCGCAAGCCCGAAGCGACGCAGTCCCGCAGGGACCATGCCCCAGAGCACGAGGTACGCGACCGCGAGGCTCCAGAGGATAAGCATGAGCCAGTAGATGGCCGTACCGACGGGTCCCAGATCAAGACCGGTGTACGGAAGATCCGCGAGGTACACGTACGAGAGGGGCTGATTCCCTACCACCGGCAGCGAATCGAGCACCAGGTTCTGCTGCGGCGTCTCGACGCGAAGCGTCGCGGAACAGGTGATGCTGTTGCCGTTAAAGCCGTAGAAGACTCCCTGATAGGTGTAGGTCCCGGAACCGTTCGGAGGATATATGCGTGCATTGCCGCTCTGGCCTACCGAACCGACGCTCGGGCTGATAGTCACGTCGCGCACGCTGTTGCTGTCCCAGGTGAGGGTCGCGCTGTCGCCTTGGCGAATGACCGAAGGAGACACGTTCATGGTGCACGAAGGTCCTGGCGTTCCCGTATTGACCGAGACCGACGTGACGCAAGTAACGGTGCCGCCGGGGCCGTATGCGGTGCCCACATAGGTGCGCGAGCCGCCGGGGTTCACCGTGCGAGAGCCGTTTCCGGTCTCTACCTGCCCCACGCCTTGATCGATAACGAACGAGGTCGCGTTCGTGGTCGTCCACGACAGGGTCGTGACGCCGCCGCTTGCGATGTTGGTCGGATTCGCCGAGAGCGTACAGGTCGGTGCGTTCGGAGTAACGACCGGAGGAACGACGACGATGGTTGCGGAGCAGTTCACCGTACCCCCGGTACCGGTTGCGGTAAGGACGTACGTGGTGGTCTGCGCGGGCGCAACCGTACTCGAGCCTGACGTCGACACCGAACCGATGTTCGTTATGGAGACGTTCGAGGCGTTGCTGGTCGTCCACGAGAGCGTCGCTGCCGAGCCCTGAAGAATGGTGGTAGGAGCGGCCGAGAGCGTACACACGGGGGCCGTAGGCGTCTGCGGCACGACCGTAACGGTCGCGGAACAGTGAACGGTGCCGCCGTTCCCTACCGCAGTCAGGGTGTAGGTGGTCGTCTGAGCGGGCGCCACGTTACGACCGCCACTGGTCGAGACCTGGCCGATGCCGGTATCGATAGAGACGTTCGAGGCGTTGCTGGTCGTCCACGACAGGGTCGAGGCGCCGCCGGCTGCGATCGCGGTCGGGTTAGCGACGAGCGTACACACCGGAGCCGTGGGTGCGGGAGGAATGACCGTTACGGTGGCCGTACAGGTAACCGTACCGCCGTTCCCGCGTGCCGTGAGCGTATACGTGGTGGTCTGCGAAGGCGTCACCACCAGCTGGCCGCTATGAATGGAAGCGGTCTGCGAGCCAGCGAGCGTAACGCTCGTTGCGTTCGTGACTCCCCATCTGAGCGTGGAGCTTCCACCCTGCGCGATAGAGGTCGGGTCCGCTTCAAGCACGCACGTAGGCGCGGGAGCCGGAGGAGGTGGAGGATTGGTAACCGTGATGGTCGTCGAACAGTGCGCGGTCGCTACTTCATTGCTCGCGGTGAGCTCATACGTCGTGGTCTGGGTGGGCGTGACGGCAAAGGAGCCGGACGTGCCGACGGAGCCCGCGCCGCTCAACGATGCGGAATCCGCATTATCGGTCGACCAGGACAGCGTAGCGGAACCTCCCTGCTGGATGGTATTCGGGCTCACATCGATGCTGCACACCGGAGGAGGTGGAGGCGGAGGAGCCGGGACCGGTACTGGAACGGGCGCCGGAGGAGGTGCCGGGGGTGGCGGAGGGGGTGGTGGAGGCGGAGGGGGTGGGGGTGGTGGAGGCGGAGGGGGAGGGGGTGGCGTGCAGCACGGTGGCGCTACCTGCGCCATCACCTGCGAAGGCGTAACGAAACCGGCAGCAAGCGCAATACCGACGCCAACGCTGAACACAGCGACAACGGTGACGAGACCGATAAGGATCGGCCGATGCTTTGCGTATGACATGGTAGTAGCGATGCTCATAGATGAAGTAGTGAACGGTGAATAATCGTTGATAAGAAATAACCCCTGCCGCGCCCAGGGGCGCGACGTACGAAAAAGGGAGGTGGACGGCGACGGAACCGAGGTTCCGTCGCCGCACCGATGTCTAGCGTGCCGGCCAGAGATAGAGGCCGCCCGGATCGTTCTCGCGAACGCCCGCGGGCAACTCGTTCTCTTGGTAGGCCACCCGCGCGACCCGCTGCCCGTTCGGCCTCGTCTTGTAGTCGACGGTGCGAACGATGGCGGTGAACGAAGTGGTCCACTCGCCCGTTTCCGGATCCGTGAACTCCACGCAGATGCCCAGAGCGTTGGCCACGTTGGTGCTGAAGTGATGCGATACCCGAACCGCGTAGAACCCCGGCTTGAGCGCGTCGATGGTGCCATCGAACGTACGCACACGGGGTCGAGCGGCAGCGTCGGCTCCTTCGTAGCTGCAGGACGGCATGCGATCGAGGCAGCCCGGAGCGAATTCGCCCCGGTCGCCCAGAAGTCGGATGCCGCCGTCGGCCGTGAGGGCCACCTTCTGGTACCCATGGCACGTCGCGTCTTCAGCCGGACCGTAGACCGGATGATGCGAACGATGCTCGCCCTCGCGTCTGACTTCGAACACGATGAGGTCGCACGACGGCGGTGCTACCGGCACGAGGCCGGGGTTGGCGCAGTCGAGCTTGAGCGTCATACGGTGGGTCTTCGGGTTGCCGTAGACCTTCACGCCGGCCGCGATCTTCTGCGGCTGGCATTTGGGCTTCACGTCTTCTGGGCCGTTCGTTTTGCCCATCACACAGGACGAGTAGTAGACCGTGTCGCGGTCGGGCGTCATCTCGACGAGCCCGTCGATGTAGACGACCAACTGCGAGACGTGGGTGAGACCCGCTTCTGGATCGCCCTGCCGAAAGGCCTCGAGGAACTGCACGGGATTAGCGTGACAGCCTTCGAGCTTCTGCATCCCATTCCTGTCGGCGTCGAGGGATTTCCTCATCCGCCGAACGAGCTCGTCCTTGGAGGGCACGCCTCCCTTGCAGAAAGCGTAGAACGGGTGCTGCTTCCCGAGCGTTGCGACAGCCGGAGCGGCCGTGGCGGTCGCGGGCGGCGGCGTTTTCGCGGGAATCGGGGTCGACGCTTTCGCGAGCCCCCTGCAGTTCATGTTTACCAGACCTCCCGGGCTCTCGGTGGTCACCGTCATGGTGCCGACGACACAGGTGGCGACATTGCTGCCGTTGCGCTGCGTGGTCGTGATCGTCGCGGCGTTCGCGCTATTCCCATAGGCCGCCCAGCAGGTGCCGAGCAGCGCGAGGGTGATGAATCGCTTCATCGGTATAACTCCCCTATTGCGCCGCTCCGACAGTCGGAACGGCTTTGGTTGAAGGAACAAAAATCTATTGCCCCTCTGCTTGCGCAGGAAAAAAGAAGAACGGTTCTTCCCTTTTCCTGCGCTTGCAGAGAAGTATCCGGAAGCGAGACTAGCTCGCGCTCGGATAACTCTCTACAAGATGAGCGATGACCACGTAGCGGTCGGACTTGGTCGCGAACGAGTCGCAGGTAACGAGCGTAAGCTTGTTGCCATCGACCGTAAGCGGGATCCCCGCGTTCTGCGTGTTCGCCTGCGCCACCGTCTCGACCTCATAGACATAGGTCTTGCCTGCGCCCGTGACCAGGATCTGGTCGCCGTGGGCAAGCGTCTGGATGCCGTCGAAGGTCTTGTACGCCTGGTTGTGGACCACCGGCAGGTAGCTCGAGTGCCCGAAAAGCACGACGTTCTGCCCGGCTGCTCCGAGGGTCCCGGACGATGGATATCGCACGGCCCCGTACAGGAGGTCCTTATCGAGGATGGTCGCGTTCGTGGTGGTCGGATTAGCGACCGTGGCAACGAGCTTCAATTTCGGTATCTCGATTTTCTCCGGAAGCACCTGGGTACTCGCTACTTCAGCCTGCTTCTGGCTCTCGGTGAGCGTGGGCGCGGTAGCGCCGGAAAGCGAGCTGTCCGGGAGCAGGTCGAAACTCGAAAGCGCCATGACGGTTCCGCCGAATACGACGAACGCAAGCACGAGGAAGATCCACTTCCTCGGCCCGATGATCCCTTTATTCTGCGCGGTATGCGGTGTTGCTGACATGGCGTCTTGGTTATAACTACAGCATAAACCTTATATTGTCAAGTTCTTTGATTTTTCATCACCAGCGACCTATACTCGTCATGTTTGACAAAGAATAAGCAGTGTGGTAATAAGACAATATATGGAAACGACCCAGAATCCCAATCAGCAGCAGACAAAGCGCGCGGCCGTAGGCGGTCTCGCCGTCGTGGGCTTCATCGCCCTTATCCTCATAGGGATCGCAACCGCGATCTATGCCGCTTCCTTCCTTCCGAAGGCCTTTTCGCGTCTTTCTACGGCGAACGTATTCCTGTCGTCCGCAAGTACTCCGAACGATACGAATACGCTTCAGCCCGTGAACAATCCGAGCGTGGTCGTGGGTACGTCTTCCGCCCCCACCTCCATTCCCCTTTCGCCGGCGCCGACCACTACCGTACCGCCCGCGTACACGGCACCTACGCCTACGACGCCTGCGTACACTGCTCCCGCTACTCCGACCTATGTCGCGCCGAAGCCCGCGCAAGTGGTGCCGACCTACACCGTCGTGCAGGTGCCTCAGAATTATTATGGTCTCCCTGACCTCGTGACGACCATCACGTCCGTCGGTTACCTCCGCAACTCCGGCGATACCACCTCCTTCGTGGCCGCTACCGCTGTCCCGAACGGCTATCAGGGTGCGGTACGTTTCGTAGTCGCGAACCGCGGTACGGGCGTCAGCAATTCCTGGACCTTCTCGGCGAACCTGCCGAGCGCAAGCAATTCCAATTACACCTCGAGCTACCAGCGCTCGCTCAATCCCGGCGACAGCATCGTCTTTACGCTCGGCTTCGACGGAACGAGCAATGGGAACGGCACTATCCGCATCACGGCTGACGCGAATAACAACGTGCAGGAATCGAACGAGAACAACAATACCGACTCCGCCTCCATATACGTGAACGGTACCAATTACGGAACCAACAACTATGGAAGCGGCAGCTACGACAGCAATGGCCAGTACTGCTCTGGCGGTACCTACTACTCTGGCGGCCGTTACTACTGCAACACCTATTCGAACACCACGACTTCGAACGGCTCCTATGACAGCTCGGGCACCTACTGCCAGTACGGCACGTACGTTACCGCGGGCCGCACCTACTGCCAGTCGAGCTCGATAGCCAACGGAAACTCCACGCACTATGACAGTAACGGGAATTACTGCAGCTTCGGTACGTACTACCAGACCGGCCGCTACTACTGCAGTGGCCCCTACAGCAATTCGAACACCAACTCGGCTACGTACGACAGCAATGGCCAGTACTGCAGCGCAGGAACGTATTACAGCAACGGTCGCACCTACTGCAATTCCTCCAACAACTCGAGCAATCTCTACGACAGTAACGGGAATTACTGCAGTGCCGGGACCTACTCGAGCAACGGTCGCACCTACTGCTACTAATTGTCAGCGAGCTCGTTTCCTTCCCGTAGTGATATAGCTTGGGGGCTGAAGCTTTCATGAAGCTTCGCTCGCGCCTTCGAAAATAAAGAAGGACTTCGCCTTCCAGGGCGACACGGAGACGCACAGTCATCCATCGCAAGAAATGCCGCCACGCGCTCCGCTTGGTCGGTCATTTCTTTTATGTATTCCTTGCGCTCCGGCTGCTTCCAGGTTGTCCTTTATTTTCGAAGACGCTCGCTTCGTTATGCCAAAAGAGAAACTCCCAATGAACGGAGCGAGCATAGCGAGAAAAGTCGCTTAACCGAACGCAGAGTGATTTCGCACAGAGCCGAGCAGAAAACTCCCGTCTAGCGAAGCGCTTGAGGGAGTTTTCGCCACGAGGCGAATATGCGAAATACGACACGTGAGAACGTAGCTGCGACTTTCTCGCTATGCGAGCGCGCTGAGAATCTCTTTGAGCGAAGCGAATTAGAGATTCCAAGTACCCTTGGGGTGAAGCCCTAGAGATCGAGGTTCGCCATCTTCGCATTGCTCTGGATGAACGATTTGCGGCTCGCCACATCGTTCCCCATGAGGATGTCGAAGATGCGATCGGCTTCGGCGCCGTCCTCGACCGTCACGCGCTTCAAGACGCGGTTGCCCGGGTCCATGGTGGTCTCCCAGAGTTCCGACGGATTCATCTCGCCGAGACCTTTGTAGCGCTGGATGCTTACCTTGGTGCTCTTCTTGCTGGTCACGGCTTCGGTCGCCTCTTCGCTTCCCTCCTCGTTCTCCTCGAGAGGCTCTTCTCCTGTTTCGTCTTCGTCAACGACGATGCCTTCGTCGGGGCCGATGATACGGAACTTCTCGTCGTCCGAGTAGGCGTAATGCACTTCCTTGCCGCGCTTTATCTTGTAGAGCGGCGGCTGCGCGATATAGATGAATCCGCCATCGATGATAGGACGGAAATGACGGTACAGGAGCGTGAGCAGGAGCGTGCGTATATGCGCGCCGTCCACGTCGGCATCGGTCGCGATGATGATGGTGTGATAGCGGAGTTTCGTAATATCGAAAATATCGCCGATGGCGGTGCCGAGCGCGATGACCAGGTTCTTTATCTGCTCGGAGGCGAGCATCTTATCGAGCCGCGCGCGCTCGATATTGAGAATCTTGCCGCGCAGCGGGAGGATGGCCTGGATGCGGCGGTCACGACCCATCTTTGCCGAGCCGCCTGCCGAATCCCCCTCCACGATGAAGAGTTCGGATTCGCTTGCGTCCTTGCTCTGGCAGTCGGCGAGCTTGCCCGGAAGCGTCATGCCTTCAAGGGCGCCCTTGCGCAGCACCGAGTCCTTTGCGGCCTTCGCCGCCTTACGGGCTTTGAGGGCGAGCAGCACCTTGTTCACGATGGCGCGCGCATCGTCCGGATTCTCTTCCATGAAGCTCGCGAGCGCTGCGCCGAAGACGCTTGCGACCGCGCCCTGCGCCTCCACGCTCCCGAGCTTGCCCTTGGTCTGCCCTTCGAACTGTATTTCGGGCATCTTCACGGAAACGACCGCCGTGATGCCTTCCAGCACATCGTCTCCGGTGAAATTCTCCTCGCTTTCCTTCAGGATGCCGGCGGAGCGGCCATACGTATTGAGCGTACGCGTAAGCGCCGTCTTGAAGCCGGTGACGTGCGTGCCGTGCTCCGGATTGTAGGTATTGTTCGCGAATGCGATGAGGCGCGGCGTAATGTCGTCCGTGTATTGAAACGCTACCTCGACCGCCACATCGCCGTCAGGCTGGTCGACATAGAAGATATTCTTATGGGCTGGCGTCTGGTGCTTATTATAGAAGCCGATGAGGGAACGAAGCCCTCCAGCGAAAAAGAAGGACATCGAGGGGACTTCGAGTCCGAGCTCGCGCAGGTACCAGACGCCGTCCGTATCCACCTTCCCAGCTTCGCGTGCGTCGATGATAGCGATGCGCGTACCCTTCACCAGGTAGGCCTGTTGGCGCAGGTGCGCGACGATCTTCTCCCAATTCCAGGTAATGCCGTCCTTGAAGATGGTCACGTCCGGCTTGAACATCACGATGGAGCCTTGGTGGGTCGTTTTTCCGACCACTTTCACCTTCGCTTTGGCCTTTCCTATCTCGTACTCCTGCATGTGGACGCTGCCGTCCTTATGCACGAGCACCTTCGTATGTTCGGAAAGCGCGTTCACCACCGACGCGCCCACGCCGTGGAGCCCGCCCGAGACCTTGTAACCGGAGTCCTCCCCGCCGAACTTACCGCCAGCATGCAGCGTGGTCATGATGGTCTCGAGCGCCGAGACCTTGGTCTTTGGGTGGATGCCTACCGGGATGCCGCGGCCGTTGTCTACCACGCGCACGTACCCGTCCGGAAGAAGCGCTACTTCGATATCGTCGGCGAATCCGCCCATCGCCTCGTCGCGCGAGTTGTCGAAAATCTCCCATATGAGGTGATGCAGACCGTCAGGACCGGTGGTCCCGATGTACATGCCTGGGCGCTTGCGGACCGGTTCGAGGCCCTCAAGAACGGTGATGCTGGAAGCATCGTAATCGCCGCCTTTTACAGCGGCTTTTTTAGGGTTTGTAGCCTCTTTTTTAGCCATATTTTGTACTTTCAGTATAGCACGAAAGACCGGCCGTAGGGTACTATAAAAAGACGATATGCGTCGTCTATTCCTTCTTCCCGTCCTTTCTTTTTTCTTTTTCCTCGCACCGCATGCCTATGCGGCTGATACTACTGTCTTAATCACTTCGGGAAGCACGTTTAGCATTCCTTCGGACTTCGGCACCCTAACGTCCATTTGGGTCATTGGCGGAGGAGCCGCAGGAGGAGCAATAGGATCTGTAGGAGGTGGAGGGGGTGGTGCTTCTTCTATTTCCTCACTTGGAGGACTCGTAGCTAATGGGTCCGTAAGTATCCAAATAGGTGCTGGAGGAACGACAGGTGGCGGAGCCGGTGGTGATACTTGGTTTAGTTCAAGTGGTACGGTCATGGCTAAAGGCGGAACGAGTGGAACAAGCGGGGGTGCTCTCGCCTCCTCCGGTGTGGGTACGATCACACGGTCTGGAGGGAACGGTGGAGCAGCACCTATACGCGGCGGCGGCGGCGGCGGCGGCGCAGGTGGATTAAATGGAGGCGGAGCTTCTGCTGGTAATGGTTTTGGCAGTCCCGGTTTTTCTGGTGGCGGCGGCGGCGGTAACGGTGGCGGTTCCGCAGGTAATGCAGGCACGGCCGGCGGGGGCGGTGCAGGAGGAAATAATTTTGGTGGCACTGGAAGTGGTGCAAGCGGTTCTCCCGGAAGCGCGGGTACAGTAGGGGGCGGTGGTGGGGGCGGCGATGCGGATAGTGATGGGGGTGTAGGGGGACCAGGAAACGAATGGACCATCACGGCAGGAGGTACTGCTGGCTCCGGTGGCGGTGGCGGTGGCGGTGGCGGTGATTCTTCAGCAGGAACTCCAGGAAATGCAGGTAGTGGCGGACTCTATGGTGGTGGCGGAGGAGGTCATGGCAATTCCCGTTTCGGTGGTAATGGGAGTGATGGCCTGGGCGCTCAGGGCGTTATCATCTTTACCTACACACCTACGGGTGGTGGGGGTGGAGGCGGTCGTATCATCCGTCTTTCGGGCCATTTGCGACTACGTGGGGGTGTCAGGATTCTATAAAATATGAATACATCTCAGGCAACCTGGCTTGCAAGTATGGCTTCCCTTTTGGCGGTGCTCGCACTTGGCGCGTTTTTTTATTTTCACCATCCTACTCCGGCATCTTCGCCGGGAGGAACCCCCACGGTTTGGCAAACGGCTACTTCAAGTGGGCCCACCGTAACCACCATTACCGCGTCCATCGGACCCGCACCGGCGGGCCAGAAAAGGTATGCAAATACGAAATTCCATCTTTCCTTGCTATATCCAGATAATCTGGCGGTGAACGAATTCAGCGAAACGAGCGGTGCACTTACCGTTACCTTTAAAAAAGAAGATGGAAGTAACGGCGGTTTTCAAATATATGCGACGCCGTATTCCGATACTCAAATAACATCTGCGCGCTTCAAGCTTGATGAGCCGTCCGGCGTTATGAAGAACCCAACACCCATAGTTATAGACGGCGTACCCGCTTCTATGTTTTTTAGCACCAACCCCATCATGGGCGATACGCGCGAGGTATGGTTCATACGTAATGGGTTCCTGTACGAAGTCACCACCTACAAAGAACTGGATGCATGGCTTTCATCCATTATGCAAACCTGGAAATTCCTCTAGACACCCGCCGAGCACTAGAAAACGTGAGTACCCTGAAAGCGGCCTTCATGAGCTCTTCAGGAAGAGGGTGTAAGGTGAGTATCGGCAGTTCTTACAGGGGGTTCGAATGACACTTGCAGTTGTGGGTATCGGGATGCCTGGTTCAGGGAAAACCTCTCTCCTAGAGCCTTTCGCGCAAAGAAGAGAGCTCGTCTATATCAATCGAGACAGTATTCGCGAGGCACTTACCGGAGACGCCGCCAATCGGACAAGGAATACTGAGGTTGAATGCATCGCCAATCAGCAGGCTGTCGATTCGCTCCATCGGAAGCACGGAGTAGTGCTCGACTCCACCTTCTGCGATGTCGACAAGCGGCGTGCAATTATAGGGTTGCTGCGTGAGGCAGGAGCGACTCACATCATTGGATGCCGCTTCGACATTCCGCTCGCTACGGCACTGATGCGTAACAGGGGTCGAGATCGGGTAGTGGATGAGATGGTGATCCGAGAGATGCATGCGCAACTCGAACGGTCTCCCCCCGCAAAACAGGATGGTTTCGATGAACTTATCGTACATACCGCGCTCGAGTCGATCAAAGTAACGGGTAGATAGCATAGGGGGCCCCTCGCGATGGCGAGGGGCCCCTATCCTTACGTCACCAGGTCAGGCGGAAGATGACTTACGTCAGCGATATCCACCTGCCAGGACAACTGCGTCGCATTGTTGTACTCCGGCCCATACCACATATGCATGAGAGCGGTATTCGGGAAGCCGGTCCGTGCATATGAGCGCCTGAAGCTTTCAGGGTCGAATCGTCCCTCGAACGCTCGAACGAAGAGCATTCGCGCACGCCATCCATGGGTCATAACGAAAATGCGTCGGAATCCCGTACGGCCCAGTTCCATCAGATACATGAGGGTGTTCTCGATGATCTTGTTGGATTCTTCCCAGGTCTCCTCGTCCGAGTACTGATATCCCGGCCCGTAATTCGCGAGAATCGTATCGAGAATTTTTCGTACCGGTGGATCATAGCTCCATTTCCCGATCGTCTCCGAAGGACGTCGGCGCTCTACGAGTTCGGTACAGGGAAAAATGGGCAGATGGAGGTCCATGGCCTGTACCGCTTCCATCGCCCGCCTCGCTTCGCTCGTGACGACGGCGTCGATGTTCAACGACAGGATACGCCGTCGCATGAACTCGATCTGTTGCTCGCCTACGGGACTCAACCGTACATGATTTCCGTAATGGATTTCTTCGACGTTGGCTTTGCTCTGAGGGTGCCTTCCGACCCACACGTCTACGATATGCGGGTATACCGGCATGGTACTGCTCCTCTACAGATCCCCGCCGCAATATACCAAACTACGCAGCAAGGTCAATTAACGATATAGTTGTGCTATGGCAATTGCATTGCTCGCAATAGGCATCCCTGGTTCTGGGAAAACTACCGTGCTGAAACCGCTTGCCGAGCGGTACGGATTGGAGTACGTCAATCGCGATGATATTCGAGAGGAACTTTTGGGTGACGCAACTGATCAATCGAAAAACAAAGTGATATGGGAAGAAGCGAACCATCGCACTGCGGTAGCGCTCGGGGCGGGGCGGGGCGTCGTGCTGGATGGCACATTCATTGAACGCTGGAAGCGACAGGAAATGCTCTCTTTCTTGAGGGAGAACGGCGCGATGCAGCTTATAGGAGTGGTTGCCGAGATTCCTCTTGATGAAGCACAGAAGCGCAATGCAGCACGTGATCGTATAGTGCCGGACACAGTCATGAAGTCTATGCACGCTTCACTTCTGAATGAACCGCCCATTTTGGGTGAAGGCTTTGATGCACTCATCTCTCTCACCGATCTAACCGAGGTAGAAGCGCTGCTAGCGCACTAGATTCTGTATAGCCCGACCGATCTCATCTATCGACTTGGTGGCATCGATATCGATAACGCGATAGCGCGCATTGGCACGCAGCGCCGTAAGCGTTAGTTCGGTATCAGTTTCGTACCACGCGAGGCGTCGGTCTATGCTCTCTTCGGTATCATCCACGCGCCCTTCAGTGCGCGCTCGTGCAAGAAGCCGAGTACGTGCGATCTCTTGAGGCAACACAAGATTACATATAAGGATGTCCGTGCGCTCCATGAATTCGAAGAAAGATTCTAATGCCTCTGCCTCGAATGCCTGTCGAGGGATTCCATCAATGACAAGATGCTCGTCTCCCTGAAGCTCACGCAGAAACACCGATCCCCACACAGCAATGCTGAAAAACTTCGGTTGAAGCTGTCCGCGAGCGTGATACTCCTGAAGGCGTTTATGGGCCGCCGAATATCCGTGCATGAATTCATCCCGTGCCTGCGACCACGCGAACGAAAAGACCCGCCTCGCAGGATGTCGCTCGAACTCCTTCTTGAGGATCTCTATTTGGGTGCTTTTACCCGCGCCCGGTTGACCAAAAAAGATGATCGTTTTGCGTTCCATACTATCCAAGATGAGCAACGTCGTTCCAACTCATTATCTCCCACCCTAACTCGGTATCCCGGGCATACGTAATACCGGTATTGCCGATATGCATCCGCAGTGCCCGCTGCACGTCCCTTCCATTGAAGTCTCTTCCGACAAGCGCACAGAGAAGGAATCTCAGAAAAATGCCGTGCGTAATAATGCATATTCGTTCGCCTGGAAGGTTCTGTAGATACATGAGACCCTGTATCGCTCTCTCTTTCAGATCATCGAAATTCTCTTCATCTGAGTGACGCCATCCTGGCGTTGGATAGTTCTCATAGAGCGCGCGATTGATGGCTTTCATTTCTGGGTCATGTATGGAATTCCCTATCTGGATGCTCGGACGGCGCGCTTCATCGAAAAAGCCGCTCTCTATGCTCTGTATCCCGAGTTTCGTTTCTACCAGAGAAGCCGTTTCGAGGGCTCGCTTGTATGAACTCACCACAAGAGTATCGATGCCTATGCGTTTGAGGCGTTCTGCTACCAGCATGGCTTCTTCTCTGCCCTTTGCACTGAGAGTCGCCTCGTTACCCCTGCGAAATACGCCATCCGCATTCGAATCAGTTTCACCGTGACGAACGAAATAGAGCTGCTTGTGCATAGATTCGCGTTGGTTCTGACGAAGAGTAACTTTTAGGATTAGAGAAGTAAAGACGTTATGCGCGACGAGTGATAGCGACGCCCGGAATGCCGTTGTCCCAGGCTTCCGGCTTCTTGATCGCGACCGTGGCTTCGAGCGCAGGGGTCTCCCGCAGGATGCGCGCTGCGATGGTTTCGGCGAGCGATTCGACCAGATAGCGGGTTTCGTGAGCGAATGTCTCTTCGACGATGCGCTTGAGCAGGTCGTAATCGATGGTGTCGGCAAGCGTATCGGACTGGCCGGCGCGCTTCAGATGCGTCCCAACCCGCAGCGAGACATGGAAGGACTGCTCGCGCGTCCGCTCATGGTCATACTGGCCGTGAACGCCTAGGACCACCAGATGATCGATCGTGAGATAGTCCATGCCTATCCAAGGTGGGATGAATCGTTCCAGCTCATGATCTCCCAGCCGCTCTGCCAGCTGTCTTCCGGAAGCTTCCGGATATAGCTCACGCCCGTATTGCTTACGAAAAATCGCCACGCACGATTGAAGTCCTCTCCGTTGCAGGCAGGGCCTGACACGATGACGCAGAGCAGCATGCGCAGGAATATCCCATGCGTAACGACCGCCACGCGCTCGAGGGGATAATTCTCCAGATACGCGAGCGCCGCGAGCGCTCGCTCGCGCATCTGCTCGAAAGTCTCCTCATCCGAATGGTGGTAGTCGGTGAACCCGAACTCGTCCAGTATCTTCTTGGATTCCTTATCTACCTGCGGGTCTTTTCGCGAGGAACCGATATGAGCGCTGGGACGGCGCCACTCGACCAAGAGGTCGCTCTGTACGATGGGAAGACCGAGTGCGGCGCTCGCCGGAGCCGCCGTCTGGAGCGTACGTTCGTACGAGCTGGCGATAAGGGCGTCGACGCCAATGCGTGCGAGACGCTGGGCGACCATCTCCGCCTCCTTCTTCCCTTTCTCGGTGAGTGCGGCAGCTTTGCCGCGGAACGTGCCGTCCTCGTTCGAGTTGCTTTCCCCGTGGCGCACGAAATAAAGGTGGGTCGCCATGCTAACGGACCTGGAAGCCGGCGGTGGCGTTCAACGCTTGCGTTATCTTCTCCATCACCGGAGTAAGCTCGGTATCGGAAAGCGTCTTATCGGGCGACTCGAACACGAGCCGGAAGGCGTAGGAGATCCGACCCTCTTTCTCGAACGTATCGAACAGATCTACGCGAACCAGAAGCGTACCGGCATGCGTGCGAATGATGGATTCGATCGCTTCCTGCGACGTTCCCGCAGGAGTCCATACCGCGATATCGCGGAGCGCGAAAGGATATATTGAAAATGCTTCGAATGCGCCGTGAGCAACCGGTGCCAGCTCATACCCTTCTCCGAGCCGTACAAGATCCTCGTCCGTGAGCAGTATCTCTACCGCGTTCGCGTCCAGCGCGAAGCGTGCCTTTCCCGGATTCTGGAGCAGCTCCTGCTCGATGGTGGCGACATTTTCCTTAAGCGCCTCCTGCGCTCCCGTACCGGCAAGCGCATGAACAGCGAGCGCCACGAGGGTGTACTCCCCGTCCGCAGTGAACGCGGTCCCTACTTCGAATACTTTCACGAGCGGTGCGGTACCCAGGGTTCGCGGTGCCTGGGGTACCGCTCGCGCGAGCGCCTCCTTGAGGGTCGGAAGGAGCGATGCACGCAACCAGGGGCGATCCTGCTGAAGCGGATTGGCAAGCTCTATCTCGCCGCTCGCATCGAAGGACGGGGTGCTCACCTCGATGAAGCCGCGTTCGACGAGGAAATCACGGATGCGCTCGATGCCGCGGAATTTCGTCTGTTCAGGAAGCGAAGGTACCCCCGGCAGATCGCTGGAAGGAATGCGGTCATACCCAAGGATACGCGCCACTTCTTCGGCGAGATCGTCCGTGATGACGATGTCCCTGCGCTCGAACGGCGGCAGCACCGTAAAGGCATCCTCCGCCTCGCTATAGGTGAACCCGAGCCGGTCGAACACGCTGCGCACTTCGACAAGCGTGAAGGAAGACCCGAGCCTGCCGTTGAGCTTTGCAAGCGAGGTGGTGACCGGTTGGACCTCTACGGGGGCTGGGTATTCATCCCTCACCCCTATGAGTTCACCGCCAGCAAGTTCGAGTATGAGCGCGAGCGCATCCCGTATCCCGTAGGGTACGAGCGCGGGCGATGGACGATTCTGAAAGCGGCTCGACGCGTCGGTGAAGAGCTTGAGGGTTTGCGCCGTACGGCGGATGGTCGTCGCGTCGAAATTCGCTGCCTCGAGAATGATATCAACGGTCGCCTCGGTGATGCCTGCCGCCTTCCCGCCCTTTATCCCACCGATATCCAGCGGGATATCCGTATGCGCGTCGGTCACCAGCAGCGCCCCTTCCGGAAGTTCGTACGCTTCTCCGGTAAGCGTGACGAACGTTTCTCCCGCTCGCGCTCCGCGCACGCCCACCGTGTACGTCCCGCTCTCCGCCGTAAAGCTCTTCGCATCGAATGCGTGGAGCGGCTGCCCGATATTGAGCATCACGTAATTCGTCGCGTCGACCACATTATTGATGGAGCGCTGCCCTACCGATTCAAGCGCTTCCTTGAGCCACGCGGGAGAAGGTCCGACCTTCACTCCTTTCACCAAGGCAGCCATGTAGCGACGGCATTTCTCCGGGTCCTCTATCGAAATAGCGAGCGCGTCCGTGCTCGGAAATTCGCCTATGGGCTCACGCAGCGGGTCGGTGCTCATAGGGGTTCCGAGCGCTGCGGAAAGCTCGAGCGCGACCCCGCGATGCGAGAGCATGTAGGCGGCCCGGTCAGGTAGTACCTTCACATCGATATAGGTCGGCGTTATCTCCTCGACCTCGGCGGCATGGAAAGTGAGCGCGTCAGCTATAGCCTCCGCGTTCGGGAGCGGAGCGGCAAAGAATTTCTGGAGCCAGGCAGGTGAGACTTTCATGGCTACGTACGCGAGAATGCTTCGGTGAAGCGGATGTCGCCGCCATGGAAAAGACGTACGTCCGGGATGCCGTATTTCACCATCACGAGCCGTTCGAGTCCGCCGCCGAACGCGAAGCCTTGTATCTTCTCGGGATCGAGGCCGGCGTTGGCTATCACATTCGGATGCAGCATGCCCGCGCCGCACATCTCGAGCCAGCGTCCTTCTTTCCCCGGTGCCTGCCACCACATATCGACTTCTACCGATGGCTCGGTGAATGGGAAGTAGCTCGGGCGAAAACGTATCTGTGCGTCCGGTCCGAAGTATTCGCGATAGAGACGCTCCAGCGTCCCCTTCAAATGCGCCAGAGTGATATCGGGACCTGCGGCGAACCCGTCGAGCTGATAGAACTGCGCCTCATGCGTCGTGTCGGTCGCTTCATTCCGGAATACTTTCGCCGGCGCGATAGCGCGATACGTGGTGAGACCTTCGGCAGCCATCTTTTCCAAGAGGCGGATGGTGACGGAAGTCGTGTGCGTACGGGGGGTGCGCGGCGTGGCTTCTTTGGTCCAGAACGTGTCCTGCATATCGCGCGCCGGATGATCGGCCGGGACATTCAAGGCGGTGAAATTGTGCCACTCGTCTTCGAGCTCAGGACCGTACTCGATATTGAAGCCCATGCGGCCGAATATCTCCGCGAACTCGCGGATAGCGACGCTGATGGGATGCAAGCGGCCGGGAGGCATATACGAACGAGTATACACGCCAAAAACTAGAAAATATAGGCTTATTTTGCTATGCTGAATGCCACAGGACACTGCGAAAATCAGTAGATGCAAGGCGCGGACAGGCCAGCGAAGGAGGCGTACTCATAGTACGACGGATGAGCTGGACAGGTGTCCGCAACAAAGCAGCTGCGGATTTTAGCGGGTCCACTCACTATGCATCTGGAAGTCCTAGCATATCCATTTATATTCCTCGGCCTCTATTTCGAGGTCTTCATGCTGCTTACGTTCCTCTCGGCCCCTGCTCGGGCGCGGCGCCTGCGGCCGGCCACCGACAAGGCGCCGAAGGTCGCCATCATCGTTCCCTGCTGGAACGAAGAGAGCACCATCGGCGGTACCGTCGAATCCCTTCTCAATCTTGAATATCCGAAAAGCCAATTGCGCCTCATTCTCGTGAACGACGGCTCGACCGATAATACGAAGACGGTGATGGAGTCCTATCGCTCGAACCCGCAGATAACGGTCATCCATAAAGAGAACGGCGGTAAGCACACCGCCATCAATGCAGGCATCGAAATCGCTTCCGATTGCGAATTCGTCGGCTGCCTCGACGCCGACTCATTCGTCGCTCCGGATGCGCTCCGCGAGATGATGGCGGCGTTCGAGGATCCCCAGGTGGCCGCGAGCACTCCTGCCATGTCGGTCTTCGAGCCGAAGAATCTCCTTGAACGAATGCAGAATGCCGAGTACATCTTCGGTATCGCGCTGCGCCATGCGCTTTCGGCGGTGAACGGCATTTACGTGACGCCAGGGCCTTTCTCGCTGTACCGCCGTTCCGTTATCGAGAAAGTGGGCGGCTTCCGTCACGCGCACCAGGCGGAGGACATGGAGATGGCGCTGCGCATGCAGCGGGCAGGCTACGAGATAGAGAACGCGCCGCGCGCGCGCGTCTATACGAAAGTGCCCCGTCACGTGACCAAGCTCATCAAGCAGCGCACGCGCTGGACCACCGGATTCCTGCGCAACGTGATGGGCGACTACCGCGACCTGGTGGCCAATCCTTCGTACGGGGTGCTGGGGCTTCTCGTGCTCCCGCTCGGGTTCGTCGCGGTTATCGGCGGCGTCGGTCTTTTCATCCTCGCGCTCGCGCTGCTCGGCGGGGACCTCATCCACACGATCCTGGTGACCTCCGGAGTACCCCTTACCTACATCCTCATGCCTCGCTTCTCGCTTGAGTGGCTCTATGCACCCGTGAGCTTCATTACCTTCCTTTCCATCGTGGTGATGATCATCTCTACCTCGTTCATTCTCATGGGCCAACGGGTATCGAATACCAAGACCGACCTTACGATGAGCATTATCGGGTACGCGCTGCTGTACGGACTCATCGCGCCGTTCTGGCTGGTACGGGCATTAACCGACGTGGCTACCGGCACCAAGCGGGCTTGGAGGTAGTCTGCTAGTATCAATTTTATGCCCCTCCCGCTCCGTAACGCCCTCCTTGCCTTCGCCATCACGGTCGCCATCATCGGAACGGTCATATACGCCATTAACTACCTCGACCGCCAGCGGCTCGCGGAACTGACCGCCATACAGACCCAGCTCGCCACCGATACGCTCTCGCTCGAGACGCAGTTCTCCCTGCTTGAGAACGCCCCCTGCGAGGACCTCACGGCAGGCACCGAGCTCTCCCAAGAGGTTTCGGCTCTCGGTGATAGGCTCGCGGGAGCGGAGAGCAGGCTGGGCAGTAAGAACGCTCAGGTGATAGACCTGAAGAAGCAGTACACCCTGCTCCAGATACGCGATTACCTCCTCACGCAGCAGCTCACGAAGACCTGCCATCTCACCCCGACCGTCGCGCTGTATTTCTATTCGAACGTGCCCGGCACCTGCGAGAATTGCGAGCGTGCGAGCTATTCCCTTTCGTACCTCCATCAGACCTATCCGAGCTTGCGGGTGTATTCCTTCGATTACGATCTGGACCTCGGGGCGCTCAAGACGCTTATCGCCGTGGAGAAGGTGCAGCAGAAATTCCCTGCCTTCGTGATAAACGGAAAGCGTTCCTATGGCTTTACGACGCTTGAAGACTTCGAGACCCGCTTCCCGAAAGCCCTCTTCGCGACCTCGACCGCCTCCTCGACCGCAAGCAAGGCCACGACGACAAGGACAACGAAATAGTATAATGTGCGCATACGCCGCCTTAGCTCAGTTGGTACGCTGAGCCGTAGGAACAGCCAGCTTGCTCCCTGCACTTGCCTCGCATATGAGTATCTCCGATACTCATATGGACTCGGCTCGTTTGGGAGTAGAGCAACAGTGTTTTGGATTCAGGAAATACATGCCGCCTTAGCTCAGTTGGTAGAGCAACACTTTTGTAAAGTGAAGGTCCCCAGTTCGAGCCTGGGAGGCGGCTCCAAAATAAAGAAACCGCCTGGAGGCGGTTTCTTTATTTCTGGTCGCGTTTGAAGCTCTTACGGAACCGGACGATGGTCGCGATCAGCTGCGAGCCTTCCACGGGCGGACCATCCTCGGCGCTTTGCGCCACGCGCTCGCGCAGCGTCCGTATGGTGCGCGTCAGCATGCGTTCCATAGCGCGCACCACGATGAGCGTCGTGTGCACGAGGTCATGCGCGATGCGTTCGGCGCTCGAACGCGCCAGATGCTGGAAGAAGGCGGCCCAGTCGATGTGACGGATGACGAAGGCGGTACGGGCGACTTTGCTATCGAAGCGGCGCCGAGAGCGCGGGAATAGCCGGAACCCGGTACGGGTCTCGAGCCATGACCACATGACGAAACCGACCAGGAGGAGGAGCGAGGCGAGGACGGCGACAAGGTAGCTCATAGATGAGCTCGCGCGCTACCCGCGGGCGGAGAAGCGTGCGAACTGGGATATTTCTACCCGCTCCCCGAACTTCTGGGATGCCTCATCGATCAACTGCTTGATGGTCTTGCTCTCATCCTTGATGTACGACTGATTGAGCAGCACTGAATCGCGGAAATAGCTCTCCATCTTTCCGGCAAGTATCTTCTCCTGCATCTCGACCGGTTTATCCTTCACTTCTTCCTTGAAGACGGCTTCCGCCGCGGTACGCGCTTCAGGCGCTATTTCTTCGCTCGTGAGGTACTGCGGATTGGTCGCTGCGACCTGCATGGCGAGCTCGCGCGCGAGCGCTTCGAAGTCGGGATTCTTCGATACGAAATCGGTCTCGGAGGAAAGGAGCACCATAGCCCCGATCGCCTTATCGTGCAGATACATACCCACGGCTCCAGCCCCTATCTCGCGATCGGATTTCTTATCCGCCGCTTCGCTGCTTCTCTTACGCAAAATGACCTCCGCCTTCTCCACGTCGCCACCGGCTTCCTCGAGCGCTTTCTTGCACTGCATGATGGAAAGCCCTGTTTTTTCTCGCAGTTCTTTAACGGTATCGATCGATATGTCCATAGGGAAAGGTCTAAAATAGAAAGTATAAAGGGGAACGGGGGTGAACGCTTACGCTTTCACTCCCTGCTCGAATGCCGAAGCGAGTTCCGAGAGAATGAGCGAGATGGCGGTGCGCGATGCATCGTTCGTAACGATAGGATATGTCGCATCCTTGAGATCGCAGTCCGAGCTCATCACGGCGATGACCGGAATGCCTGCCTGCTTCGCCTCCTTGGTCGCGTGCGATTCATGCTTCGTATCCACGATGATGAGCGCGTCAGGACGCTTCGCAAGCGTCTTCACGCCTTCGAGGCGCTCCTGCAGGCGATCTATTTCACGGTCGATGCGAATGCGCTCGAGCTTCGTGTAGATCTTGCCCAGTTCCCCGCTCTCGCGCTTCTCCGAAAGGTCCGCGAGGCGGTCGATACGCTTCTTTATCTCCACGAAGTTCGTGATGGTACCGCCGAGCCAGCGGCCCGCCACGAAGGGCTGCGCGAGGCGCGTGCCCATGGCGCGTACCGCGTCCGAAGCCTCCCGCTTGCCTCCCACAATAAGGACGGTCTTGCCATCGCGGGCGAGCGCCGCCATGACCGCCTTCGCCTGCGCGAGCTGGGCATCGGTCTTCACCAAGTCGAAGATCTCGACCGCACCCTTGGCTCCGAGCACGAAGGTGCGCATAGAGGGGTGCCTGCGGCTCTTTACTTGCGCGAAGTGGGCACCCGCCTCAAAGAGGCGAGCCACTCCGGGGCCCGTAGTCGTATTCGTATCCATAGTTCCCCTAGCCTATCACAGGCCTGTTTTTCCTTCAATCCGGCCACTGTAGCCCAGAACCCCGTGGAATCATTCAGATAAGGCACGGGAAATCGCCGAGCGAGGCGTATTCGAAGATACGACGAAGTGAGGCGATGGGACCCATAACGCAGTATGGGGAGGATTCCACGGGGTTCGCTAGAACTCCTTGTATTTCGGCACTATGTTCACGATCACCTGACTGGTGCGACCGCCGGGGCATGCAAGCGTATAGGTCGACTGATCGGTAAGCGTAAGCATGGGCTTGTAGGCAGTAGGAGGGACGGAACACGACGATGGTGTGTAGGTCTGGGTGCTCATACCCGGGCCCGAGAGCGTGCAATTGCCGAGCGCGCTCGGCGCGCTCGAGGTGAACGTGACGCTCGTCGGTACTCCGGTCTGTACTCGATCGGGAGTCACCGTAAGCGAAACGGGTCCGGCGGTACAGGCTCCTGCGGTAACCGTGACGGTGACTGGTAGGGATGTCGCGCCCCCGCACGTGACATGGTACGTGGTAGTAACGGCTGGCGAGACGCTTATAGAACCATTCGGGGCGCCTCCCGTGACGAAGCCCGAGCCGGTGCATGAAGGCGCATTCGTGGAATTCCACGTAAGCGTGGCGGAACTTCCGAGCGGTATGCTGGTAGGCGTCGCGCTGAGTGTTGCCGTGGCCCCAGGAGGTGCAGCGCAGTCTTTCGTTCCGGAGACTACGGCAGTACTGCAGTCACTTGCGGTTACCGTGCAGGTGTCCCCACTGCAAATGTTCGCTGCAGAGTCGCAATAGGAAGGGGTGCAGGTAGCAGGACAGGAGGAGTCGGGCGGCGCGGATACCGAGCAGGACCCATCGCACAAGCGGGTACCCGGGCCACCAGGATTACCCATGCTGCAGGAATTCAGGGGGTTGCAGGCCTGGCCCATAAGGGGCGAGCACACCGGGCCGCACACTTTCGTTCCAATTACCTGCCCGCCGCACCCGTCACCACAGCTCGTGGTGTTACAGGTATTGGTCGCACAAGAATTGTCCGGCACACAGGAGGGAGGCCCTTTGCAGGAATATGTGGAGTCCGCTTGATTGCCGCAATTACCCGTGTCGCCGTTATAACAATAGTAGAAATTCGAGCGCTCGTGGGTTTCGCACGTCTTCCCCACATCGGCCGGGCCATTGCACTGGAGGAATTGGCAGTCGCCCCATGAGAATGGGGGCGGTGGCCACTGGTCCGACATATATACCGCGTCGAGCGTGAGGTTATACAGGCCACCCGCCTGCACGGGGAAAGTATAATGACTTACTGCCACTACCAGTGCAAAGAGAATGAGGAGAGTAGGTATGAGGAGGTATTTGAGTTTTTTGAGATGATTCATATGAGCGTAAGTATGTTCATCATAATGAACCGATAAGCATTCGGGAGATGTGCAAATTCCCTGGCACGCTCGCGACGGTCGACGGTGCTCCTCCACTGAAATTGATTTTCCGTATCTGCGTTGGCTTCTCCATTCCCGTACTACGCATAACGTACAGAGCATTATTCCCGAGCGCATAGGAGGTTCTCGGATTGATATCCTTTATCTCCGCGATCTTGTCGGCGGTACCCGGACCCACGCGATACACCATAAAGGAATGGGTGTCCGCATCCAACCAGGCCATGTAGGTACGGTCAGGAGAAATAAGCGCTGCCGCTATCGTAGCGGTAACGGTATGCCGCGCGGCGATAGTCGCCGCACCTGTGGTCATATCTGCCGAGACGAGGCCGACCGGCGCAATACGCATGATGTGTGTCGCGTCCATATACAATGGATCGACTCCATTCCCGAGAGCAAGCGGCGCTCCGTTACCATCGAGATGCAGGAGAACGATCGTCCAGAGATGAGGATGTATGCCGGGTGCCGTTCCATAGGGTCCGATTTCTTTTCCTTGGAATTGCACTGCGATGACTGCCTTTGAGCCATCGGGCGATATACTCACGCCCAGTACGGGCGACGTGGTGGCATAGACTTGTTTACCATTGACCATGAGGTTGTAGCTGGTGGCAGTATGTATCACCTGTGCGATACCGCCAGGCTCTTGCTCCACAGAGACGAGACTACCGGCCACCCGTTCTGCAACGAACGAAAAGCCGTGTATGTGGTAGATTGCCGTGGTTCCGTCACCGTCAGCGATGAAGGTCGCGTTCTTCAGCTCTTTCGGAAGCGTCATAATGCTCCACGCTTCGGTCACCGGTGCACCTACCGGCGTATACATCACAAGTGCGTATCCAAGCGCAGCCAGCAGAACGACTGCCGCAAGAATGATGAGCGCTCTGCGTACCGCGCGATTTTGGTTTGGAGGAGTCGGCTGCGCTGGCATGGGAGATGGTATCGAAGAGTTCTCTTGCGGGTTCATGCTACTAGTATAGAGCACGCAATGCGCCGCCAGTCAGGATATGGGGAGAATGTGCACATGACTAGAACTCCTGGAATTTCGGCACGATATTCACGATGACCGTAGCTTTCTGGGCACCGCAGGTCAGCGTATAGGTGGACTGGGCAGTGATATTAAGGCCGCTCGCGGTGAAGCCGCCCGCAGGAACGGTACATGAAGCTGGAGGCGCTTGCGTGAACGTATGCGGCGCGATACCAGGACCCGAGAGCGTACAGTTGCCCGGAACATCGAACGTATTTGGGATGTTGAAGGTGACATCGGTAGCTACTCCGCTCTGGATACGGCTCGGCGTTGCCGTGACCGAGACGGGAACCGTGTTCTGGCAGCTGCCGCCCGAGCCGGTGCCGCTGCCGGTCACGGTGATGTTCGGACAGAAGCCAGGAGAGCCTGCACCCGTTGCATTCACCTGCATGGCGTAGGTACCCGGAGCAGCGAAGCTGCGATTGGCGGTCGCCGCGGAGCCGAATGAGCCGCCATCGGATGCGGTCCACGCATAGGGACCGGAAGCACCGTTCGTGGGAGTGGCGGTGTAAGTGACGGTTTCGTTTACCAAGGGATTTGTCTTGCTCACATTGCATGAGACGGCAGGAACAGGTGCAGGATTCACGGTGATTCCCGTCCAGGGAGATCCGCAGTTATTGTCCTCCCTGCTTTCCGGAACGGTTCCGTTCGCGTCTCCTGCCGAGCTCTTGTCAGCGCAGCCGCGTAGGTAGAGGGTCTTTCCACCGTCCGCGAGCGGAAACGTATAGGTAAAGGTTGCGGAACCTGGCGCCCCCGGACCGATAGGACCGCCGGCGGCCGCGTGAGCGATAGCAATGAGGAAGTTTCGGACGTGCTCAAAAGTGAGCGAGCCGGTGGATGCGGTTTTGATGTCCACAGCATCCGAGCCATTAGACTGCGTAGCCTTCTGCAAAAGCGAAGTGAAGGGCGCTGCGGAGGTGCCTCCCGTATTGGTAACCGGAAGCGTGAAGGTCTGTGCGGTTCCTGCGGTAGCGGTCGTCGGAGAGAGTTGACCTGCGGTGAGGTCAGCGGGGGCTGCACAGATTCCCGTGGTTTTGGTACCCCAGACTGGATACGTGCTGCAGTCCGCATTCCTCCCTATACAGCTCGAATCGTTAGTGCACTTGTTAGCAGCGCAGGCAGAGCCATCGTCAGGAGTACACATCGGAGCGGTGACCGTAACCGTAGCCGATGATGAGACGACGGAGTTAAACTCAAAGCAATTAAGGGTATAGGTGGTGGTCACGCCTGGCGACACCCCTACGCTTCCCGAGCCCACGGGCGACCCGTTGCTATATACGCCCGGAGTTATGTTGGCGGGAGATGCGGGGCTGCAGCTAAAGCTAAGAGTGCTTGAACCTCCTGGAGTAATGCTCGAAGGGCTCGCGTCGAGAGATGCTGAAGGAGGGGTGCAGTCCTTCTGTCCCTGCACCGCAGTATACGTACAGTCAGCATTTAATGCCGGGCATGTATCGGTCGTACACGTGTTCGCGCGTGTTCCCCCGCAGGTAGCGTCGGGCGTGCAGGTAGCGGCTGTCGCTGGCGTGTAGTTACATTGAAATGAATGCTGATATGCGTAGAACGCTCCCCCTTGGCCTTGGCCAGAACACGTCAAGGCATCGCACTGGGTGGCACCACCTGAAAAACCCGGGTTGGACGTGTTACATGCTCCCCAATTACAGTTGCTCGTGTTACTGCATGACCACCCCATATCGATCAGGTTCTCAGACCCGTCCGGAGTCCCCGGCGCAGGCCAGACCTGCACCCAATCGGAATGGGCGGCATCGGCACGTGCGATGTGTATGTGCGCTGAATACAGAGCCGCGCCAGCAAGAGCAAGTGCGGCGACAAGAAATATTCCGTTTGTGATCAATCGATGGGAGATACGAGGCATAAGTATAGGATTAGAGACTGCCGAACAGGATACGCGATATTTTCAGCGCGAGAGGAATAGAGCCCACTACTGATGCACTGGCTCCGAACGGCTGCTTCAGTATCTGGGTGGCTCCGCTTGAGGCGCCGATTTCATAGAATGAGTCATTTCCGAGGATGATGGAGTGCGACGTCGTCAGCGTCGTCGTGGCAAGGGCGTACGCACTCGTGGCGGTCACCTTGTACGGAACGAGCGTTTTCGCATCTACGCCTGCATACCACGCGACGATGGAATGATCGGGAGAGACCAGCGTCTCCGACGAGATCCGTCCATTCATATCCGGGACGAGGACGGTCGACTTTTTTGTGGTCAGGTCAATGACGGCGAGCCCGACGGGCGCTAGCCAGGCGACATGCGTCTGATCGATAAAGAAGGGCGATGCGCCCGTACCAAGCCTGATGGTGGTGTGTGTAGAGGGTACATACATCACTATGCTCCAATTCTTTCGAATGAGCGGTAGGGTTGGTACGTCCGCAGGAGATGTGAACGTCTGGCTGGTACTGCTGGCAACAGCAAAGACAATACTAGCGCCATCCGGTGCACGATCGATGCCAACGCGTGGCGTCTTGTCCTGCTGAACTGCTTTACCATCGAGACTCACGGTGAATGTGCCGTCAGCGGCGCGTGTGATGCGCGCGGAACCCTTGGTGCTCTGCGTCGCCGATATGACGACTGCTCCAGCATCTTCACGTGTCTTCCCCGTTTTCGGGAAGCGGTACATCATGGTATTAGCAGGACCGACATCAGAAAGGAACGATGCGCTCTGGAGCTCGGGAGGAATCGAAGCTGGCATAAGCCGCGCCTGCAATTCCTTTCCATACGGTGTGAAAAAATAGAGTCCCGTAGCAAGGAGAAGTAGCACAACTATCACGGTCACGATGATGAGACCGGTCCGGTGCGGGCGTGCTTTAGGAGTTCCGGGAAGCTGATACGAAGGCAGACTGACTACGCTCTGGTCGGGCGGTGCGGGCTGTATGGGGTCCATTAGGTACATAGTACCCCACACGCTCGACACCAGGGGGATTTGTTAACAATGAGTTTCTCTGGAAAAGCCGTTATTCGTCGTCTTCGGCAGCACCGACTCCCCCGCCTGCAGCGGCCATCTGGAGCGCTTCGACGATAGGGTCGATATTCCCGAGCAGTATCTTCGGGAGATTGTGCCAGGATTCCTTAAGGCGATGGTCCGTGACGCGGTCCTGTAGGAAATTGTACGTGCGTATCTTCTCGGAACGGTCGGCGGTGCCTATCTGGCCGCTGCGCAAATCGGCATGGGTCTTGGCTTCTTCCTCAATAGCGAGGGCTTCGAGCTTCGCGGCGAGTATCTCCATCGCCTTGAGGCGGTTGGCGAGCTGGCTGCGCTCGCTCGAGGAGCGCACGTCGATGCCGGTCGGGGTATGCACGAGACGCACCGCGGTCTCCACCTTGTTCACGTTCTGCCCGCCTGCTCCCCCGCTTCTCGTAAATTCCATTTCTATATCGCCGGGATTTATTTCAACCTTGGGCTTTACCCGTATCGGAAGCGCTGCGACGGATGCGGTCGACGTATGGATACGTCCGGACTTCTCCGTCGTCGGGACGCGCTGTACGCGATGGACGCCCGTTTCGTAGCGCAGCGCATCATACGCTGCGGGACTATCTATCTCGATGGTCATATCGTCGATGCGCCGCAGGCGCCAGCGCTTTCCTTCGGCGTATTTCATGTACATGTCCCGCAGCTCGCTCGCGAATAGGGATGCCTCGTCGCCTCCCGCGCCCGCCCGGAATTCCAGCACAAGTGCTTTCGGCTTGCTCTCCTCTTCTTTCTCGCGATTGAGAACGCGCTCGATATCCGCGAGGAGTTCCTGTTGGCGTGCGCTGATGCGTACATCGTCCTCTTCCGCCATCTCGAGCAGCACGGCGTCGTCTCCGGCCGCTTCACGGGAGGAGACGCGCTCTTCTTCGAGACGCTCGTATTCCTCCGCCAGATAGCGGGTCGCGTGGTTGTTCTTCAGGTCTGGCGAGTATTCCATAGTCAGTATTGTATCCTCTTTTCTCCCCCTTCACGCGAAACGACTCCTACGGTTTTTTGGACTCTGCGCAGGCTGACGAGCCGAGCAGGAAGAAATTTTCCAGCGGGAAAATATTCTGTGCCAAAAAACCGTAGGAGTCGTGGAGCTCTCTACTTCTTCGCCTTAGCGGCGCGCTGCTTGAAGCGTTCCACCCGACCCGTCTTATCGAGAGTACGATCCTCGCCCGTATAGAACGGGTGGGATGCGCTCGAGATCTCCACGACCATCTTGTCGTATTCGACACCCTTCACGGTGCCTTTCTCGGTCGTGCGAATAGTGGAGCCGATAAGGAACTGCTCCCCCGAGGAGATATCCTCGAAGAGTACGGTCCGGTAATCGGCTGGATGGATGTCCTTTTTCATTGCTTAGGGACTATAGCAAAATGCTCACTTTTGGGCAAACCGCGCCGATTGGGCGACCCATTAGCCACCCAGAGTGTCGATGTCCGACTGGAACTGACTTGCCTTATCCATCACGCTATTGGCATACACCTGCCCTGCGCTTGCCCAGGCGCCGCCCGCATAATACTTCGCCGCTGCGGTGTGCTCGGCGCTGGCATTCCCGCCTGCGCCTCCGACGGCCGCGATATAGATACCGGTCGCCACGATGGCGTGGAGCGGGTTCCATGGGTCGGTGGCGCTGATACCGAGCGCTCGCTTCAACTGCGAGTCGATGCTCGATGCCCACGTGGAAGGAAGGAATTGCGTCGGACCCATGGCGCCGCCGTACCCACCCGCCTGCGGGCAAGAGACCGCAGTCGTCTGCCAGTCGCGGCCAAGCGCGGCCATGAGCGTCTGGAACGGTACTGTATCGCGGGGCGCTTTCATTACGCCTGAAAACGGCGTGCCCGTATTCTTTCCTTTACCATCGCCGGTAGTCAGGTTCGTCACGAGGCACTGACCGACATTCGAACCCAGGTCGGACTCCTGCGAGAGGATGCCGAGGATGAACGCAGCGCGGACGCCCGTGAGGCCGGACGCCGTCTTCGCGTACGCGATAGCGGTCGGGAGCGGGATCTTGCCCCCGCCACCCGCGAGCCCGAAGAGCTCCAGCCGTATCTGCGCCGCCGTTTTCTGCTTCGCGGCGACTATCTGCTGGTACTGGCTTTCCTGCCCCTTGGTCTGGGTCAGGAGCTGCTGCTTGGCGGTCTGCTGGTCGACTACTTTCTGCTTCGCCGCCAGCTGCAGCTGCGCGACCTGCTGCTGCTGGTTCAGCTGGGCTTCGAGCGCGGTCTTCTCCGCTTCCGTCTGGAGCTTGGTGCCGGTGATGGCGGTATAGGAGGTGCCGAGCGCCTGCTTCACGAAGGTGTAAGAATCAAGGTCGCCCAAGAGCGTGCTGAGATTCTCGGTCGAGAACGCTACTTCCACGATGGAAAGATGATCCAGCTCGTCGGTCTTTCGCAGTATCTGGGCGAGCGAGCTTTTCTCGTTGCTTATCTTGTCGGATAGCGTCGTTATCGTTTTCTGATGGATGGTGATGTTGGAGTCGAGCTGCTTGATGGCGACCTGGGTCGCCTGCACTTGCAGTTGCGCTTTCTTTATCTGGGCATTGAGGGTGGCGACTTCCGTGGAGAGGGATTTTCCCTGCGCGGCCAAGGTATTCACGATGGCCTGATTCGCTGCGATCTCTTTTTCGAGCGAATCGAGCTGCGACTGGAGCTGCGCACGCCTATCGGCATCCGACGTTTGCGCTTGGATCGCATGCGGCACTATCGCAGCCGCTAGAAGCGTAATAAAAAGGAGGCCTACGAATAAGGCGCCGAAAGGAAACCGAGAACGCATATCGTGCATCAGTATATCAGACGGAAGAGACGCCCGTTCCTTGCGGAACGGGCGTCTCTTCATGAAGCAGATGGTGCCGTTATGCGGCTTCCTCGGTTTCTCCAGCTTCCTCTGCCTTGCCTTTGCCTTCAACTTCGATCGCATCCATATCCGGTGCAGCCGTCTCTTCCTCGACTTCGATTGCGACTGCCTGGATGAGCGCAACGACTTCCTCACCTTCCACCTTGAGGGTAACGCCGTGCGGAAGCTTGATGTCGCTCACGTGTATCTGGTCGCCTTCGCTAGCGAGCTTGGAAATATCGACTTCTATCTCGTGCGGAAGGTTCGCGGGATCGGCCTCGATCTCGAGTTCATGCATGACCTTCACGAGGTTCGCGCCTGCCTTCACGGCTGGCGATTCTCCGATGAACGCGAGAGGTACGGCGACTTCCACCTTAGCGCCCTTCTCGATGGCGTAGAGGTCCGCGTGGCGCGGTACGCTCGTCACCGGGTCGTGATCAACATCATGGATAAGAACCTGCATATCCTTGCCGAGTCCGGTAAGGGTGATGACGGAGGCCTCGCCGCCATCGCGCAGTATCTTCTTGAACGGGAGAACGGGAAGCGAGATGGAGAGCGCTTCCTGCTTCGGGCCGTAGACGACCGCAGGCATAAGCCCCTCTTTCAAAAGAGCGGCGCCGGCGTGCTTGCCGGTCTTGTCACGGGTCGTAGCGTTGAGGGTCAACATATATAAAGGTATGAGTTACTTGGCGAGTATGCCCGAGCCCACTGAAAAAGTCCATATCCTGCGTTACGGGTCCCCGGTTCTCGCTGCACCGTATGAGAATACGCCTCCGCTCATCCCGTGCCCGTGCCTTGTCTATGAACTTTTTCAGCGACCTCGACGATTGGACTTACGCCGTAAGCGCCTCGGAAACCTTCTTCAGGCGCGCAAGGAACGCTGCACGTGCCGCAGGAATATTCTCTTCCTTGCCTGCCCACGCTTCGAGCGCCTCTTCCTGGAGCGCTCGCGCGTACGAGAAAGTCAGCGGCCAGGGAGCGCCTTTTTCCTTGGCGGCCTTCGCGATGGCGCGGAGATTCTCCGTCGCTTGGTCGGGGCTCTGGCCGCCCGAAAGGAAGACGATGCCCGGTACGCTCGCAGGAACATTCGCCATGAGCACCTCGATGGTATCGTTCGCCACTTCTTCCGGCGTGTCCATGCGGCCGCTCTCGTGTCCCGAGAGCACCATAGCGGTCTTGAGTATAACGCCCGAGAGATCGACGGAATGATCCGCGAGCGCGTCGAAGACGCTCTTGAGCGTCGCTTCGAGCACCTGCTTGGCGCGGACACGGCTATGGTTCCCTTCGTAGAGCATCTCCGGCTCGATGATGGGTACCATCGCTACTTCCTGCACGTCGCGTGCGTAGGTGGCGAGACGCTTCGCGTTCTCCACGAGCGCTTGGGCGGTGGGAAGCCTATCGCCCTCGATGCGCACGACTGCGCGCCACTTGGTGAAGCCCGTATGGTACGTCTCATGGAAACCGGAGAGCCGCTCGCACAGCCCGAGGACGCCCCTGGTGATGAGCTCGTCCGGACTTTCCGGGAAGGGCTCCGTGCCCTCGTCCACCTTGATGCCAGGGATGATACCGCGTGCCGCAAGCGATTTGGTGAAGAGAACCCCATCGTTTCCCTTTTGTGCGAGCGTTTCGCTGTAGAGGATGACGCCCGAGAGATATTCCTCGATGCCAGGAGCGTTCAAGAATAGGTCGCGCCCGACCCGACGGTTCTCTTCCGTGCCTTCGACCCCATACAAGGCGAGCCGCTTATTGGCGGTCACCGTGCTTTCGTCGGCGGCGAGGATGCCCTTGCCGGGAGCTACTAATGTTTTTGCGATAGCGAGAAGATCGGTCATGGAAAAAGTGTAGCATGCAGGCCGTGCTAGACTTGCGGATATGTCACAAATAGATTTTCTCGCTATCGGCGATACGGTCGTCGATGAGTTCATAAAGTTGAAGGACGCGACGGTGCATTGCGATATCGATACGGACCAATGCACCATCTCGATGCGCTGGGGCGATAAGATCCCCTTCGAGTCCGCGACGCTTCTCGCGGGCGTCGGCAATTCCGCGAATGCGGCGGTCTCCGCTTCGAGATTGGGCCTCTCTTCCGCGCTCATGGCCACTATTGGCGAAGACCACGATGGAGAGATGATACTTGAAGCCTTTGCGCATGAGAGCCTCGATACGCGCTATATCACGCACGAGAAGGAGAAGGCTACCAATCACCACTATGTGCTGTGGTACGAGAGCGAGCGCACCATTCTGGTGAAGCCGGAGCCATACGACTATACCTTCCCGAAAGATCTCGAGCCCCCGCGCGCTATCTATCTTTCTTCCATGGGCGAAGCCGGGAGCGTTTATTATGCCGACATGGCTGCGTATCTCGCTGCGCATCCCGACATCTTCTTCACCTTCCAGCCTGGCACCTTCCAGATGCAGCTAGGCAAGGATGCACTCGCCGCTATCTACGCCCGCGCCGATCTCGTGGTGGTGAATAAAGAAGAGGCCGCGCGCATCCTTGAGCTCAAGACGGAAGAGACGTTCCCTTCGCTGCTTACCCGCATGCATGGCCTCGGCACGAAGCGGGTGCTCATCACCAACGATCGCCACGGCGCGTATGGATTCGATGGAACGCAGATGTTCTCGGTTCCTATGTATCCGGACACCCGTCCCGCGTTCGAACGCACGGGCGCCGGCGACGCGTTCGCCTCTACCATCACCGCAGCGCTCGTGCTCGGAAAGACACTCGAAGAGGCGGTGCTGTGGGGACCGATCAATTCCATGTCGGTCGTACAGCAGATAGGCGCGCAGCGCGGCCTGTTGTCCCGCGACACGCTGGAGAAGCTGCTCGCTGATGCGCCTCCCGACTACAAACTCGAATCGATCGTGTAGGCCTCGGCGGTCGTAAAGAGCGAAAGCGGCACGTTGTTCGCCACGTGCACGATATACAGCGTCGCGGCTCCTCCTACGAGGGTCACGATGAGTATGCTCATGTATGAATTGATGGTCAGGTTTCGGAACTGCAGGGTCTCTCTCATATGAGGTTTCGTACGGTTTCTGTGATATGGGGTGCTGCGAGCCCGTAGTGCTCGACGAGCTCGTCTGGGTCGCCGGACTGCCCGAATACGTCCTGCACGCCAAGCCTGGTCACGGGTACTGGATACCGCTCCGAAAGCATCTCGGCGACCGCGCTTCCCATGCCGCCAGCAGCCTGATGCTCTTCGATGGTCACCACGCGGCCTGTCTTTTTCGCAGCCGCCAGTATCGCCTCGCTATCGAGCGGCTTTATGGTGTGCAGATTGAGCACTATAGAGCCGATACCATCGCTCTCGAGCGCACGCGCAGCCACCAGTGCGTTATACGCGAGCGCGCCCGTGGCGATGAGCGTCACTTTCGGCTTCTCGGATTCCCAGAGCATAAGGGCTTTCCCTATCTGAAACGGGGTCTCCGGGGTCGTGAACACCGGGGTCGCGCTCCTGCCGAACCTAATATAGGTAGGATCCTGCGTAAGGCTTGCTGCTACCACCGCTTTCCTGCCCTCTTCCGCGTCGGCTGGATTGAGCACCACCATGTTCGGCAGCATGCGCATGAGGCCGATATCCTCGAGCATCTGGTGCGTCGCGCCGTCAGGACCCACCGATACGCCGGCGTGCATGCCACC
>JAQBRL010000008.1 GCA_028286525.1 Parcubacteria group bacterium | reverse complement strand
GAATTCAGGCACCTAATTTGTATAGAAAAATCCTCGCCAGTCGCCCGGCGGGGATTCGAAGTCGTTGAGTGCGGAGGTTCTACTCCGCGGCGACCGATGGGGACACGGCCTGCTTCATGAACGGCAGCGCCTCGAGGCCGGACCCGGATTCGGCCGCCGGCGAAGCGGCGGTCTTGGGCGGACGCGCCTTCTTCTTGGGCTTGGCCGTCGTGGATCCGTTGTCGAGCCTGCGCGCCTTCTTCTGGGACATGCGCTTGGGCTTGGCCACGATTTCCGCGATCGGCGGCGTCTTGACGGCTCCGGTCGTCCTGGTCGGAGCCGGTTCGGGCAGCTCGATCGACTCCGACGCCTTCTCGACGCTGGTCCCGGCTTCCACGTACACGGGCTTGCGGCCGGTGTGCTTGGCGAACGCCTGCAGCATGCGCGGCGTCGCCTGCTTGCCCAGACGCTGGAGCGCGGCCTCGAGCAGGTCGATGACCTGCTTGCGGTCGCCGGCCAGGCGATAGCTGTTGAGACTGACGAGGACGCAGAAAGCCCGGTCCACGTTGACGATGTGCTGGCTGGTGTTCAGGGTCGTCAGGAGGTCCTCGAGACAATACTTCTCAGAGGCCTCCACTTTCATCCGTTTACTTTTCACTGAGCATCTCCATCTTCTAAGTTTATGCGCCAGAATGGCGAACTAATACCGGTAGGTAGTATAGCCTATATGTATATAAATGTCAAGTATGCCCCTGATAAGCCGCACTGCCTATTGGTTCCTGTGACCGGTTCGGCGAAATACCTTGCGACCAACGAATCCAGGCTTCTGTGGAGACAGCTGAACCGGTGGCAGCGCTATTACAATGGCTCCTTTATGGATATGCTTGGTGGCACTGATAGAACGCGGTGTTGAAATCAAGAGCATCAACTACTGCTCGATTTGCCAGATGTTCAATGTCTATTTTACTGGCGATACGGAACGTGAGAGGGTCAGCTCCCGCAAGCACGACTGGCGTCTCGGTGTTGTACCAACAGTACACATGATTCTTATCCTTGGCGTACAGATGCGGCTCATGAGCTCCGTACACCACGGTGAAGCTCGAAAGATCCACATCAATTCCCTTCATAGGGGTGATTTCTCCCGTGAATTGATTCATCGCTACTGCATTTCCATTTATAGAACCGAATACGTGCAGAACTGAAGGAGAGCCTGTTTCATCCACGCGGTAGTAGTACGAAGGCCACGCCACCTGGAGCTTGTTTGGATACCAGAGATCGCTATCGAGCATATGTGTTCCGAAATAAATGTGATGTGCATCCACTGCTATGCCGATCGGGTCTATGATATGGAACGTCTTCGGGTCGGCCTGATATAAGACGAAGAAATCCCCGTATACGCGCGAAGCATCTTTTGCGTATACCGGAGCTTTTTCATGGAGCGGATTCTCCTTCGGCAAACCGCCGGATATAAGCTCGAACGAAGCAGGATCATCGCTTACGAGTATAGGTGCTCCGCCGGGACGGATGTCGCAGTAGTACATCTTTCCTCCTTTCTCGAAGTAGGCGAGATTCACCATATCGGTCCGCCAATATGCTCGATCGGTGTCTCCATGACAATCCGTCGGCACATCGGTAGCAATTCCGGCAGACGGGTGCGGCAGACGGGGCGATAGCGACCCATGGAGCGAATACCAGTAATAGCCTCCTGCGATGAGAACCGCCAGTACGAGGATGCCTGCAGCGAGCGAGAGCTTTTTGTTCATATCGGCACACTAGCACGAAGCCGCCTTTTGAGAAGGCGGCTTCGTGCGTATCGAACCTATACGGGAATTATGTACGAGACGCGATGATGTCGTCCGCGACGTTGCGCGGCACGACTTCGTAGTGATCGAATTCCATGGTCATGGAACCGCGGCCTTCCGACATGGAGCGCAGGCTCGTCGTATAGCCGAACATCTCCGAAAGCGGCACCTTGGCGTGGATGGCCTTGTTCATGCCGCGATCCTCCATGCCCTCGATGGAGCCGCGCTTTCCGGAAAGCGAGCCGGTGACATCACCCATGAACTGCTCGGGTACGACGACCTCGACGTTCATAATAGGCTCGAGAATGACGGGCTTCGCTTGGCGTGCCGCCTCCTGAAAGGCCTGGGATGCCGCGATCTTGAAGGCGATTTCGGATGAGTCCACTTCGTGGAAGGAACCGTCGTAGAGGTCCACCGAAACATCCACCATGGGGTAGCCGGCGAGGATGCCGCGACCCATGGCTTCGCGAATGCCCTTCTCGATCGGATTGAAGTATTCCGACGGGATAACACCGCCCTTGATGTTGTTGATGAATTCGAAATGATCCTCGCGCGTCGTGTTCTTGGCGACCTTCGCTTCTGGGTCCACCGGCTCCATATGCTTCACCTTTATCTTCACGTGGCCGTACTGACCCTTACCGCCGGTCTGCTTGATGTACTTATTCTCGACGTCCGCGTTGCCCATGATGGTCTCGCGGTACGCCACCTGCGGCTTGCCGACATTCGCTTCCACCCCGAACTCGCGCTTCATGCGGTCCACAAGGATCTCGAGATGCAGCTCGCCCATGCCCGCCATGATGGTCTCGCCGGTCTCTTCGTCAGAAGAGATCTTGAAGGTCGGGTCTTCGTCCGAGAGCTTGCGCAGCGCAAGACCCATCTTCTCCTGGTCCGCCTTGGTCTTCGGCTCGATGCGGAGGCTCACCACCGGCTCGGGGAATTTGATCTCCTCGAGAATGATCGGATTCGCTTCGTCGCACAGCGTGTGCGAGGTCTTCGTATCCTTGAGTCCCACGAGCGCAGCGATCTCTCCCGTGAAGACCTGCTCCACTTCTTCGCGCTTATCCGCCTGCAAGCGCACGATGCGGCCGACGCGTTCCTTGGTGCCGGTGTTCGCGTTATAGATATAGGAACCTGCCGAAACCGTTCCTGCATACACGCGGAAGAAAGTAAGAGCTCCGACGAATGGGTCGGTCTGGAGCTTGAAGGCGAGCGCCGTGAACGGCTCGGTGTCCGATGGCTTGCGGAATACTTCCTCGCCCGTCTTCGGGTTCGTACCCTTTACCGGTGGCAAGTCCACAGGGCTCGGTAGGTAGTCGACGACCGCGTCGAGCACGAGCTGCACGCCCTTGTTCTTAAGGGCGGAGCCGGTGTAGACCGGGAAGATCTCGTTGGCGATGACCGCCTTGCGGAGCGTCGCCTTGAGTTCTTCAAGGGATGGCTCTTTGCCTTCGAAGTAGGCGTTCATCTGCGCTTCGTCATGCTCCACGATGCGCTCGAGCAGTTCTGCGCGATATTTCTTCGCCTCTTCCAGGTACTGCTCCGGCACTTCGGCCTCGATGACGTCCTCGCCCATGTTGCCGGTGAAGGTGTACGCCTTCATCGAGAGAAGGTCGATGACGCCCTCGAAATTCTCTTCAGCACCCATAGGGATCTGCGCACGCACGGCTTTTTTGGAGAGGCGCTCGAGAATGGAGGCATACGAATCCTCGAATGAGGCGCCGGTACGGTCGAGCTTGTTGATGAAACAGACGCGGGGCACGCCCGCCTCGTCGGCGTAGCGCCAGTTGGTTTCCGACTGCGGCTCGACGCCTGCGACACCGTCGAACACGACGATAGCGCCGTCGAGCACGCGCATGGAACGCTTCACTTCGGCCGTGAAGTCGATGTGTCCAGGAGTATCGATGACGTTGAAGCGGAACTTCTTCGCGAGGTCCTTCTTATCTTTCTCGCTCGTTCGGGTCCAGAAACAGGTGATGGCCGCCGAGGTGATGGTGATACCGCGCTCGCGCTCCTGCTCCATCCAGTCGGTCGTGGTACCGCCGTCATGCACCTCCCCGATCTTGTGCTGGGAGCCCGTGTAGAAGAGCACGCGCTCGGACGTGGTCGTTTTACCGGCGTCCACGTGGGCGACGATGCCGAAGTTGCGCACTTTCTCGAGAGGATAATCGCGGTTCATAAAGTAAGTAGGCTAAATAAAAAAGCCGCACGGGCTATTAGCTACAAGATACGGAAAATGGGTGCAAAAAGCAAACGGCGCCATCGAGGCGCCGTTCGCTTTTCTGTACTGGAATACGTACCAGGCGAAGTGGGCGAATGTCTTAGAAGAACCGCATAAAGGTAAGCATTATCCATCCGACGACGAACAGCACTACCACCAGCGGTCCCATGCTGCGCCGCGCTAATTGATTATTTTCACGTTCAAGGCACACCATCACGGTTATTAATGAAGAAAACCCAAGAATCGCTAGAGATGCGAGGGACTTATACATTGCTGTCTTGTCGGAAATCACATCCCAAATTGCCAGTACTCCCAGAAGGGCAAGAAGAGCGGCCGATACGATAAGCACCCCGAGCATGATTTGGCGTATGGAACGGAAGGCTGCAGCACCCGGAGGAGGAAGAGGTGGGTCCATCCCCGGACTTGTTGGAGTCTTATCTACGTAGCGGCCAGCGATGATGATCACTACCGCCACAATGGCGAGAAGCCCTATGGTAAGAAAGGACTTTGTGATCACTTCATTTGAGAACACATCCCACACTCCGAGGACCGAAACGAAGGAGAGCAAAGCAATGGAGCCGATAAATATCGCCGCACTAATATTTTGAATAAGATGCATGGGAAGATATTAAGTATTTGTAGTTGAAGTATACCAACGGGCAGTTCGTTATATGGATGCCCTGTTCATAAGCTAGGGAAAGACGGTATTGACCGTCGCTGGTTTATTGGCTTCCACGGCTGACCGCGATGCGGCCGCGGTCTGTGCGGGTAATTTGCGCAATTCCTCGATTATCTGTGGAGTCAGAACGGTTCCCGGAAGCGTTAGTCCTGTTCCGTTGGGAGATCCTGCGTATCCAGTCAATTGCGTTCCGCCGGTCGCCTCTCGTACAAATGCCTCTGTCGCAGAAAAAGCATATGCCTGGCTGCAATCGGAAGGACCATAACACGAGCCGTGCGTCGTCCAGGAATGGGCAATATCGGTTGCGTAGATCGGTGTGGCTGAAGCATATCCGGTAACTGATACCGGACCGTTCTTGGAGGCAACAACGACGGCTTTCAGTTCCGAGCCGGTGAGTCGCGACAGATCCCACGAAACCGGACTTCCGCTACTCAGGAAGAGTATGGTTGGCCCCTTCAATTTTCCTGAGATTGCATAGATATTATGGAGATCGAGGGTGTAGTCAGTACCGGCGTACCACACTTCGGTCGCGTGAAGCGGAGCCAGGATCTTTGCCAAGTCCCCGGTTGAAAGGGTTGGACGAGGTGGAACCAGGTACACGCTGAAGTTCGCCGTGTAGCCATTCCCTACGTGCTCGACTTCCATGGTGTGCGTACCGGAAGGAAGATGAAGCGGCACTTTGTTCTGCCCGCTTCCCTCATAGACCACCCGTCCATCAATAATGACCCGAGTATCTCCATTCCCTTCTGCAATCGCAAGGTCCCGATCTCCCGCTTCCGGCATCGAAAAGGAACCGATCCAATAACCTCCGAACTTCTCGGGCAAGATGTATCGGTCAGTGATCGTAATCACATTTCCCACCGCCTCTTTCCCGGTCGTGGTGTCGAATATACGACCAAGCCGTATCGCAACAGCAGGCGATCGTTCGGTGTACCTCACCACGGTTGGCGTACGCGTATCGAAATAGAATGCTTGGTAGGTTCCGGTAGCAGCGACGGAAGAAACCGGAAAGCGAGTCTTCCACGTCGTAGCTGCTACCGGAAATTGATCAAGCGGCTTACGTAGAACCTCGGCTTTTTGCTGAACTGGATAACTAACGACAGAAGTGCGCGAAGGTATGCTCCCGAAGGGTACTTCTTTCGCTTCCTTCTTGAAGGATCCAGGATGGAGCATCGCGAGCGTAGCGATTCCTGCGCCTCCAAGAATGACGATCGCAGCAATTATTCCAACGACAAGAGCGTTATGATTCTTTGGTAGTTCGGCAGTGGGAGGCATGGAGCTGGAGCGTACTCCCTTAGTATACGAGGACGCCCTTCATTCTTACTGCTTATACACATACCAAAGCGCCCCGTAAACGGGGCGCTTTGGTATTTTTACATTACTACCAGGCGAAGTGAGCGAAGGCCTTGTTCGCGTCGGCCATGCGGTGCATGTCGTCCTTCTTCTTGACCGCAGAACCTTCGTTCTTTACGGCGAGGAGTATCTCTTCGGCGAGCTTCTGCGCCATCGGCTTGCCCTTCTTGGCGCGCGCGGCATTGATGAGCCAGCGGTACGCGAGGCTGACGCGGCGTTGCTGGGGCACTTCGCGGGGCACCTGGTAGTTAGCGCCACCGACGCGGCGGGAACGCACCTCCATGAGCGGAGAGACGTTGCGGATAGCGGTCTCGAAGGTCTCGAGCGGGTCGGGATTCCCTTCGCTCTTGGCGAGGATATCCATCGCATCGTAGACGACTGCACGGGCGGTGTCCTTCTTGCCGTCGAGCATGACGGTGTTGATGAAACGCGAGACAGCCTCCGACTCGAATTTGAGGTCGGGACGACGAACGGGCTTGTTTTTTATTGGACGACGCATGATCTATTGAAAGTTATGCCTTGGGCTTCTTAGCGCCATAGCGCGAGCGACCGCGGCGGCGCTTGTCGATGCCGGCGGTGTCGAGCTTGCCGCGCACGATGGTGTACTGGACACCGATGTCCTTCACGCGGCCGCCGCGAAGCAGCACCACGGAGTGCTCCTGGAGGTTGTGACCCTCTCCTGGGATGTAGGCAGTCACTTCCATGCCGTTGGAGAGACGCACGCGAGCGATCTTGCGGATCGCCGAGTTCGGCTTGCGGGGAGTCTTCGTGGTCACCTTTACGCACACGCCGCGCTTGAACGGCGCCGGGTAGAATTCCGGGCGGTTCTTAAGCGCGTTGAAGCCACGACCAAGAGCCACAACCTTACTCTTGCGAGGATTTTTGCTGCGGGCTTTCTTGGTGAGCTGTTGGATGGTAGCCATGTGGAAATTAAAGACTCCCGGGCTCCGGCGTTCAAAAATGAACGCCGTCGTACGGCGAGTTAGCAACACTATATAGAAAGGCCTATATAAATGCAAATAGAGGGCTAGAACTCGGCGGTTTCGCCCTCAACGAGGTCCTGGAATGCGATTCCTGCCGTCTCGAGCGCTCCGCCCATGATGCGGGGAGCGAATCCGCGCTTATAGTCCTCTCCATACATGGCGTCGTGAATAGGAAAGGCGATACGGGGCTTTACCGCTTTCGCGTAGTCGATAGCTTCCGCGATCTTCATCCAGGGACCGCCGGTCGGCAGGGCGAGTATATCGACCGCCCGATTCGGGACGTCATGCAGGGCGTCGCCCGGTACGAAGAGCTTTCCCGCTATCAGGAAGCCGGTGTTGCGGCACGGCGAGGTATCTCCATAGATGATCGCGTGATCATGACCGAAGCTTTCTACCGAGACGCCACTGACGTCCACCGTCTGACCTTCTTCTATCACTACTGCCGCGACATCCACCGCGGCGAGAAGGGGTACTACTGCTGTATGCGTAATGACCACGGCATCCGGATTGCGAGCCAGAATCTCTTTGACTTGAGCGACGTCGCAGTGATCCTGGTGCTCGTGCGTGATGAGGATGGCATGCACGCCCGTTGCTGTCGGCGTTTCGTTCCAGCTTCCCGGGTCCGTTATCAGACGGACTCCCGCTTCTTCTATCAGCAGGCAGGCGTGCGCGTATTTCGTTATCTTCATACCCTGCACTATAGCAGCCTTAGGTTAAGGTGCGCTGAAGCGTTTCTCCAAAAGCTGGACGTCGTAGCGTTTCGCGCCGATATCCGCAGCCGCAACGCCGAGCGACTCGAGAAATGCGATCAGCGAGTCGCTCACCGGGCCGACATCCTCCTCATGTTCTGCGAGCTGCTCCACTTCTATGAAGGACCCGAGTTCCTCTACGTCGTCCAGGCATATCTCCCATTTCTGGTAATGGCTCGTCTGACGTTCCTTATATATGCGCAGGGCAGGCGTGAAGCCGAGAAGGGCGAGCATCGCTTCGAGCTCCGGACGGGACGATACCGTGAGTTCATGCTCGAGCGGCATCGAGAGCGAGTTTCCGTTCTGGGTCCGATCGGGATGGTATTTGAGGGTAAAGATGGTCTCGCCCTTGGTCGCGCGTATGCGCAGGAAGAGATCGTTGCCGAGAAACTCGTCCATCGAGCCCGCGCGCTTCACGTACACGATGTCTTCTTGGGCGACCGGCTCGCCCATGGCGCAGCCGAGTTCTTTCAATTTCTCTATGATGACTGCTCGTTCTCGCAGATGCGCCTTGATCTCGATTTCGCGCATATCAATGCGTACCGTCGCGACGGTACTTTTCCTTCACTTCCTTATATATGGCTTCGGTGCCGGGGTCTGAGCCGTGCGTTCCTGTATTGAACAGCGCTACCGGATACTTCTCCTCTACCTTCTTGAGCTTTTCGCTCAGCACTTCCTCCATATCGAGATCGAGGACCGCTCCCATCTCGAAGCAATAGATCATGACATCGGCGAGCTCCGTACGTATCTGCTCCATCTTCTCCGCATCGGCTTTCACCGCTTCCGGCGACTGATTGTCCCACTGGAAGATTTCGAGCAATTCCGCCCCTTCTATCATGATGGATTTCGCCAGATCGGACGGTCGAAGCCCGCTCCAGCCACGCTCACTGAGCATTTTCTTCACATGTGCGGCGAAGGAGTGCATATCTATAAATACGAGTATACCAAGGTGTACGCTGAGAGGAGCAACACGCGTGCTCTTTGTGAAAGGGTAGCGCACAGCCGTTCGGAGAGAGCGTCATGACTTCCACTGCTGACTATGGACCGGCTCATCGTTACCCTCGCACGCCTCAACCTCTTGAGCCGCGCATCATGGAAGCGGCATTCGCCGGGTGCGGCACCGCCTGCGTGGACCTCGGCAAGATGAGCACCCCGCATTCCACGGGCGCTCGCCTTTTCTGCGGACGCTGCGGCATCAATCCTCACAATCGACCCGGTCACATCTGCGCGAAGGACCGTCTCGAGCAAGAGCGAATGGCATGCATCGCGCGGCAAGAAGCGGCTCAAGCCGTCGCCGCCCAATAAAAATACCCGTTCGGAAACTGGACCCATCTGTGGGTCCTTTTCGTTCTATGCGAAACCCGGGAAGTAATCGGTCTTTACGCGACGCGCAGGTACCCCGAGCGCACGGAGCGTCTTCTTGAACGCAAGCACCATGGAGCGAGGACCAGAAAGGTAGAACGTCCGCTCATGGTAGTCGGGAATCTCACGCTCGATGAGCGCCGCGTCGACGAAGCCAGTGTAGGCGCCGGGGAAGGTCCGCGTATCGTCGGTAAGCGCGTATACGGTCTTCATACCGAGCTCCGCGCGTGCTCGCTCGAAGAAATCGTAATAGGCGACGTCCTCTACCGTTCGGTTGGAGTACAGCAGGACCGCATCCCGTCCTTCCTTCGAATCGAGGAACGACCCGACCATGCTGCGGAATGGGGTGATGCCGATACCCCCGGCAATGAATGCTACTTTCCGCTTCGGGTCCTTCGGAAGAACGAAATCTCCCGAGAGCTGCGCGACGGAAACAGAGGTGCCCAGCGGAAGCTCGAGCAGCGCGCGCTTGAAGCTTGAGAGCGGCTTCGACATACGGACCCCCAGCCGTAGCTCCGTTTCGCTCGGTGCAGACGCGATGGTGAAATACCGGCGATTGCCTCTCTGGTCGGTTCCCCTCCCTTCCGGAAGCGTCCATTCCAGGTACTGCCCGGACGCGAACGCGAGCGGCCGATTCGGCGTGAACACGAATTCGTGGGTCGCGTTCGCCAGTACCTGATGCTCGACGAGCGTAAGCATGCGGCGTGCCTGCGGACTCACGAAGAATACGAACAGATTGCCCAGGAGAAGCGCGAGCTCGGGCGTGAAATAGAAGGAACCGATATGGAGCGCGGGCGCGAACCATATCCCCACGAGGATGCCGTACACGATGCGCATGGCGCGCGTAGGCGGCATGGTGGCAGGTTCCGTAAGCATCGCGAACGCGAGGAAGAAGAACGATGAATGCAGGAGCGTCGTCCATACCGCCTGGAGCGGGCTCGCACTCGTGATCGCGACGGTCGCAAGCGCGGCGAATCCGAAGCTCAATAAGAGATCGAACCGCTGCAGCTTGCGTACGATGAGGAGCCCTCCGATGAGCACCACGGGTAGGAGCGCAAGATTCCCGCCCACCCACCAGCTCGCGCTGTGCGCGAGGAACAATCCGGAAAGTCCGACCGCAAGCGCGGCCGGATTGAAGATATGCTTGCCGCGGACGGCGAGCAGGTATTTCGATGCCATCGCCCATACGCCAAGCACTGCGAGGAAGAGCGCCCCTGCGATATCCGTAGGAGCGACCGGCGTGACGATGAGCGCGAGGATGAGCGCGGTTATGTAGAGCGAGGCGCTGCTCGGGACCGCGCGCCAGGCTTTCGCGAAGATGAGATTCGTTACCCACGAGGAGCCGATGAGCACGGCGACCGAGAACGCGATAGCGAGCGGAGAATACGGAAGTACGTGGAAGAAGCCGAGCGCCCCCGCCAGCAGGAGAAGCGCGATGAGGTAGTACAGCGCGACGCGGTACATGGTTATCCGATTGAGAATGGAGTCGATGTAATTCATGCGATATGTGCGAGGAACCCGGTGGTCATGACGGCGATGCCGTCCCTATCTATGCAGTAGCCTTCCAGGTCGCTGCGTCGGTTCAGGAAATCGATGCCTGCCCTTCCCATCGCGAATGCAGCGGTCGCGTACAGATCGGCAACGAGCACGTCGCGCGCGAGCACCGTGACGCTCACCACGTCCTCGAGCGCCTGTTCCGGATGGTGCGGGTCATAGATATGCGCGCCGCGCGCGGCCGTGCCGGACGTGGCGATCCCTTTCCCGTGCGGATAGACCACTTTCACTATCTCTTCGTGCGCGAACGGATTCCGGATACCGATAGCCCATTCTTCGCCTTCCGCATTCTTCCCGGACGTGACGATGTCGCCCGCGCCGTCGAGCATGAAATGAGTATTTCCGTGCGTCCTCAAGAGGTCCGCAGCATTTTTGAGCGCCCATCCTTTCACGACGCCGGAAGGATCGAGTGCGCCATCGGGCCGCCGGATATCGAAGTATCCGTTCGTTTCCTGTTGAGTACGTAGGGCGAGCGTGAACACCTCTTTCATTTCGGCGCTATAAGCCGCTTCCGCTATGTCGCCGCGATTTATGCCGGAAATCTCGCTGTCCTGTCTGTAGGTGCTGAAGCGCGCATCCACTTCAGAGAGGTAGCCGAAGACCGCGTCGACCGACGCGGTCTTCGCGTGCGCGTCAGCAAGCTCAATGGTTATGGGCATCCCCATGCTCATGCGTGTCTCACGCATGAGCAGTTAGGCTTTCGCGCTTGCGAGCGCGACGCCGAGCGACTGAACGAATGCCGGACTGGTATCGGAAGCTCCCGATACGCCGTTCACGTGAGCGCTCTGCGCGGCGATCGCTTCACGGATAAGGACCGGGAGCGCCTGCTGGTTTATCTGCACCGATTCGCCGCGATCGTTCGGATACTGCAGGACGTTCACCTTCGTTAGTTTTCCGCCGGAGACTACTGCGGCGACCTGAAGGTTGCCGTAGTACGCATCCGCCACGCTTCCGGTGTACGTGCCGTCCTTATACTGGCCTGTCGCGACCGGAGCAGGAGTGACGGGTTTTGCGATGGTCGCGCTCGTGTCCGCCGCGAGCGGCTGGACGGGAATCGCGTTCCCGGACGTTTGCGTGGCGATAGCTACCGTATCCGTACCGGGTACGGTTGCGGCCGTGGTGGTGCGGGACATGTATGCGTATCCCACGGAACCGACCACGACAACGAGCGCGAGTATAAGTTTCTTCATACTCATTACTACGCCTAAGGTACGGCCTTTCTTTCAGTATCTACGCACCTACGAGCAGGTGGAACGCCCATCCGACGAATGCGCTGAAAGGGGCCGCGAACACATAGTTAAAGAGAATGAGGATGATCACGAATGAAAAAATACCGCCTTGCCATATGCGTTGCTCGAAACGCCGGAAGCTGTACGCGTACCGGAACGGAAGGAGGCCCGAGAGGAACGTGTAGCCATCGAGCGGCGGAATGGGAATGAGATTGAAGAGGCCGAGCGAGAGGTTGGTTATGGTTACGATGGCCGCAAGGGTCGCGAACTGGTCCTGCCCGGTGGCGATAGCGGCGCGTGCGACAAGCGCGAATATGAGCGCAAGCAGGAGATTGGTCGCCACGCCCGCAACCGCGACCATCGACTCGCCCCACCGCCGCGCGAAAGCGTTCTTATTCAGATTGCTCGGATTGTACGGAACGGGCTTCGCCCAGCCGAACCGAAGGCCCGAGCCTGAGAATATAAGGAGCGCGGGAACCAAGATGGAGCCGACCGGGTCGATATGCGCGAGCGGATTGAGGGTGAGGCGGCCGGCGAGGGAGGCGGTGGGGTCGCCGAGCGACTTGGCGGCATACCCGTGGGCCACTTCATGGATGATGATGGAGAAGAACAGCACGATGAGCGCGAAGATGGTGGTGGCGAGGTCAAATTGCATACGATTTACCGTCATGCTAGCATGGTGCGACTATGGCACGCGAATGCGAAGTAACAGGAAAGAGCACGCAAATAGGCGGACGGTACAGCAACCGGACGCGTGCTACGCAATTCAACCCCACCGGAAAGGTCCGCCGTAAGGCCAACCTTCAGAAGCGCCGCATTTATGTCGCCGAGCTCGGCAAGTCGATTCTCGTCGACATCAGCGTCAACGGCATGCGCCATGTGAAGAAGAACGGCGCCTTCGCGACACTGAAAAAAGCAGGTATTATCTAGCCCGGATGAAAAAGCCCCGGTCCCCAAGGGGCCGGGGCTTTTTCATGCATTACTCATGAAGCATTTCTCATACTGCGGGCATGTTTTAAGGTATGGAAACTGCGTCAGTACCTACTGATCTACGTGCCTTACTCGAAAATCGCGAGAGCTTCTTCAGGCGTGTAGGGAGGCTCTGGCCGGAGGGAAGCGCGCAGTACGAGCTTATCGCACGCGCATACTGCACTGCCAAGGAGGCGCTCCGCGGTATCGAGCGCGAAGAAGGGGTCCGCTATTTCGAGCATGCGCGCGGGGTCGCCCTCGTCCTTTTGGACCGCCTGAATTGCGACGACGCGTACGCCATTTGCCTCGCGCTCTTGCATGACATCGTTGAGGAGAACCCGAGCGAGTGGAACGTGCCGCGCGTGCGCGAGGAGTTCGGGGATATCCTCGGCGAAGGTATCGCGATGCTCACGAAGCCGCAGGAGATGTGGAAGCTGACCGACTGCGGCCTCGCCTATCATGCGAGCTTTTGGCACGCGCCCCGGCGCGTCGCTACCGTGAAGCTTGCCGATAGATTCCATAACCTCACGACCCTGTGCTTCTGCTCGCTCGCCAAACAACTCCGAAAGCGCGAAGAGACCCGCACGCACTATCTGCCGCTCGCGCAGTACTGGGGCGTGCTTGCACGCGAAATCGAACTTTTGCTCGATACCCCACCGGAACTGCGCCTTGAGGGCATACCTTAAAGTTCGCTCACGGTTTTCCCATCACTGACGAAATGGATGGTGCCGCCATCAATGGTCGAGACGATGCGTGCGCCGTACGTGCGAATGCGTTCGAGCGTTTCTGGATTCGGATGTCCGTAGGTATTTCCTTTTCCAGCCGAAATGACCACCGTCGTCGGCCGCACGGCAGCGAGCCATAGGCTGTCAGTCGAGAATTTCGACCCATGATGCCCCGCTTTGAGGACCGTGCTCGTGAGTTCACCATCGGTTCCATCGAGTCCCACGAGGTAATCCTCATAGGGACTCGGCAGATCGCCCGTTAGCATGAACGACGTTGCGCCGTATACGACATGCAATACCGTTGACCCGTCATTGGTCGCGATCTGGGTACTTTCATCGCGGTCCGGGAAGAGCACGTCCGCGTATGCGCCCCCGCCCAGGTGCAATCGCATGCCGCGTCTCGCAATGAAGTGATGCAGGCCTGGCTCAGCCGCGACATCAGCAAGCACATGCTTCGAGACGGCGGTTTTATCAGGAATGCCTGGCTCCATGAAATTCAGGACCCGATAGCGCTCCAGCACGTCTCCGAGACCGCTAATATGATCCTTATCGGGATGGGTTTCGACCAACGCATCGAATGTTCTATCCCATGGAGCGAGTTCGTGGGAAAGTTCGCGCAGCACGGAACGATCCGGTCCACCGTCGACGAGCACCTTTACCCCGGTCGGTCCCTGAATGAGGATAGAGTCTCCTTGTCCTATATTCAGGAACGAAACACGAAGCATATGCTGCTCCGGACGCAGAACCATGGCTCCAAGTACCAGGTTCAGGGCTATCAAAGCTACGAAAGCTATCAAATAGAGCGTGTGCGAGCGGCCGGACAGCATGGGCTAGGTGGAGAAACGAGGCATAGGTAGTAGTATACGAAGCGTTATGCGCATTTGCGTCCCTTGTGTACACTTATTCTATGATCGTTAGACGCGTATGGAATCGGGTAACCGCCCCCTTTCAACTCCTGTTCTGGCAGGTAACGCTGCCGGAAGCGGAGGGCACCAAGCTCTTGATCGAGTGCGATGAGCGATTCCTGCTCATTCGTGAAGCGTATGGTCCGCAACATTGGACCTTTCCAGGCGGACGTATGAAGAAATACGAAACCCCGGAAGACGCTGCACGACGCAAAGCCCTTGAAGAGGTCGGCATTACGCTGAAGAATCCCCGCTACCTTGGTTCCTATTTCCATACCCGCCAGTACAAAAAAGATGCCATCTGCGTCTTCTCCGCCCAGACCGCCAATTTCGAGCACAAGGTCAATACATCCGATATCGTCGAGTCCGGATGGTACACGCTCGATGAGATAGAGCACTTGACGCCCCGATCCGAATCCGTGGAGGACGTACTTGAGCTCTATCACCGCAACAAGGGCCGCTAGGTATGGAGGACTACCAGAAAGAGGTAGACGCATGGTTCAAGGAACAGGGATGGGATTATTGGGAACCGCTCGCCATAACGACGCGTCTCTTCGAGGAAGGCGGCGAGTTCGCCCGTCTCGTGAATCATGTATACGGTCCCAAGAAGAAGAAACTGGACGAACAGAAGCAGGATATGGAGGAAGAGATCGGCGATATCATCTACACGCTCATCTGCTTCGCCAATTCGCACGACATCAAGCTCGACGACGCCATTCGCAAATCCCTCGATAAGGTTACCTCTCGCGATAAGGACCGATATACGAAGGAGACTTGATCGAGGGCGCGTTGCAGCGATGTATACTGAAGCCAATGCCTTCGGCATCGCCACAAGCTCGCAGTGGCCGTGCGGTAGCTGTTGCTGCGGTTACTCTCGAAAAAGAAATCGCTCGCGGAAGCGAGTGTTCTGTCGTCGCGCTTCTCGATGCCCTCTTCGCCCGAGCTCACGTATGCGGAGCGTCCGATATCCATATCGATCCAACTCGAGATGCGGTGCGTATCCGAATTCGGGTAGATGGCGTATTGCGCGATATCGCTTCCTGCACGAAAGCCGTTCAGAACGAATTGATCGCTCGCGTTAAGATTCTCACCGGATTGCGTACCGATGAGCATCAGAGTGCGCAGGATGGACGGCTTCGGCACCTACTGGCCTCCGGTGAACCGATCGATGTGCGGGTATCAATTATTCCGACGTATCACGGGGAGAACGTGGTGCTCAGGCTCCTGACCGATCATGGGCGGGATTTTTCTCTTGAGACGCTCGGGTTCTCTGTCCAAGACCAGCAGAAACTGCAGCGGGCACTACGGAGCAATAACGGAATGATCCTATCGACCGGTCCGACGGGCTCCGGAAAAACCACGACGCTCTATACGCTCATTGCGCTCGTGAACGCTCCGGATGTTTCGGTTGTGACGATCGAAGATCCTATCGAGTACTCCATCGATGCCATCCGACAGATACAAGTAAATCCACGTTCAGGTCTTACCTTCGCGACCGGACTCCGCTCCATTCTTCGGCAGGACCCGGATATCATCATGGTCGGCGAGATCCGGGATACTGAAACAGCGAATATTGCGGTCAACACCGCCCTCACGGGCCACCTCCTCCTTTCAACGCTGCACACGAACGATGCACCCTCTGCCGTACCCCGTCTTACCGACATGGGGATCGATCCCTATCTTCTGGCAGCCACGATGAGTATCGTTATCGGTCAGCGGCTTCTCCGTACGCTCTGTGTCTCCTGCCGGACGCAGCGAGCCATCACGAGCGCCGAATTCGAACGACTTTCCGAGCTTGCGCTCACTGAACCGTTTGCACGCAACACCATTCTGTATTCCCGTATCGGCTGCACGGAATGCGACGGTACCGGGTATCGAGGACGCTGCTCAGTAAATGAAATACTCGTCGTCGAACCCAATATCCGAGAGGCAATACTTCGTAAAGCCTCGGGAGATGAGCTGCGCACGCTCGCCATCGAAAGCGGCATGACTACCATGCTCGACGACGGGTGCGCAAAAGTACGCGCAGGTCGAACCACGCTCGAAGAGGTCCTTCGAGTGGTGCACGAGTGAACCTGGTATGTCCTCCGTTTCTGTAGATCGAATCGTTCACACTTTCAAGGCATGGCGTAACGACCCGGCCCGCCTGCATCTCCCGATCAAAGAACGTATGTTTCTTATTCGGAGACTCGCCTTTCTCATGCGTGCCGGGGTGCCGTTACTTGAAAGCCTGCGCATGCTTGAAGCGCAAACGCATTCTGCGCACGCACGGACTATTCTTCGAGACGTGAGCGCGGAAGTCGAGCAGGGTCATTCCCTCTCACGAAGCTTTAGTGCGTACCCGAAGGTCTTCGGAGTGTTCGGCGCGAATATCATCGCTATCGGAGAATCATCCGGCACTCTCCCACGAACGCTTGAGTACTTCGCTGATGAACTTAAGAAGAAGCATCTGCTCACGCGGCGAGTAGTGAGCGCCTGCATCTATCCTGCCGTCATCACGTTCGCGACGATTGCGATCACAGGATTTCTCATCCTGTACCTGTTCCCGCGTATCATGCCGGTCTTTCTTTCGTTGCATATGAAGTTACCGCTTACGACGCGGATCGTCATAGGACTTTCCTCCTTTCTTATGCAGTGGGGATGGCTCGTACTGCTCGTGCTCTTCGCTGCTGCCGTTGGCCTTACGCTCGGTATCGCGCGGAGCGAACATATGCGGCGCGCATGCGATAGCGCAACGCTTCGTATTCCGCTCGTGGGCGCGATGATTCGCAATTACCATCTGGCCAATGCGATGCGGACCCTCGGTCTGCTGCTGGCGAGCGAGGTTCCTGTCACGGAGTCGATGCGACTCACTGCCACGACCGCAACCAACCGTATCTATAAGGAAGAGTATTTCACTCTTGCCGAACGAGTGCTGCGCGGCGAGCGGATCTCCGATCATTTACTTCGTACTCCCCGACTCTTTCCTCCGGTGCTGGGGCAAATGGTCGCAGTCGGTGAGCGCTCGGGCACGCTTGCCGAATCCGTACTGTATCTTTCGGACCTGTATGAAGCCGATGTCGAAGAATTCACTCGCACGCTCTCAAGTCTCATTGAGCCGGTGCTCATGATCCTGATGGGAATCGTGGTGGGTTTCATTTCCATTTCGATCATCACGCCTATTTATGGCATCACCCAGAATCTTCACTCGTAATTCCGTACGGTGGTCCGGATTTACGCTTATCGAGACGATCATCGTGCTCGCGCTCTTCCTTGCTATCGCAGGCATGGGATTGTTCGTTTCGCTCGACGATTATCGTGCATTCCATTTCCGCAACGAACGGGACGTAGTCGTGAGTGTCCTGCAGAAAGCACGCAGCGAATCCATGGCGAATGTATGCTTCGGTACCAATTGCACGGGAGGCCGAACGCACGGCGTATATCTCGGAAGCCCGGGCACCTATGTCCTTTTTCAAGGAGCATCGTATGCGAGCCGAGATGCGAGCTTGGACGAAACGATATCCGCGCGCGATGCAGCCGCGCATCTTTCCGGTGCTGCGGAAATAGTATTCGCTCCCGGTTCGGGAGCCGGTCCCGTTGCGCGCGCGACTCTTACGGTTACAGACGCCAATGGAAAAAAGTCGGACATAACCATTGAACCGTCCGGTCGCATATGGTGGAAGAACTAACCATGCCTCCACGAGGATTCTCGACGCTCGAGATCCTCATTGCCATGACCGTACTCGTTCTCGCGATATCCGCGGTGCTCCTTCTCCTTCCGAGCGGGGGTTCGGACACGTTCGCTACCGAACTATCGAACGCGGCGCTTGAGCGGGCACGCCAGGCGCTCGCGCAAGAAGACGCGCTCGCTCGCGAGGATTTCAAGCTCGTTGTCGCCACGTCGTCGAGCGAGATCATCGATGGAGTGTTGTACGCCACCTCCATCTCGGTGCTGCCGGTCGATTATTTCGCAAAGGAGATCGCCGCGACCGTATCGTGGGGAGGGCCGTATATCCGCACTGCTTCGGTATCGCTGCGGACGATCGTGACAGACCCCGACGACAGCGTCGGCGGAGACACTTGTGATTCGAATGTTTCTGGAGATTGGTCGTTCCCGATCGCCACGCACTACGCCTTCGGTTCGCTTGCCGGATTGAATGAGCCATCCGGAAGCTATCCGCTTACCGACATCGACGTCTATCGTACGCGCCTATACGCGACCGTGAATATGAATATAAGTCCCTTACCGACTGCGGGTCCGAATGGCCCCGGGAACGTAGGGCTGAATGGAAGTGCAGGAAGCAGCAACTGGTCGAATCCTCTGTCGGTGCGGACGAGCGACAATCAGTACGCCACCGCGTCGCTCGGCGGCGCCCAAGGGACCACCTATCTGGTAGCGAACGATTTCGGATTCGCGCTTCCCGAAGGCGCCACGATCATTGGGATCGCGGTCGACGTGGAACGGAAGAATTCCAGCAACACGAATACCGTAAAGGATACGGAAGTGCGCATCGTACGGCCCAATGGTTCGTTCGGAACCTCGAACAAGGCACATTCGCAGAACTGGCCTACGGTCGATGCGTACGACTCCTACGGCTCTTCGAATGATCTCTGGGGTGAAACGCTCTGGTCAGCAGATGCAATTAATAATCCGGAGTTCGGCGTAGCGGTGCGCGCCACGTCCGCAGCGGGAGCGGGTATCCGTACCGCGTCCATCGATCATATCCGCGTCACCGTTACCTACACTAAGCAATTCTATGTCGTAAGTGTTTCAGGCGCGCCCCGGGTACTGGGCGGACTCGGGCAGAATACGGTCGCTACCGGAATGAATGCGGTCGTGGTCGCCACCTCGACCACGCTAGGCAGTTATGCGTATGTCGCGATGAATTCCGCTTCGACTCAATTCGAGGTGCTCGATGTGGCGCCTCGAACGCCGACCGTCGTTTCCACCTATCAGGTCCCCGGCGCGAGCGTCGTCGCGAAGACCCTCTTCTATAAGGACGGGTATGCCTATCTCGGTCTTGCGAATAATCCGAGCGGCGCAGAGCTCGCCATCATCGATGTACACACTCCTTCCTCTCCCCTTCCCGTAGGAACCTTTGAGGTAGGAGCAGGAGTGAACGCTATCTACATGAAACATGGCAGGGTGTACCTCGCGACCGATGATGCGCATCGAGAACTCATCATTCTCGATGCGCACGACCTTACTCGTCTCACGCTTTCAGGAAGCTATGACGCTCCTGGAAGCGTGGGCTCCGGACAGGGTCGCACGCTCTACCGTGTCGGAGACCTGCTCTATCTGGGCCGGTACTACAGTCTCACAGCCGCGCCCGAGTTCGCCGTGCTCAACATTGCGGGAACCCCGGCGCTTGTCGGGAGTTACGATATCGGTCCTTCGAGCGCGCATCCCTTCGGCGTCTACGGTATCATCGTGCGCGACATGCTTGCATTCGTTCTTACGGCGAGTCCATCAAGTGGCGGTTCGTTTCACGTACTCGATATCTCGAATCCTATGAATCCGTTGGTACGATCATCCGTCACGCTTCCGAGTAACGGGGCGGGTGTAGCACTCGACTGCGAAGGCGGAGTTCTATACGCCGCCTCGGTGCCCGTAACTGGAGCGAATGCGGGTAAGGGTTCGCTTACGGTGATGCACGAATTATGAAAAAATCCCTCCCTGGATTCACGCTCATAGAAGCGATCCTGTACCTCGCGCTTTTTTCGATACTTATCGGTGGAGCGACTGTCTGCGCATTCGAGCTGATGCAAGCAGCGCAATATGGAGGCACGAGAGCGATGCTTTCGGAGGAGACCGATTTCATTCTCGCTAAGATCGAGTGGGCCACAGCGGATGCCCAGAGTGTTACCACTCCAGAAACAGGCGCGACCGATACCGCGCTCACTATAGCCAGGCGCGACCGCAGCATCGTCTCACTCGCCCGGAGTGGAGCGGATGTCGTGATTGCCGAAGGAGGTGGAACACCAGCACCCTTGAACAATACGAATGTAAAAATAGACAACCTTTCCTTTACCCATCGTGCGGGCGCAACAGGAGAGGATCCTGAAGAGCTCGTGACCGTCCTTACTATTTCCGCACGCACACCGAACGGTTTCCTTCTTACGCGTATCGCAACGAGCACGGTGTATGTACGGAAATAGAAATCGCCCCGCAGTTGCCTGCGGAGCGAAATCGTCTCTGACGGTCGGCCGACCTAGACCAGGCGGCCGTTCGAGATCGGGTGGGGCGCGGGCACGTAGTGCCAGTGCCACCACCGCTTCTCGAAGCGGTCGCCCGGGTAGACCCGCACGATCACGCCGACCACGTTGGTGTCGCGCTCATGCGCGCGGGCCAGCTTGTAGGTCGACAGCAGCGTGTCGCCGGTGCCGAGGTAGTGCAGGAGGACTGGCCGTCCCGTCTGCTCGCCGGCGTCCATGGCGCCCGTGAAGCCCACGTGCGAGATCAGGTTGCCGCCGCGTTCGATGGTGAATGGCTTCACGTTGGCCTGGGCGAAGATGCCGATGAGCCACACCGCGATGAGCGCGGCCACGATGACCGCCGCGACCTGGAGCAGACGTTGCCGGAGGTCCTTCCCCGCATCGCGGATCGAAGTGGACGACGAGCCGTTCGTGCGGGCGAAACCGACATCGCGCGAATCGGAGGCGTTGATCATGGTCATGAGAAGTCCCTCTCGTGTTGACCGGTTATGAGACGATGGAAAGAACGTGCCTTCCGCATTCGTCTCGTGGAAGAAAGCGGTACAGTATCATTCTACATACTCTATAAGATATGTCAATCGCCCGCGCGGTATACCGCGCGGGCGAAGGAAGGATCGAAAGAACGTCTAGCGGTATTCGTGCAAGACGGTCTTGATGTGGAACGAAAGCCAGGTGAGCAGGTTGTCGAGCGAGAGTTGCTTGCGCGCGAGCAGCCGCAGGTTCCCAATGTGCACGGACCACAGGAGCTGCGCGAGACCGCACGCCCTGTTGACCTCCTCTTCGTGCTCCATGTTCCCCAGACCTTTTGCGATGAGCGACTCGACGCACATGCTCCGGAAATCGGCCTCCTCTTGGCTGAAGAACTTTTCGAGGTTCGGGTCGCGGTGCCACATGGCGCCGAGCTTCGCGTACAGGAACGGAAGCCGCGATGCGTAGTGGCGGTAGATGATCGTGAGGAACGACTGGATGTCTTCGGACGCCGACCCCGAGCGTTTCAAGTCCGTCCGCAGTTCCGTGCGAAGTGAAGCCAGGTCACTCTCGAGTACGGCCGCGAAGAGTTCCCCCTTGCTGTCGAAGCTCGCGAACACCGCCCCGGTCGACATTTCCGCTTGCCAGGCGATATCGCGGATGGTCGCTCCCTCGAAGCCGCGTTCGGCGAAGAGCGTGCGTGCCGCGGAGAGAACCTTCTCGCGAGTGCGTCTCTTGGCGAGGGTTCTCATAGTCTCCCTCTTCGGTACCGTAGCGTCCATGATATGGGCCTCCTTGCCCCTGGCGGGCACAGTACCTTCTCTTTCCTATTGACGCAACACCTATATATGGTATCTTTTTACTATCTGAGATGTCCGCACCCGCGGGCATTTCGTTTTAAAGGGCTACAATTACATACGGTTCTACAACTAAATACAGGCTTATGTTGGATCTCAAAACAATCAATTCAGTGCTCGGAGAGTTCGAGGAACGCGGCATCACGAAAGAGGTGATGGTCGACGCTATCGAGAGCGCAATGGCGACTGCCTATAAGAAGGAATACGGAAAGCGCGGACAGGTCGTCCGCGGCAAGCTCGACATGAATACGGGCACCGTCGTCTTCGAACAGATAAAGACCGTGGTGGACGACACCATGGTGCGCTTCCCTGAAGAGGGCGAAGAGCTCGAGGAACTCCCGGCGCATCACCCGCATCATGACCGCGAGGAAGTCGTCGCTGAAGGCGAACTCCCTCGCTATGATGCTGAGAAACATATGCTCATCGACGATGCGCGTCGCATCAAGAGAGACGTCTCGCTCGGAGACGAAATCGTCTTCCCGCTCGAACCGCAGGACGACTTCGGTCGCATCGCGGCGCAGACAGCCAAGCAGGTTGTCATCCAGAAGATCCGCGAAGCCGAGAAGCTTTCCATCTTGGACGAGTTCGGGCACAAGAAAGCCGAGATCGTCTCGGGTGTCGTTCAGCGCGTGGAACGCGGCGCCATCTTCATCGACCTCGGTCGTGCAACCGGCATCATCCCGTATGAGGAGCAGATCCCGGGCGAACGCTATCGCCCCGGCGAGCGCATCCGTGCGTACCTCTATGCAGTGGACGAAGGATTCCGCGGCGTGTACCTCCGCCTCTCGCGCAGCCATCCCCGTTTCGTTATCAAGCTCTTCGAGATGGAAGCGCCGGAGCTCGCAAGCGGCAGCATCGAAGTGAAGGGCATCGCGCGCGAGCCGGGAAGCCGTACGAAGATCGCCATCGCACCGGTGGACTCCCATGTCGACCCGGTCGGTTCCCTTGTGGGTCAGCGCGGCGTACGCGTCTCGACCGTCATGAGCGAACTCGGTGGCGAGCGCATCGATATCATCGAATGGTCCGAAGACCAGACAGCGTTCATCAAGGAGGCGCTCTCCCCTGCCTCGGTCGTCGAGGTGGAACTGAATGAAGCGGATCACCGCGCGAAGGTCACGGTCTCCGAAGACCAGCAGTCCCTCGCCATCGGCCGCGGCGGCCAGAACGTCCGTCTCGCCGCAAAGCTCACGGGCTGGAACATCGACATCAATTCGACGGGCGGCGCATCCGCACCCGTTGGAGAAGACCTCTCCGCTGGCCAGACCGAGAATCTCGTCGCCACCGGCGAAGCGGATGAGAACGTGGACCCTGCAGTAGAGGCGGGTGTCATGCCTTCTGAAGCAGAGGAAGTGATACTGATTCCTGAAGACCTTCCCCAGGACAACAGCCTGTCCGCGGAAGAAGAGAGTACGATGAGCGAGAATGCTTCGCTCGCCGATTCGAAAGAAGCGCGCGACGAGACATCGGATACCGTTGCGGATAACGCATAATAAATCGTATGAATCTTCTTCACGATATCGCTCCCGGTTCGGCTGAGGTGATGAACGTCGTCGTCGAAATTCCACGCGGCTCGCAGAACAAATACGAGATCGACAAAGAGACCGGACTCATCGCACTCGACCGCGTGCTGCACACCGCGCAGACCTATCCGTTCGATTATGGATTCGTACCCCAGACCTTATGGGATGACGGCGATGCGCTCGACGTTGTGCTGCTCACGACCGTACCGCTTGCTCCGGGCATTCTCGTGCACGCGCGTCCGATCGCCATTCTTCCCATGGTCGACGGCGGCGAGAAGGACGAGAAAGTGCTCGCCGTACCGGTGGACGATCCGCGCTTCGCGGACATTCAGGACCTTGCGGATGTGAACAAGCACACGCTGAAAGAAATCGCGCACTTCTTCCTCACCTACAAACAGTTGCAGAAGAAAGATGTGACGCTCGAAGAGTGGCAAGATAAGAATGCTGCTACCGCAGCATTCGAGCGTGCCTGCAAGATGTACGCAGACAAGAAATAATTTTCGTTTTGAAAACAGCGCGAGGCCGAAAGCCTCGCGCTGTTTTCTTTTAATTTCGGCATTGCGCGTCTCGGTTCTATACTGGACTCATGGATACTCCCTCCCCCGCCGATAGAATAGTCCCCGCGAGCCATGTGCCAGGCATCGACCCCAATCCGTTCGAGGAGCAGCATACGGGTGGGTCGGCCGGCAGCGTCATCGCCATTCTTCTCATCGTGCTTCTGCTCGTCATCGGCGCCTTCTACGTCTGGGGCCAGCGGCTTTCCGAAGAGCGTGCGCACCAGGTGATTCCCGCGGTCGGGCAATAGCATTCGCCCAAGATGCGGCTCGCCCGCAATTTTGGTACCATGCCCTCCTAAGGCACCTATATATGAATATGAACAATCCCACTCCCCGCGCATCCATGCTTGTCCCGATGGTCATCGAGAAATCGCAGTTCGGCGAACGTGCGTACGATATCTATTCCCGCTTGCTCCGCGAGCGCATCATCTTCCTTACGGGCGGCATCGACGACGATACCGCGAACCTCGTCATTGCCCAGCTTCTCTTCCTTGAAGCCGAGGACCCGAAGAAGGACATCTTCCTGTACGTGAATTCACCGGGCGGTTCCGTCACCGCCGGTCTCGCGATTCTCGACACGATGAATCACGTGAAGCCGGATGTAGGCACGGTGTGCGTGGGCATGGCGGCTTCCGCCGCTGCCGTCATCCTCGCCGCAGGCCATAAGGGCAAGCGCTTCGCGCTCCCGAACGCCGAAGTGATGATCCATCAGCCATGGGGCGGCGCGCAGGGCCAGGCGACCGATATCGAGATTACCGCCAAGCACATCATTGCAACGCGAGAACGCCTCAACAAGATCCTCGCAAAGACCACGGGCCAGCCGCTCGAACGGGTCGAGAAGGACGTCGAACGCGACTACTTCATGACCGCGGACGAAGCCAAGAAGTACGGCGTCGTCGATACGGTCTACAAGGTCAAATAAATCTCGTTTTAAAAGAAGGACGCCCTGCATTCGCATGCAGGGCGCTTTCCTATCGTCAGCCTCGAAGGCTTCCTATCCCCGAGCCTGGGTGTTCGCGGTCTTCTTCTGCGCTGAAGCGGCATAGAGGCCTTGACCGCACAATTCGCAGTAGCCCCCGCCCCTTTTCCGCATCCGGGTGCATGGACTCCCATCCGCTGCCGTTCCCACGCACCGAAATGGTGATCGTAGATTCGCCATTCCTTCGTACGCGAGCTCCAGGAAGCGGTCCACGTCATCCTGAACGTGAACTACTTGAAGCGCTTTTGGTGGCGGGCTCGCTCTAGTGAAAGCTCGTACTGAAGGCGGGAGTACGCTTCGGTTTCCCTTGTGCGGACTCCGTAGATGGAACGCGGCGAATTCTTCCGCGGTCTTCTCCTTACCCCACAGCGCTTCAAGTTTCGGGCGCAGCACCTTTCCCTTGCCGATGCTGCTTCCAAGGACATTCTTCGTGACGCCATCCCACCGTGCACGAAGGGCTCGAGCCATGAGCCCCGTCCCCATGCCTCCTTCGAAGAGCTTCGCGAAGGCGCGAAGGCATTCTTCGTCGTTCAAATCCCAGCGTGGTCGCGGCATGGTACTCTCCGACGTTACAACTGACCTGTATTCGGTATATACCCGTCCTCACGTAGTGTCTACGAAACGAAGGGGATACTTTTTTGCACCCCTCCATATATAGGTGTACCCTGCCCCTGTACCGACACGCCCGAACGACTCGACGCTGAACTTCCGGCTTCCCTTTGAAAACGCTTAAATCCGTCATTCCTGAAGAGGGATAACGGCACGTTATATGTCCATAAAACTAATATTGAGTCTTCTCGCCCTTTCCGGGCTTGCCGGCATTGCGCTCGGGTATGTGCTCCGTCTTCTCATCGCGCTCGGCCAGCGCGGCTCCATCGAGCTCGAAATAAAGCAGCAAATGCTCGAGGCGAAGGAACGTGCAAGCAAAATCCTCGCTGAGGCCGAAGTCCGGGCCGAAAAAGTCGAGGAAGAGCGTGCGCAGCCTCTGAAAGAGCGCGAGGAAATACTGAAAAAGGCCGCAGACCGCCTCGGGAAGCGTGAGGAATTCCTCGACGAGCGCGAGCGGAACCTCGCGGATGAGGTGGAAGAGGTGCGCAATCGCGAGAACGAAGCCGCGAATATCAAGCGCGAAGCGGAAAAGTTGCGCGACGAGCGCAGGCTTGAGTTGGTGCGCCTGGCGCGGCTCACCGAGGCCGACGCCAAGGACGCGCTCATGAAGGACCTCGAGGAAAGCCAGTCCGAGGCGCTTCTCGCACGCCTGCAGAAGCTCGAGGCCCACGGCAAAGAGCTGCTCGAAGAGAAGGCCCGCTCCATCCTCCTCTCCTCCATTCACCGCATGTCGGCGAATGTGAACAGCGAAGTCATGACGCTTTCCGTCCAGATCCCTTCCGAAGAGATAAAAGGAAAGGTTATCGGTAAGGAAGGCCGGAACATCAAGGCATTCGAGCGCGCTACGGGCGTCGATGTGCTCATCGACGACGCTCCCGACAAGATAACCCTCTCATCGTTCGACCCGCTGCGTCGCCATATCGCGAAGCTCGCGCTCGAGCAGCTCATCCAGGACGGTCGCATCCAGCCCGCGAAGATCGAGGAGATAGTGGAGAAGACCAAGGCGGATGTCGCGGACATGGTGAAGCAAAAGGGCGAGGAAGCGGCGTACGAGGTGGGTGTAATTGGGCTTGATCCACGCCTCGTTACCCTTCTCGGGCGCCTCTACTTCCGCACCAGCTACGGCCAGAACGTGCTGCAGCATTCCGTCGAGATGGCGCATATCGCAGGCATGCTCGCCGACCAGCTCGGAGCTGACGCCACGGTCGCCCGCGCGGGAGCCTTACTTCATGACATCGGAAAAGCGGTGGACCATGAGGTGCAGGGCACT
>JAQBRL010000017.1 GCA_028286525.1 Parcubacteria group bacterium | reverse complement strand
ACCGGGCTCGCGGTGCTCGGCGGATTGAAGTACGCCGGTCGTGTTGTTAACTTTAGTTCAACGGTTAACTTAGCCGTCTGTATCATCGAGATAATCACCAACCTTGGCCGCCTCGTCTCCTTCTCCTTCCGTCTCTTCGGAAACATCTTCGCGGGAGAAGTGATGATTCTCGTGGCGGGGTACTTCGTGCCGTACCTCCTACCTGCGCCGTTGCTCGGGTTCGAGATGTTCATCGGCGCGATTCAGGCCTTGGTGTTCGCAATGCTCACCATGTTCTTCATTAAATTGTCGGTCACTGATCCGCACGAGGCCCACTAGCGCGAGCTAGGGGCTTGGTGCGGCTCCGGGATGGAGTTCGAAATTACAAAGTAAGAAATCATCATGGATGTAGAAGCAGCAAAACTCATCGGTATGGCTCTCGCGGCCGGTCTCGGTGTTATCGGCCCAGGAATCGGCATCGGCCTCATCGGCGGCGGCGCCATGGAAGCTATCGGACGCAATCCAGAGGCTTCCGGCAAGATCGTCTCGAACATGATCCTCGCCATCGTGTTCACTGAGGCGCTCGGAATCTTGGCCCTAGTCGTGTCCTTCATCATCAAGTTCGTTTAGTTCGCTAACCGCGCACCTTTACCATGTCAGACCTCTTCGGCGCATTCGGCCTCCAGCTCCCGCTCCTGTTCGCGCAGGCGGTGAACTTCGGCGTGCTCATGGTGGTGCTCTGGTACCTCCTCTACAAGCCGGTGATGAAGACACTCGAGGCCCGCAAGGAGAAGATAGCTGCTGGCGTGCATGCCGCTGACGAGGCGCAAGCCAAGGCAGCGAGCGCGGACGCAGAAGCCGCTAAGGTAGTGCATGGCGCGGAGACCGAAGCGGAGGGCATCGTCGCTACCGCTCGCGAAAGCGCGAGCGCAGAGCGTGCTCGTATCGTCCGCGAGGCCGAAGAGCGCGCTGCAAGCGTCGAGCGCGATGCAGAAGCTCGCGCCAAGGAAGATGCCGCTCGCGCGCTGCGCGAGAGCGAAAAGGAGATAGCCAGGCTTGCGGTGCTCGCTGCCGAGAAGGTGCTCTCGCAGAAATAAGAGCCATGGATAAGCTCTACGCAAAAGCACTGGACGACCTCGCGCACGCAAGCGGAGCGGACACCAAGAAATTGGTCGCGGACCTCGTGAAGCATCTTGCTTCTTCCGGCCGCACTAAGCTTCTGCCAGGCATCCTGCGTCAGCTGAAGGTCATTGAGGCGCGTCGCGCGAAACTCGCCCCTTCCGTGGAAGTAGCGAGCCAGAGCGAGAGCGCGCATGCGCTCAAAGAAGCTGCGGCACAGGGCATCGTCGCCACCAAAGCGCAGGTGAATCACGCGCTCATCAAGGGATGGCGCGCACGCAGCGGAGGAACGCTTATCGACAGGAGCGCCAAGCGCGGGCTCATCGATATCTATCGGAACGTAACTAATTAATCACATACATCATGGAGAGCATTATCAAGCGTATAGAAGATGAGATCGCCGGCTTCGCCCCCAAGGGTACGAGCGAAGAGACGGGCATCGTGCGAGCGACCGGCGACGGCATCGCCGAGATCGACGGGCTCGAGAAAGCCATCATGAACGAGATGGTGCTCTTCGATCCTACTTTCGACCGTACGCTTGAAGCGGCGCTTAAGGATGCGGACCCCATCTACGGCCTCGTGCTCAACCTCGAAGAGGACGGCGTGCGCGCCGTTATCCTCGGCGACTCCTCCAAGGTGTATGAAGGCATGCTCGTGCGTCGCGTCGGTCGCCTCCTTTCCATCCCGGTAGGCGACTCGCTCGTAGGACGCGTGGTGAATCCCCTCGGAGAGCCGGTAGACGGCAAGGGTCCGACCGGTGCGAACATCCAGCGCCCTATCGAGTCCGAAGCGTACGGCGTCATGGACCGCTCTCCCGTGAACACGCCGCTGCATACCGGCATCAAGGCCATCGATGCCATGGTGCCCATCGGTCGCGGCCAGCGCGAGCTCATCATCGGCGACCGCGGTACCGGCAAGACGACCATCGCTATAGATACCATCATCAACCAGAAGTCGGAGTCCGAGGCGACGCGCCCTATCTGCATCTACGTCGCCATCGGCCAGAAGGAAAGCAAGACAGCGAAGCTCGTGGCCGAACTCTCGGACAAAGGCGCTATGGACTACACCATCGTGGTGACGGCACCGGCATCGAGTCCGGCAGCCTTCCAGTTCTTGGCACCCTTCGCAGGCGCCGCCATCGGCGAGCACTTCATGGAGCAAGGCAAGGACGCGGTAGTCATTTACGACGACCTTTCGAAGCAGGCGGTCGCATACCGCCAGATGTCGCTTCTCTTGCGCCGTCCGCCAGGCCGCGAAGCGTACCCAGGAGATATCTTCTACCTTCACTCGCGCCTGCTTGAGCGCGCAGCGAAACTTTCCAAGGAGAAGGGTGGCGGTTCCCTCACCGCGCTTCCTATCATCGAGACGCAGGAAGGCGACATCTCGACGTACATCCCGACGAACGTCATCTCCATCACGGACGGTCAGATATTCGTGCTTGCGAACCTCTTCAACCAGGGACTCCGTCCGGCTATCGACGTCGGTAACTCGGTGTCGCGCGTGGGTTCCGCTGCGCAGACGAAAGCCATGAAGAAGGTCTCCGGAAAGATAAAGCTCGAACTCGCCCAGTTCCGGGAGCTCGAGGCGTTCATGCAGTTCGCCTCCGACCTCGACGAAGGCACCAAGAAGCAGATCGATTCCGGCCGGCGCATGACGGAAATGCTCAAGCAGCCTAACGGCAAGCCGCTTCCGTTCGAGATGGAAGCCGCGGTCATCTTCGCGGGCGTGAACGGATTCCTGGATACCTTCGCTCCAGAGAAAACGAGTGAAGCCGAGGCGCGCCTCCAGGAGTACCTCACGCGCGAAGCGACCGGCGTGCTTGCGGCCATCCGCACCACGCGCGAGATAAGCGACACCATCGAGAAGGACCTGCGCGGCATTCTCGATAAGTTCGTCGAGCGCACTGCTGAATAGCTATGAAAAAAATAACCTCAAGCCTTATTGCGTTAGCAGTCCTGATTCTTATTGCCGGTGTAGGCTTCTACGTGTATCAGGGCAAGTTGAATTCCAGTGCACTCCGCACTGATGAGTCTCTAACCAGCTCATCACATCAGGAAGCCTCATCGAACGCACAGACTACTGACTCATCCGTCAGTACACTAGTAGATACTACGGTGTGTGTGCTATCAGACTGCACGAAATACCCATCTGGTAAGAGTTCATTTGTTATTACGAAGGATAGCCAGCATATATATGCGCAAGGCAAAATCTTGCAGCAAGCTGATCCGAGCTCGTTCACCATTCTCAAGACCTCTACAGGCGAAATGTCCGTCTTTGCCCGCGACAACACGCACTACTTCGATCTCATAAATCGAACAGTTATCGGGGCGGTCGAGAGTACTACGCTAGTAGTCGATACCGATACTACTGCGAAGGTGAACGGTAAGTCCTACAGCGTCGCTTTCTAGTATATGAAAATAGTAGTCGCCTCCAAGAATCCACAGAAGATAGCTGCAGTAACGGAGATACTGCAGGATTACCCGCACCTTAAGGATGCGGTAATCGGGACGATGGAAGTGACTACGACCATTCCTGCGCAACCGATCTCCTTGGACGAAATCGTCGAGGGAGCGGTGCAGCGCGCGAAGAATTCCTTCGTCGACTGCGACTACTCCATCGGTCTCGAGTCCGGTCTCATGGAAACGCCGCAGGCCAAAAGCGGATACATGGATATTGGCGTGTGCGCTATTTATGACGGTGCGCAGACACACCTGGGTCTCTCGGCTGGATTCGAGGCACCTGACCCCGCGATATTCCGCATGGTCGTCGTCGAAGGAATCGAGCTTTCGGAAGCGACGAAACGAGTCGGGCTCACCACGCACGAGAAGATCGGGAACGCCGAGGGAATCGTCGGCATCCTCACCAAGGGGCGCATGAATCGAAAAGATCAGGTGAAGCAGTCGCTGCGCACCGCGCTCATCCATCTCGACCCCTAATCTATGGCACTCAAAGACATCAAGCAGAAGATACAGGCCACCAAGCGCATGAATAAGGTCACGCGTGCGATGGAAGCCGTCTCTGCCGTGAAGATGCGCAAGACGCAGAACGCGGCGTTCGAGGGCCGTGCCTACGCGCGTGCTGCGCTCGCCATACTCACGCGTCTTTCGGGCACCGAAAACGTGAAGCGCCATCCGCTTGCGCAAGACAAGGGCGGCAAGAAGATCGCACTCCTGCTCCTGACCAGCGATAAGGGATTGGCTGGGGGACTCAACGCAGGAGTCCTTAAAAAGGCCATGGAGGCGCTCGAAGGACGCGAGAAGGGCGACGTAGTCGTGTATGCGTACGGACGCAAAGGCGAGGAGTTCTTCCGTAATCGCGGCTACACCATTGCCAAGTCGTACATAAACAAAGGCGACGATGTCGCGCTCGAAGTGATGGAGGAGATAGCGCAGGAGCTTTCAGCGGGATTCCTCGCAGGGGAGTTCGACAAGATCATAACGGTCTACACGAATTTCAAATCGACCTTCGAGCAGATACCGACGATGCGCCGCTTGCTTCCGCTTTCCCTTCCGGCGCTTACGGAAATCGTGGAGGGCATCGTGCCGGCGAAGGGTAAGTGGAGCGACGAAGTGAATCTCGTCGCGCCGCCCGCGTATGAGGTGGAGCCATCTGGCGATGAGATACTCGGGGTCCTGGTACCTCGTCTCGTCGCCGTATCGCTCTATCACATGCTTCTCGAGGCCAAGGCGTCCGAGCATTCGGCGCGCATGGTCGCGATGAAGAACGCTTCGGACAAGTCCAAGGAGGTGGTGCACGACCTGACGCGCAAGTTCAACAAGGTGCGCCAGGCCGCCATCACGCGGGAAGTGTCGGAGATCATCGCAGGGAGTTTAGTAACGTAAGTGAGCTCAACAACCAATTAAA
>JAQBRL010000033.1 GCA_028286525.1 Parcubacteria group bacterium | reverse complement strand
GCATCTTCAGGAGCGTCGTCTTTCCGGCACCCGAGTGGCCGACGATGGAGACGAATTCTTTGGGGGCGATGGAGATGGTGACGTCTTCCAGAGCGGGAGTGCCGTCGCGATATGTCTTGGTGACCTTGTCGAAATAGATCATGTACGAGGGGTATTGTACCCCAGGCATCTGGGAGCGTCTATGAAAATGAAGTCCTCATTCACGTGGTGCTGCGAACGCGCTGTGGATAAGGGGCGTCGGAGAGGGATTACTTCGCCTCCGATTCGTTGGCGGCGTCGATGAACGCATCGAGGTCGCCCCCGAGCACGCTGTCCGGGTCATGGGACTCATGCCCCGTCTCATGGTCTTTCACCATCTTGTACGGGTGCAGCACGTAGGAGCGCATCTGGCTCCCCCACTCGTTCGCGGTCGTAGCCGCGATGGAGCGACCCTTGGCTGCAGCTTCCTCCTCCGCGAGGCGCTTTGCGTACAGCTTCGATTTGAGGAGCGCGAGCGCTTTCTCGCGGTTGGCTTGCTGGCTGCGTTCGCTCGAGACATGCACCGACACGCCCGAGGGTATATGCACGATGCGCACCGCGGTCTCTCGCTTGTTCACGTTCTGTCCGCCTGCGCCTCCTGATTTCGCGAATTGCATGTCCAGATCGTCCGGCACGAGGGTTATCGCTTCGCTCGGAATCAGCATGGGAAGCACTTCCACGAGCGCGAAGCTCGTCTGACGCTTCGCATTCGCATTGAACGGAGAGATGCGCACCAGCCGATGCACCCCTGCTTCGTGCTTGAGCCTGCCGTACACGCCTTTTCCCGTTATTTCAACGAGTACGTTGCGGTAGCCGCCATGATTATTCTCGTTCGCATGCAGCTCGCGTACGCCCCAGCCTTTTTTTCCCGCATACCCCTCGTACATGCGCCGCAGCATCGCGGCGAAATCCTCGGCATCGTCGCCGCCCGCGCCTGCGAGTATCGCGAGCGTCGCGCTTCCTGCGTCATGGTCGCCCGCGCTGCCCCCTTCTTTGAGCGATTGGTATTCGCGCACGATCGCCTGCGCCGCGTCCTTATCCGCCCAGAAATCGGGGGACGCCATGAGGGCCTCTATCTCTGCGATGCGCTCTTCGGACTTCATGCGGGGAGTATAGCAAGCGGCGCCAAAAGGCGCCGCCCCGCTAATTGAGTCTGGCTTTCTCGACGATGACTTCGTGGAATTCACCCTCCTCGAAACTCTCATCTTCCATCGAGGCGATGGTGAATTCCTCTCCCTCGTCATCGAAGGTACCCAGGCCGCCTGCGCGCCATCCACGGTCGACAAGATGGCGATAGTAGCTTTCGGAAAGATATTCTTCATTCCCGATCTTGCCGTCCAGCATGCGGAATCGAAGAAGTAGTGCCATGACACACCTCGCAAATACTATAGCCCTCACCTATTGAAATTGTAGCCTGCGTGGCGGGTCGATTATGGGTTATGCACTTTGAGCCACCTCGCAGGACCTGCCTGCGGACCCGTCCGTGCGAGTGTAGCGCTGGCGCACTACTCTACCGACTGGCGATTCTTTGAGCCACCTCGCAGGATCGAAGCGGCCCTCTGTTTTCGAGTGTACTTGCTGCGCGCGTACTCTACCGACTGGCGATTCTTTGAGCCACCTCGCAGGATCGAACTGCGGACCTTCTCGTTACGAGTGAGATGCTCTACCAACTGAGCTAAGGTGGCGTGTTGCCGTCGGTAAGCGCCGGCAACTCGCCTACCATACCTGGAAACTGCGTCGCTATCAAGATTTCCTGCGGATAATGAGAAGACCGAGCGCGGCACCGATGATGGAGCCCAGCATATTGAAAAAGAGATCGAGCGCCGTATTGTAGTAGCCGCCTACGTCCGTATGCGGAACGGTGATCTTGGTTATGAATTCGACGACCTCGTTCAGCGCGCCGGCCCCATTCCCTATCATGAATGCGGCGGCGAACAGGAACGTCCGCGTAAGCGGGGTGGTACGCGCCAGCAGCGCGTAACTGATGAGCGCAACGGCGGCAGCCCCGTACGGATGCACCAGCTGATCGTATTTCCAGATGGTAAGGCCTGTCCAGTTCGGAATGGGAATGAGCACCAGGTTATAGAGCACATCGCCCTTCACCATGACCCAGCCACCTGCAAGATGCAGCGCGCCGAGGATAGAAAGGAGCCACAGCATCCAGATCGGCAATTCGTATTTGACGGCGATATAGAATGCTGCAAGAAAGAGCAGTGCGAAGATGCCAGCATATATGAGAAATTCGAACCGTCCCTCTTTCGTTACATAGATGATGGCTGCGACTATATAGACTGCAGTGAAGAACAGCAGAATGAGGCGAGCAGGCGTGAAGGCTTTCATACGATGGACGCACAGTGTGACGTTGGCTACATGAACGCATAATGAGCACGATTTGAGCCGATGGTGAGAATTGAACTCACGACCTACTCCTTACCATGGAGTTGCTCTACCCCTGAGCTACATCGGCGAGTGAGGAAGAATGCACCTGTCCTCAGGTATATTTTCCGAACGAGCCAGATGCAAGCTATTCGCTTACATCGGCAGTACACGGATAGTACGGCATATGGGCCAGGTTTTCAAACGATCCGCTATGCACCGGACGCACCCCCTTTCTTCCTAGGGTTGCTATGCTTAACGATGTACTCACTTAACCTGCGTTCGCATGAATCACATGAACAATACGGGACACTGCAAGTGCCCGCACCACAAGGTAGGCGCTGTCCTCATCATTCTGGTCGGCCTTACGTTCCTGCTCGGGGTGATGGGCGTGCTCTCGGGCATGTTCGTAGCCTATGCCTGGCCTATCCTTCTCATCGTTTTCGGACTGACCCGCCTCATGGGCGGCAGCTGCAACTGCTACGCCAAGTCGTAGCCTGCGCATGAAAAGAGCCGGCCGCATATGCGGCCGGCTCTTTTCTATAGTCCCGCGAGCGCACGCGCACCCTGGAGACCGGCTGCGTCGCCGAATAGCGAGTGCTCTATCCGTACCGGTAGATGCGCAGGGAGCGCCCGCTCGACTTCCTCGATACGGAAGCCGTTTTGTTCGTTCATAAGCGAGCCGCCGAGCACTACGATATCAGGCGACCACATGCGCACCGCGTTTCCGATGCCTTCGGCAAGAAGCGGAGTGAGTTCGTCCCACACGCCCCGCGCGAGCGTTTCAGCAAGTTTTCCGTATCGTTCGTAAAGCGCTCGCCCGCCGATACGGGTTTCAAGCGTGCTCCCGTCCGATAGCGTAATGATCGTGACGCGATCTATTCCATCGCTCGAATGCGGCTGCACGGTCCCATGGCGCACCAGACCGGTTCCCACTCCAGTACCGATACCGATATACGCCACCAGCTCTTTTCCCCTCCCTGCCCCATACGTCGCCTCTCCGAGCGCCGCGAGTTCAGCGTCGTTCGCGACCAGTACCGGTGCGCCGGTGCTCTCGGAAAGCGCGGCTCGGAAATCGTACCCCTTCCAGGTCGGTAGATTCGTCGAGAACGCGATGACCCCGTCCTCGATGATGGCGGCGATACCGCCCGTCAGGAGCTCTGGAACGCCCCCTGCAAGTTCGCGCGCGAACAAAGCGAGTATCTTGACTGCGGCAGAGGGGTCAGCGGGAGTGGCGCTATGCCTGATAGCTCCTATGCCCTCGCTCGTAATCACCGCGAGACGCATATTAGTCGCCCCGATGTCGAATCCGAGTTTCATAGCATCTTTTTAAAGGCTTCGATGAGCGGCACGGCGTCCGGGTCTATTCCCCGGGTCTGCGCGAGGAAGCGTGCCGCGATCGTGAAGCGTGCGAGTACCGTCACGAGCGCTTCCTCGCGGCTCATGCCGGAAATATCGAGCACGCGGACCGAGCGCCCCCGCTCCTCCATGAGGCTCCGGAACGCATCCATGCGCCGGGTGATGCGCGGCTCGTCCTCGCTATCCTTCACGATGACGAACCGGAATAAGTGCTCGAGCCCTTCGGGTATGGTCGTATCGAATGCCTGCATCTCATTGTGATTGAGTTCCGAGAACGTATTCATGAACGCCGGCATCTTCCCGGTCTCGTTCATCATGATCTTCCCTATCCGTGCTAGCAGCGCGTTGCGGTCCGAGCTATAGAACAACGGGACGCTCGGCAGCATGAAATGCGCATCTTGTTCCGCCTCTTCTGCAAGCAAGGGAAGATCGAGCGTAAGCCGCGCAAGCGCTTCGAGCGGTGCAGGTATCTGCGCAAGCGCGAGAAGCGCCCGCACCATATAGATAAGGGCTGCGCGCGGCTGCAGCCCTGCCGGAACAAGCACGAGCGGAAGTCCTTCGCGCTGCGCGAATCCCGCAAGCGTTCCGCCCGAGGTGACTACCGCAAGCGGAAGTCCTTGGCGCATTGCCGCATTCGCGAAGCTCACAGTTTCTTCGGTGTTGCCGGAGTACGAGATAGCGATACAGAGCGCGTCGCTTCCCCCGAAGGTAGGTAGTCCGTATTCGCGATGGACCATAACGTCGCGGGCAGGCGCTAGGTAGGCGAACGATTCCCCTGCAAGGGCCGAACCTCCCATACCGCCGATGACGATGCGCTCGGGGACCGTCGCAAGCGGCTGACTGACCAGGGGCGCAAATACGAGCTGCTGGGGCAGTTCTTCGATCATGAGTCGAGCATATCAAGAACGAGGGTCCCCCACGTGAAGTTATGCGCTCCGTACGCTTTCCCGGTCTCGGGATTGAAATACTCCCGGAAGCCGTTGTGCTCGATAAGCCGCTCGGAGACGCTCCGCAGCCACACCGCTTCGCTCTCGAAGCCGTAGGCGCGTAGGCCCTGATAGATGAACCAATGCGGAGCCATCCAGATGGGTCCGCGCCAGAATCCCGCCGCGCGGTATGCAGGCTCCTGCTGCGACACGGTGCGGATGCCGTACGAAGAACGGAAGGAGTCGTGATTGTGGAAATGCGTCTCGATGAGCGCATGCGCTTCTTCCTTCGTGTAGAGCTCCGCGAACAGGGGTACGAAATGGGCCCACGTGGCGACCTTGAGCAGTTCTTTCTTCTCGCCTTCAGCCGACCAGAACACCCCGTCCGAAAAGAGCACGTCGCGCATGGCCTGCCGGATGAGTCCCGCATGCAGTTTCGCGTACGCCTCGGCTTCCGGGTCCTTAACGAGCACCGCGAGTTTCGCGAGTATCTCGAGGTTCTTCACCATGATGGTGTTGAACGGAACGTCCTTCACCCAGAAATTCTTCCGCATGCACTCCTCTTCGTCGAAGTTGCAGACGCGGTTCGCGCGCACGAGCTTATGCCGTTCGTACATATGACCGAAAAAAGAGATATCGCTCGCCACATGCATCGGCTTGTCGAAGCGCGGCGAATTGTCCTCGCCCGACTCGTCCGGGTTGATGAGGGAGATGAGCTGATGGTCCCGGGGATCGCGCCGCTCGATAAGGTAGCGATAGAACGCGAGCATCTTGGGGAAGAGCTCCTCGAGGAATGCGGTCTCGCGCGTATGGCGATAGATAGCCTCCGCTGCATACGCAAGCATGGGGGGCTGGGTGATGGACGTGACGCCGGATTTGCCCCACCCCCAGTTATACGGACGGGTCAGTTTGGTATCCCAGAAAATGATGTTGGGCACCATGCCGTCGTCCAGCTGCCGCGACAGGAGCGCGCGCAGTTCGGAGATAGCCGCTTCCGCATCGACCTTCGCGAGTATGATGGCGTGAAAGCAGGAATCCCAGAGCCATTGGTAGGGATAGACTTCCGGCGACGGGACCGTATACGTATGGCCCGTTCCGGTGTCGCGGCGATTCTCTTTCAGGAGGGCGAATGCTTTGTCACGAAAATTCATCAGCGCGGCGCTCGTTCCAGAAGCGCAAGTATCTTATCGAGCTTCTCGTTCTCGATGCGCGAGAGCGACATCTGGAGGTCCTCTATCTCGCTCTCCGCCTTCGCATTCGTTTCGTAGTCAGCGAACGCTTGGACGCGGTCGCGCTCGGCGGAACGGTTCTGGCTCATCATGATGATAGGTGCGGCGTACGCTGCCTGGGTCGAGAACAGGAGATTGAGCAGGATGAACGGATACGGATCCCAGTGGCCGAGGAAGGCGATGATATTGAATATCATCCACAGCGCCACGAGGACGGTCTGGATGATGATGAACTTCCATGAGCCCATGAAACTCGCGACCTGGTCAGCGAAACGCTGCCCCATGGTCATGGATTCACGATGCTTGTGATGCCACGTATGAGGATGGTGCGCCGCAGGTGCTTTCATACAAAAACGATAGCACGCCCGCCTTCCTTAGTAGCCCTCGGGGAACGAATAAGTCGAGGGAGTCGAAGTCGGCATTTCGCTCGCGGTGCCGTACACCACGGCCACTTCTTCGTGCTCGGTAAGTTCGATAGCGCGCGGATCGCCCGTATAGGGTGCGCCCTTCACGTAGAACGCAAGGGTGTTGGTGGCGTCGCTGCAGTATCCGCCGAGGCACGTGTCGGTGAGTCGCACGCCCCAGATATCGAAGAACTGGCCGAGCGTGAATTTCTGCACGGTCGGAGACTCCACATGGATGATGCCGGTCGTGTCATGCGTGTGGATGGGCGAGATGAAGGTTGGGAACGCGTCGTGCACGCCGATTTCCGCCGGAACCTCCACGGCCTTTCCATGCACGATGAGGTCGAGGTGCTGGTGCGTATGGAGGGCCGTGCCTTCCGCCGAAAGGGCAGGCAGGCCGAGCGCGGTCAAGCGCTCCTTGAGATGCGTAAGCTCGGGAGCCCACGGGGCCTGGGAGCTGGAGATGCTTTCCGCGGGTACGGCCGAAGAACTGGGGGTCCGATGGGTGTAGTACGCGAGGCCCCCCAGAAGAATAATGACGGCGACGATCGCAAGTACGGTAGTTTTTTTCATTGTGAGGACGTAGGGACGGACTACTGGGCGAGGATGTTCAGTTTGGTCACGAGAACAGTGTCACCTCCGATGATGTGGAGCGTGTAGGTGCCGGGCGGAAGAGCTTGAGCCGGTGCGAAGGTCCAGTGACCGTTCGTGACCGGGATATTAGAAGCGCCTTCGATGCCGACGCCTGCAGGGTTATCGAGCACGATGCCGATCGACTTCACGTTGGCCGTACCGGTAACGATAGGACGAGGTGCGCTTGAAGTAAGGGAGGCGGTGTCCACGGCGGTTATGCGCGGGGTTTGGTGCTGGCTTATCACCTGCATCGATGGGCTCGCTGCAGGAACGTGCGTGGTGGTCGGAATAGCCGAAACAGGCGTTACCGTCGGGGTGCTGGACGCGGTCGGACTCGTGGTCGCGGTCTGCGTAAGCACGACGGGGGCGGTCACCGGCTTATTGAAAAGGAAGAACGCGCCCACGAGGATAATGATTGCGGCAACGAGGCCGATGGCTGCTTTGTTGTTCATAGGCGTAAGTATATATCCCGGAACCGTTTCTAGGAAAGCGGCGTATACGGAATCGTTACCGATGCAAGGACCCGAGAAAGCCGATGCTCGTTCGTATCAAGGACAGCAGCAGTTCATACGCCCCTGAATTAAAGGCCGCCGCGAGGGGGCTTCCCGATGTTCCGTCCGGAATGGGTAACCCCGTCGTGAAATCATAATTACCCGTCATGTTCAGTAATCCACCTGATCTGCCCATAGCCGCTGACGTACCCAGTTCAAATACATTATTGGTAAGGTTTACCGTGAGCGCCTTGCCTACTTTGTTACCCATCTGCAAGACGTACAATAGATTGATTGCCTTCGAGCCAACGAATATATTCCTATCGAATGTAGTATTTACGGTGCCTGTATATGCTTCGGGATATACGACCCCTGTGATGCCTCCGACGATCTTTCCTGCGCCGTTGGTCATATCGAAGAGATTTTGCGAAATCAACGCAGTTCCATAGAAGATGTGAATCGCTTCAATATGATCGCCAACTTGGCTATTGAGGCCAGGAGCAGTGAGGTAGTTGCGCATCGCCGCGAACATATTCGGAGACGTAACCGTGATGTCATCACGGGACGTGTCATGAAGATAGGAATCTAGAAGCGTGAAGGTTGTGGTGCCGCCATCGCGTATAGGGCTTTCGTAGAACTCGATGATGCCGTGCATATCGAATTCGCAGTGCGTGCATGTTACGGTTCCGCCGTTCGTTCCAGTGTCCTCTACGCCCATATCGAGCAACGCGTATCCGCCAGGGTTCGAGAATTTACTATTCGTGAAGGTAACGGTTGGAGAGTTAAAGATAGTGACGCGCCAGCCGGTGAAATCCCATCCGTCGAAATTAGCGTTCTGCGAGATGCGGAGCATTGTCTGGGTGTACTCCGTTGAGGTAGCGGTGCCGGGGGGCAACGGCGTGTTTGCCGGAGTGTGGGTAGGGGTTGATTGCAATCCGGCGGTATTTCGGAGATCCCATACCCCCTGCAGATGCGTAGCGACTATGGCAGCGGGATATGAACCTCCGCCGACCGGAGGCGACGCAGGCGGCGTGACGGGAGGAGGAGGGGTCACGGGCGGCACCACTGGAACCGGTACGGTAGTGCCTGCGTTTACATGGACGAAGACCGATGCATTGACCGAGCCACCGGCACCGGTGCAGGTCACGGTATAGGACGTACTTAAGATAGGACGGACATCCGTGCTGCCGCTCATTGCGTCGCTCGTAGGAAATCCTGCGACCGAACGGCAGGAAGTCGCATGGGTCGAATTCCACGTAAGCGTAACGGTTTGGTTCGGCGCGATGGTGGTCGCGCTCGCCGTCAGAGTCGCAGTTGGAGATGGTGTCGCGGGGGCAGCCTGTGCAGGTGCCACAGGAGGCGCTACCGTACTGCCTCCTTGGATAGGAGTGCCGCTCGTGCCCTGCACCGGTCGAGCAGAGTTGGCAGCAGGTATCGCTGCACTGGGTTCCGGGTGCGTAGTAGGGGTTTTATCGAACGGGATGAACGGATATTTTTGAGACGTTGCGAGGTGGGTACCGTCGACAATAAGGTTCGAAACGGTCTTTTCCAGCATCGGTCCGTATAGATACAGCGCAGCGCCTACCGCGATGACGGCTGCGCCGACCACGAAGACTTTCGAGAGCGTTCGAGGAAGCGCGCTACGGTCTTTCGTCACCTCCCCTATCGCATGAAAACCGGGGCGGGTAGTGCGCAAGCGATACGAAGCAAAGGCGCCATTGATATCTTCCTCGCTCCACCCTTTCGCCTGCGCTTTCGTACGGATATCCGTCTCGGCTACTCCGCGCATCGCGTGTTCCGATATGAAGGCGAGGATATCTTCGTGCGCCATGCATCCAGTATACCAATGCCTTTCATCCGAATTGTCTATGTCTCCCCCTGAATTGCCAGTGGTATGCTTCTCGCATGCACGGAAAACTCGCCATTTTCGATATCGACGGCACCATTGCCGTGAAGGGCGTCATGCCGGAGAGCATGGCGGCGGGGTTCCAGCACATTCAGGAACAGGGTTTCCTTACTACCGTTTCGACCGGCCGCAGTTACGTGCGCGCACGGCATGCGCTCGCGGAGCATTTCGAAACCATCATATCTCCGGGTTCATTCATCATCGTGGAGGCAGGAGCCAAGATAGTGGACCGCGACGGCACGGTCGTGAAAGCTGACTACTTCGGACCGAACGAGCTGGATCACGTCATCGATTTTTCACGGGTGAACGCCGATATGATCCGCCTCATATGGTTCACGCCGCCTGACATATCGGTACCTATACCGGTCTGGTGCAAGTACGCGGAGGACATCGAGCCAGAGAGACAGAAGC
>JAQBRL010000028.1 GCA_028286525.1 Parcubacteria group bacterium | reverse complement strand
GGCGTGTCCTGCTCGAGGTCTTCCCCGTCGCTTTCGCGCGAGAGGATGGTCGAAGCGTGCGTATGGTCGAAGCTGCCGTCGCGTATCGCCGAGAGTACCGAGAGGTACGCATCGTCATCCTGACGATGCTGCTCGGTGAGGTAGCAGACCAGCGGAGTCGCTGCGCGCCAGGCGGGCGAGGAGAACGCGAACTCGGCGGGCGTGCCGCCACGCGTGATGGGCGGCAGCTGGAAGAAGTCGCCGCAGAACACGACTTGCATGCCGCCGAATGCGCGACTGTCGTGGCGCACCTCGCGGGCGATGGTATCTATCATCGAGAGGGCGCCGCTCGAGAGCATCGAGATCTCGTCGATGATGAGGACCTTCGCTTTGGCGATGCGACGTACGACGTGTTCCTTGGACGAGATGCGGTCGAGGTCTTCCGCGCTCAAACGCTCGAGAATGCCGATGCCGCTCCACGAATGGATGGTCATGCCGCCCACATGGGTGGCGGCGATACCGGTGGACGCCGTGATGGCGGGCTCGATGCCGTGGGACTTCAGCCACGAGACGTAGCTCGTGAGGGTGTGCGTCTTACCGCTGCCGGGCTCGCCCGTCAGGAATACATTCGCTCCCGTTTTGAGTATCTCAAGTGCCTGCGACTGGGTCATATTCCTATTCTACGCGCAGACGCCCGAATTCCCGAGGATGTGCATAGCACTACCCTACCCAACGAACATGGAGAAATGATGAAGGGCTAGTAGGACCTTCCTTGGAGCGCGGCGAGGCAGGCGCGATCGTAGTAGCAGCTGTAGTCGGTGCTGTTGGTATTGCTCCAGGAATTTCCATAGCCGGTGTTCCCGGAGCCCGAATTCACGTAGCCGTTATTCATGTATCCACTGGAAGCTGTTCCGCCGCAATTGCCCTGCCACTGACCGTTCATGAAGTAGCAGGTGTCGCCGGGCCCGTTGTAGGTTGAGCCTGCGCCGTAGGAAGGACCCACGTACTGGCCGTTCACGTAGCAGGCACGGTCGTAGTAGCTCGTGCATCCGCTCGGATAATTGGTGGTTCCATACGAAGGGTACGGTGGGTAGGTGCTGGGTGGTCGAGTAATGCACGAGCGATCATACTGGCCCGCATAGGTGGTGCAATACGACGAGTTCGGATAGGTATATCCGGTATTCGGATAGGTGGTGTTCGGGTAGGTGGTGGGATAGACCGGTGCAGCGGATACATGGGTCGTCGCGCTCGTCTGCGCTTGATGGCCGTATCCGTCCGTTACCGTAAAGGTCGCATTATAAGTGCCGGGTCGGGTGTACGTGTGCGTGAAGGTACCTGAGCCTTGCACTGGTGCCGCGGGATACGCGCTTGCGGCATACCGCACGCCGTTGTTCTCATCGCCCCAGGTAACAGCGTAGTGAAGTTGGCCCGAGCCCTGATACGACAGCACATGCACGCTCCATGAGCCGGACTGCCCGACTGCAAGCGAGCTGGGCGCATCGATGCCCTGCACGGAAAGCTGGTTGTTGGTTCCCGGATACTGCGGCGGGTACACTGGAGGCGGATATACCGGAGGAGGCACCGTGACGCAGCTTACCTGCTGAATGAGCGTGCGGGTCTGCCAGTCGGCGACGCCCGTTACCGGGATGCCGTTATCCGCCTGGAACCGCTGAAGCCCTACGAGCGTGGCTTGCCCGAATTGACCGTTGACGGAGCCTTGCACGTATCCGCGCGCGACCAGGAAGCGCTGCAGCATGAGGACATCGTTCTGGCTCGTGGACTGCGTCGGCACATCGAACGAAAGCACGGTGCATACCTGCTGGACCTGGATGGGGGTCTGGTAGTTCGGCGTCTGATAATAGGAATAGCCAGCGAACCCGGAAGCCGCGACGAGCGGCATGATGGTCGTGGTGGCGATGCGTTGGATGATAAGAGGATGCATATAAGGAAAGCGGTTAAGCGAGTATCAGCGATCAGGTACGAACAATGCGGATAGAGCGAATCTACCGAAGCGGCCATCAGTATGGCGCGCTTTTCATGAAGATTGCAAGAATGGGGAAAAGAGAGCGTAAACATTGATTATTCTGCGTTGTACCGTATAGTAGCTATAAAAGGTATGGCCGTATTCTCATTTTCCGCTTTGGGCAAGCGCTTTGCGTCGGTACGCGTATTTTTCGTGCGTGCGTGGAAGCGCTATCGCGCCCTTGCCCTGTGGGTGCAAGGAATCATCGCGCTCGTCGTCGTCGCGCTTCTGGTAGGAGCGGTCACCGGACTCATGCATCTGGGCGCTCCGGCTGATACCCAGGCGACGCTGCAAAGCGTTACGCTTTCGCCCGTGAGCGAGCTTTCGGGAAACGGCTCATCGGTCGGAGTCATCGGTTCCGTACGCTCCATAACCGAAGCGAGCATCCTCGCGCAGTCCGGCGGGACCGTCACGGCAGTGCATACGCGCGTGGGCGCGAACGTACCGGCGGGCTTCGTCATCGCGGAACTCGATAACGCGAGCCAGCGCGCAGCGGTGCTTCAGGCGGAAGGCTCCTACGATGCTGCGGTCGCTGCGCGCGCAGGTACCTCCCCGGTGGATATCGCCACCTCGGCACTCAACACTTACACCTCTGCCTATAATTCGCTCGATTCCATACTCAAGACCTCGGTCGATACGTTCTACGGCGACCCAGGAGCGTTCGGACCCAAATTCCTCACGAGCCCTAATCCGTTCGATCTCGATTATTTCCCGAAGAAGCGCGGGGCGCTCTCCCAAACGATGAACACCTGGCGCGGGCATCTGGCGTCCGCGAGTTCGCAGGATGCGCCGCAGCTTCTTGCCGAAGCCGATGCGAACGTGCGCCAAGCCAGCGCGCTGGTCACCGACATCGCGACTGCCGCGACTAAATACAATACGGACGCGAACGCCACCCAGCTCGCAGCGCTTGCCACCGCGCGTTCAGGCATCGCCGCGCTCCAAGCGAGCATCACTGCCGCCAAGCAAGCGAACCAGAGCCAGGGCACGCAAGCGTCTGCAGGCGCCGACGCGAGCGTAAAAATAGCGCTCGGTACGCTGCGGGGCGCGCAAGCGAACCTGGAAAAGACGCTCGTGCGTGCGCCTATCGCCGGCCAAGTGAATTTCCTTCCTAGCCGCGTGGGCGACTACGTCACCGCGTTCACCCATGTCGCTACCGTCGCGCAGAATGGCGCGCTCGAGATCGTTACCTACATTTCAGAGGATACGCGCACGCATGTCGCCGTAGGCATGAAGGTGACCATCGAGGACAAGTACCCGGGCGTCATCACCTCCATCGCGCCTGCGCTCGATCCGGTGACCAAGCAGATAGAGATGCATGTCGCCGTAGACAGCGGCAGCGGTCTGGTGAACGGTCAGTCGGTACGCATCGGCATCCCGAGTGCAGCGGTCGCCACCTCCACTGCCTCTTCCGGTCCCCTCCTCCTTCCGCTCACCGCCGTGAAGCTCACGCCATCCTCGCGGGTCGTCTTCTCCGTAGGCGCGGACGGAACGCTCGTCGCGCAGCCGGTGGATATCGGCGACGTGCACGGGGATCGCATCGAGGTCCTGACGAAGCTGCCCGCAGACCTTCGTATCGTGACGGATGCGCGCGGGCTGTCCGAAGGTCAGAAGGTCTCGGTTGCAACCAGCGCGACGCCCTAGCAGGCCATGACAAAGTTCTGGAACTTTTTCATAACCAAGCACCATTTCACGGTGTTCCTCATGATCGTGCTGCTCGCCAGCGGCCTGTACGCCGTTTCCGCGATCCCGAAAGAAGCGACGCCTGACATCGCGATACCGCTCGGCATCGTATCGACCGTGCTACCAGGCGCGTCCTCGGCGGACGTGGAGCGTCTCGTCACCGACAAGATAGAGAATGGGGTGCTTTCGGTCGAGCATGTGTCGAAGGTCACTTCCACCTCCCAGAACGGCGTCTCCGTGGTGTCGGTGGAGTTCGACGCATCGGCGAACATCGACAAGTCCATCCAATCGCTCAAGAACGCGGTCGACAAGGTGCGCCCCGAGCTGCCCACCGAGGCGCTCGCGCCGACGGTCTCGGATGTGAACTTCGCCGACTCGCCCGTACTTATCGTCTCCGTGTCGGGCAACCTCGCTCCGCAAGAATTGACCGCGCTCGGCGAGAGCGTGTCGGATGAGCTCAAGCGGGTGCCGGGAGTGTCGAAAGTCTCCGTATCGGGCGTACGCGCGCGCGAGGTCCAGGTCATCATACGGAGCGAGCGTCTGCGCCAGTACAATCTCTCGCTGTCGGACGTGACGAACGCCATACGCACCGCAGGCGTCGCAGCGCCCGCAGGCGCCATCACGGTGGATGGCGTGAATTACAATGTCCGGTTCGAGTCCGGCGTGCCTACCACCGACCAAGTGGCGAATGTCGCTATCGCGGGCCCCGGCGGAAGCACGCTCCATGTGCGCGACGTCGCGGACGTGGTGGATGGCCTCGTGAATCCATCTACGTACTCGAGGGTCTCGGTGGGCGGAAAACCAGCGCAGCCTTCCCTCACCCTCGCTATTTTCAAGGCCCGGGGCGGCAATATCGCCGCAGTCGGAAGCGCGGTCGAGAAGAAGCTCACCGAACTCAAGAAGAACGGCATCCTCGCGGGCACCGAAACGGTCACCTCCTTCAATGGGGCGGACGAGGTGAATAAGAGCCTTACGGAACTCACGCGCGCCGGCGTCGAGACCGTCATTCTCGTCATGCTCGTACTTCTGGTGACGCTCGGCTGGCGCGAATCCTTGGTCGCGGCCGCATCCATTCCCCTTTCTTTCCTGGTCGCCTTCATCGGGCTCCTGGCTTCAGGCAATACGCTCAACAATGTTTCCTTGTTCTCGCTCATCCTCGCCATCGGCATCTTGGTCGACTCCGGCATCGTGGTGGTCGAGGCATTCCATACCCGTCTGCTGAAGTACGGCGATAAGTACGAGGCAGCGAAAGCGGCTATCCGGGAATACGCCTGGCCGCTCATCGCCGGCACTTTCACCACCATCGTGGTCTTCGTGCCGCTCTTCTTCCTCTCGGGCATCATCGGCAAGTTCCTCGGCTCCATTCCGTTCACCATCATCTTCGTGCTGCTCGCGAGCATCTTCGTTGCGCTCGGATTCGTCCCGCTCCTCGCTATCTATTTCGTAAAGGCTTCGCATGACCCGCTTACCTCGCGCCAGGAGAAATACAACCAGAAGGCTCGCGTCTGGTACCAAGGGTTCTTGCATGGGTTCCTTGCGAGCAAGAAGGATCAGAACCGGTTCCTTATCGCGATGGGCGTGCTCTTCGTTATCGCGCTCGCGCTCCCTGCCACCGGTATCCTCAAGTCCATCTTCTTCCCGAGCGGCGGTTCGGATTACCTGTACGTGCAGGTAGAGAAGCCGCAAGGCACCGAGCTTTCGCAGACGGACCTTTCCGTACGCGAAGTGGAAGAAGTCCTCTACGCGAACCCCCATGTCGCATCCTTCGTGAGCGAAGCGGGCGCAGGAAGCTCGTTCGCAGGCGGGGGCCTTACCGGTCCCTCCTCCGGAAGCAATGTCGGCAACATCACCGTGAACCTGCCCAAGAACCACAAGCAATCGAGCGCCCAGCTGGTCGCGGAACTCCGTAAGCAGCTCGCGCCTATCACCTCGGCCACGATCACCGTGGGCGAGCCCAACGGAGGCCCTCCTTCGGCCTCGCCCGTTACCCTTACGTTCTCGGGGGACGATCTCGATGCGCTCACCGTCACTGCGGACAATGCAGCCCACACGCTCGCGTCCATCCCGGGAGTAGTGAACATACAGGCGAGCACGAAGGGCTCGGGCTCGGAATTCGTGGTGACGCTCGACAGCGCGAAGGCGGTCGAGCTCGGGGTATCGCCCGTGACGGTCGCCGATACCTTGCGCACCGCGCTCTTCGATACGAAAGCGACGTCCATACGCACGGGCAAGAACGATATCGATGTCGTCACCAAGCTCGACCTCAACCCGAACTATACGGACCCTTCCCAAATAACCCATGTCTCCATCGACGCGGTACGCACGCTTTCCATACCTGGCGCGAAAGGCCCCGTTCCTCTTGCGACTATCGCCACCATCTCGTATGCGCCCGCCCAGAGCTCCATCACGCACGAGGCAGGCCATCGCATCACTACCGTGACGGCGGACGTGGGCCCGAAAGCGAACGCGGTGGATGTCACGAAGAAATTCCAGAAGCTTTTCACGCCGGATAAGATAGGTACCGGCGTAACCATGAATGTCGGCGGCGCGACCCAAGATATCGCCCAGTCCTTCACCGAGCTCTTCCTCGCGCTCGTCGCCGGTGCGGCGCTTATGCTTTCCATTCTCATCCTCGAATTCAATTCATTCCGTCACTCCCTCTATCTCCTGCTCATCATTCCGCTTTCGCTGGTGGGCGTGTTCGTCGGGCTTACGCTCGTGGGCCAGCCGCTTTCGCTCACCTCCATGCTCGGGGTCATCGCGCTCGCTGGTGTCATCATCAACCATGCCATCATCCTCATGGATTCCATCGCCCGCATCCACCGCGAGCACGAGGACTTCACGCTGGAAGAGGTCGTCGTGGAAGCGGCCTCCACGCGCCTGCGTCCCATCCTCCTTACCACCGTCGTGACCGTCATCGGTATGATCCCGCTCGCTGTCACGTCCGCCTTCTTCGGGCCGCTTGCGGTCGCCATCATGTTCGGACTCGCCTTCTCCCTCCTCCTGACCCTCGTGCTCATTCCTATGCTCTACTACCGCTGGCCGGGCAAATCCATCCGAGAGCACTACGCAGGCACGCAAGACCCTACCGCTCATTAACCCCTCACTGCACTACGGTATACTCGTAGTCTCATGCATCACTTCTTGCGCCTGCCGTATGCGGAGCTCGCGTATGTCATCCAGTATGGGTATGCCGCATTCTTCGTCATCTTTTTCATCGGGGAACTGGCCGGATTCCTCCCGCTCGGCTTGCTGCTGGTAGCCATGGGCGCGCTCGCGCGCCAGCACGTATTCCATTTCTCCTTCGTGCTTGCGCTTGCGGTGCTCGCGAACGTGCTTGCGAATCTGGCGCTCTATACGCTGGCGCGCAAGCTCGGGAAACAGAAGGTATATCAAGAACGTATCAAGGATAGTAGGCTCGCAGCTCGCATCGAGGATCACTTGCAGAAGCGCCCGGCGCTCACGATTTTCGTTACGCGGTTCATCGGGGTCGCCTCGCACCCCACGACACTCATCGCTGGCCTGTTCCAGGTACCCCGCGGCATTTTCATAGCTGCAGTCGCGCTCGGAAACGGCATCTGCTGCCTGGTGTACCTCTCGGTCGGCTACTTCATCGGCGGCGCGTGGGAGCATGACGCGCACACTGCCTCGCGTATCAGCCTCATGATAGTCGCGCTTGTGCTTGCCGGGTATATATTCTATTACCTCTTTTCGAAGCTTCGCTCATCCCATCCATGACCCTTCCTACCGTCGAACTCACCTATATCGCTCAGTACGGCTACGTTGCTCTCTTCGGCATGATCGCGGCGAGCGAAGTGGCGTCGTTCATTCCCGTGGGCGTCGTGCTTATCGCGGTAGGAGCGCTCGCACGCGAGCACTATATGAGCCTCACTCTCTCGCTCCTGGTCGCAGCTACTGCGAGCACGCTTTCGGACACCATCGTGTTCTCCATTGCGCATCGCCTGGGCCGCAAGGAAGGCTATCGCCGCTACGTCGACAATCACGCCTACGCCCTGCGCATCGAATCCTTCGCGGAAAAGCATCCGCGCGCGGCTGTGTTCCTCTCTCGCCTCGTAGGCCTCGCCTCTACTCCGGTCAACGCTATCGCGGGCCTGTCCCAGATGTCCCGCGCGGTCTTCATCCCCTTCGACTTCCTCGGCAACGCGCTCTGCGCCGCGCTCTATCTCGCAGCCGGCTACTACCTAGGTGCGGCATGGGAGAGCCATGCACGTCTTGCATCCATCGTCATCGGCGTCATCATCGCGCTTATCATCATCGGCTATCTCGTGTTCTTCTTCTTTTTCCGCAAGAAACGCTCTATTTCTTAGACTTATTAAAGTCGGGTTTTAAGTCCAATTGAACGTATACTTGACAAGTATACAAACAGATGTATATTCATATACGAATGTACAAACCCCTTGGCTAGTCCAAGGCCCAACGGCAAGGAGCCTTCATATGCAAAAGCGTTTTAACGCTGCCACCCTAACGCTCGTCGCTCTGTTCGCGTTCGGCACCGGCGGGGCCACTTCCCTGGCCGTGCAGGACGTGCGCAACCACAAGACCCAGCCGGTGGACCCCTACACCGCGGAATCGGCCGTGCTCAGGAGGGCCGCCGCCGAGATGAAGCAGAACGCGCTGAACAACTTCACGGCTGTGCTGAGGTCCACGCCCATCGGGACCGAGATTTCCATCGAGGGTAAGGGCGAAAGAACCCTCTGCGCGAAGCTGCTCGACTACGGCGAAGACTTCGCCAACGACAGCGTGAAGGTGAAGGTCACCAACCGCGACGACAAGGGCGGCAAGGGCTTCGTTGTGGACCTCACCAGCGAGACGATCCTCAAGATCGGCTGCCACGGCGAGTACGAGACCGACGGCACGCTGCTGATGCACTCCTAAGTCCGAACCCCCGTTCCTTAAGGGCCGTCTGCTTGCAGGCGGCCCTTTTGATTTATACTGGCTGCAACAAGAATGTTCGTGACTTCCGATTAACATTGACATTTCTCTATATTTGGTGTTGAATTAGTCCAGAGTATCCGTGCTGCAGCGGCTCTGCAGCGAGGTTCTTCTTAGGGAGGCTATCCGAATGGAGGCCCGAAAGATCGCAATCGCGTGCTTCGTCGGGGGCGTCCTGTGCGCCACCGTCGCCTTCTACGTCGCCAGACCGCTCTGGTGGCTCGGCTTTCCCGCCGGGTTCTTCGGCGGCTATCTGACCTGCGAGTTCCGCCAGACGCTCGGCGCCATTCCGCGCGCTTTCAGTGCGGTGGTGTCCGGCATCGCCGGGACGATCACCACGTGGTACTGGTTCGGCTACTACCGCAGGCATTTCGTTGCCGTCTGGGTCCTGTTCTGGGCCTCGGCCATGATCTACCTGAAGTACTCCGGCTTATCCCGCGTGTGGCTGCCGGTGGGGATCGAGGTTTCCGGCCTGGCTTCGTTCGTCGCCATGTGGATCTTCAGCTTCATCGCCAGCGTCGGCGCCCGCGCGAAGGGCATCGTCTTCATCGGCTCCTCGTGGTACCCCAACCGGGAAAGCGACTGGATCCTCGAAGACGATCACAGGCTTGTGGAGATCGACCCGACCTTCCTCGCTCTCGGTCGGTGGTTCCTCTCGGGCCTGTGGCGTGTCCTGGTGGTCCTGACTGTCGTCGCTGTGGCCTTCGGCCTGGTGTGGGGAGCGTTTACGCTCGCCAAGATGACCCTCACTTTCGTCGGCCATCTCCCAGCAGGAGTCTGGATGGTGATCTGGGGCATGATCGCGTTCGCAGTGCTGGTGATGGCTCACGTGATGATCCTGACCCACTCCTGGAAGCGCGTGCTCTGCGGTCTGGACGGCGCCATCGGCGGCGCCCTGAGCTACTGGCTCTTCGTGATGAACCACTGGTTCTTCACGGGCGAGCTGTCGTTCGGGGAACGCGCCCTGGTCGTCATCACCGGCGGCATGCTGGGCGCGATGCTCGGCCTCGCCAACTGGGAGCTGCTCTCCAAGCGGCTCCTCAAGGTCGCGGTCAAGAGCTGACCTTCCTCAAGTACACGTGCGTATTCGTGCCCTCGGCCAATGGTCGGGGGCACTGCTTTTATCCTTGACTGGTGAACCGAAGTTCACCTATACTGAAGGTATGCAAGACCCTTACAAAAAGAAGATCGTCGGTTTCTACGAGCGGCACAAGCGTATGCCGGGGTATCAAGAAATAATGGCTGCGACCGGGCTCGCTTCGAAGAATTCGGTCTATAAGCTCATCAATCGTCTCGTGGAGGAGGGCGTGCTCACGAAAGACAAACGAGGCCGACTCTCTCCCGGCCGTGCGCTGGTAGGCGTGCCGCTTCTCGGTCTCGTTGAAGCCGGCTTCCCTTCTCCTGCCGAGGAGGAGCTGCTCGACGTCATGGACTTCGACGAATACCTGACGCCCAACAAAGAAAGCTGTTATGTGCTCAAAGTGAAAGGCGAAAGCATGATAGACGCGGGCATCTGCCCGGGCGATCTCGTTATTGTCGAGCGCCGGGGAACGTATAAACCAGGTCAGATAGTCATCGCCTCGGTCGATGGCGACTACACGATGAAGTACCTCCGCAAATCCGGGGAGAAGTATTATCTCGATCCGGCGAATGCCGCATTCAAGCCTATCTATCCGAAAGGTCCTCTTACTATCGAGGCGGTGGTCACCGGCGTCGTTCGTAAGTACTAGCCATGCCGGCGGAAATGGGATGGGGCCGTCCGTATCATTTCCCGAGGGCGATAATCCACGTGGATGGCGATTCCTTCTTCGCCGCATGCGAAGTGGCGAAAAATCCTGCGCTCAAAGGAAAGCCGGTAGTGACCGGCAAGGAACGTGGAATAATCTCGGCCGCAACTTATGAAGCGAAAGCGCTCGGCGTGACACGCGGAACGTCGATAGCAGAAGCACGACGCATCTGTCCCGAACTCATCGTCATCGATTCCGACTATGAGACCTACGGCCTCTACTCGCGCCGCATGTACGCCATCATGCGCAGGTATACGCCCATAGTGGAGGAATACGGTATCGATGAATGCTTCGGCGAGCTCACCGGTCTGAAGCGCAAACTCAAGATGTCGTACGAGGAGATAGCGCAGGCTATACAAGCGGACCTGACCCGAGAGCTCAATATCACCTTCGGCGTGGGACTCGCCCCTAACAAGGTACTCGCGAAGGTGGGTTCGAAATACAGGAAGCCCAACGGCTTCACGTCCATTCCCCTTACGGAGCGCGAGCGCTATCTTGCCGATACCGCGATTGGCGCTATCTGGGGCATCGGACCCAATACTGCGCGCTTTTTGAATACTCACGGGGTGCGCACCGCGCTCGATTTCGCGAAGAAGAGCAACGCGTGGGTGAAGGAGACGGTAACCGCCCCCATATACGAGATATGGCGAGAATTGAACGGCGAAATGGTCATGGAGCTCGTGACCGAAGCGAAGGAAAGCTACCAATCCATCCAGCGCACGCGCACCTTCCGGCCGGCAACGCATGACCCGGAATTCCTGATGGCCCAGCTTTCGAAGAATCTTGAGGGCGCGTGCGCGAAAGCCCGCCGGTTCGAGCTTTCCGCACGCCGTGTCTCTTTCTTCCTGAAATCCCAGTCCTCGTTCCGGTATCGGGTCTGCGACCTTACGCTCGAACGGCCCACGAACGTACCGTCGGATATCCTGTCGGTCATGGAAACCCATCTCGCATCCCTCATACGGCAGGGAGAAACCTATCGAGCCACGGGCGTCACGCTCGCGGAGCTTACGGAACGTGCGGAGCGTCAGCCGGACCTCTTCAGCGATCCCGCGAAGCTTGCAGGGAAAGCTCGGGTATACGAAAAGGTGGACGAATTGGCGCAGAAGTACGGGAAGAATACCGTATACCTCGCTTCCTCCATGCGCGCCATCGCGGAAGATCGTGCGGACGAGGAGCATCATCATGAATACGGAACCTCCGCATCGTTCGCAGAGAATGCGCCCCAGCGCTTTTCCGGAGCGCATATGAAGAAGCTCTTCTCGATGCCCTACCTGGGCGAAGTGGGATAGGTTCATTCGGACTTCAGTCGGAGTTCCGTACCGTCACGCTATGGAAGGCCCTTCGCTTAAGCTCGCAGAAGCGCAGCTCAAACCGTTCAAGGGAAAGAAGGTGCTCGCAGCTTCAGGCAATACCAAACTGGGTACCGAGCAATACGCAGGACTTGAAGTGAAGGATATCTTCTCATGGGGCAAGCATTTAGTATTCCAATTCCCTGATTTCGCTGTGCGTATCCACTTCATGCTCTTCGGCACGTACGAGGCGGATGTTGATGGGATTTCCGTCACGGGCGATTACAAACGAGCCCGGGTGCCGCGCCTTGCCTTCGTGTTCGATAACGGGCAGATATCGATGTTCAACTGCTCGGTGAAACTAATAGAGAGCAAGAGCGCGAAGAGAGAGTACGACTTCAGCATCGATATACTTTCTCCAAAATGGGATAAAGCGAAAATAAAGAAACTTCTTGCCGCGCAGAAGGAGGAGGAGCTTGCGGACGCGCTGCTGGACCAGGAAATATTCGCGGGCGTCGGGAATATCATCAAGAATGAGGTGCTTTCGCTCGTAAAGCAGAATCCGCGTACCAAAGTAGGAATGCTGAAATCAAGAGAGCTCGATGCGCTCATCGACGAGACGCGTGCATTCAGCAAGCAATTCCTTGCATGGCGCAAGAAATTCGTCTTACGCAAGAATCTGAAAGTGCACGGCCGCGGCACCTGTCCCTATTGCGGCAGCAAGCTCACTAAGCAAAAGACCGGAAAGCGCGAGCGCTGGGCCTATTGGTGCCCTATCGATCAACCGAAGCGCGAGCGATCTGGGCGTTAGAGCTAGTTTGCAGCGAGGGTTTCCGCGTGCATAATGCCGTCAGGTAACGCGTCCCGTTGCAACAGAACCACGGAGATTCACATGCCCGCGATTCAAAGAAATCCCGTGGCTCGGCCTCGGCCCGTTCAGTTCCTACCAGGCTATGAAAATTGCAGCATCACCTTAGGGAGCGTTTCCCACGAGGTGTGCGTTCGCTATTCGAGCGCCGTTCGCAATGCGTCCATGTGCAAGGGCTGTCCCTCGCCGGCTCGCCAATGCGCCCCATGCTTCAAGCAAGGCGTGATGCAAGACGTCCATGGACCTGTGGATGCGAAAACGGGTCTCTGCGACTTACACCGCACGCAGGGAGTGGACGCTGTCCGCATGCCGTCTTTTTCCGTGCGCGATCAAGGGCGCGTGGTCAAGGGCGAGCGTGTGGGAGGCGCAGTCCAATCCCCGCAGGATGCGGAACCTGAAAGTCGCGACGAGCCGGACACACCTGAAGAACCTGTGTCAGACCCTACTCCGGCAGAACTCCTCGCGCTCATCCCTGCAGGGCTTATTGTCAAAGCAGCCCGCTCGTACAAACAGCTGACGATCCGCGAGAAACAGATCATTGAGCTCATTGCGTCCGGTGTGACTCGAGCCGCTCTACTTGCGGAACAGCTGGGGGTGTCGCCGAACTACGCGAGCGTCATACTCGTGAACCTTGCGCAGCAGTTCAGTATCCCGAAGGTCTTTCCGTCGCGGGTCGCGCAAGCCGAACTTCGAAATGTATTCCTCACGCTCCTCTATGCGGAGATGAGCAAAAGCTAGGACGGCGGGCGGCACTTCGGTGCCGCCCGCTTTTCGTTCTCTTCCTATCCAAGGGGCACTTCGAACAGGAGTGCGCGACTCGGTTCCGTAGCGCTGATAGCTATTGAAGAAGTTTCCGTGATACCGAGCGCATCGCGCGGACCCAGCGTCTTTCCTGCTACGTCGAGCCTTCCCTCGATGACGAAAAGATATACCCCATGAGCTGGGTGGTGGAGCGCGTATTCTATCGGATGCGCAGGATCGATACCCGCATGATAGAGGTACGCATCCTGATTGATGGTGAGTACATCCGGTGTTCCCAAGGGTGCAGTCACGAGCCGGAGTCCGAGCGGTTGCTCGGTGAGGTGCATTTCGCTCTGCCCGTACCGTGGTTCGATACCTTTCTCCTTCGCTTCTATCCAGAGCTGGAAGAGCGTGAGCGGCTCGTCGCCGTCATTCCGTTCGCCGTGCACGACGCCGGTTCCCGCGGACATCATCTGCACGTCGCCTGCGGGAATGACGCCTTTGTTTCCGATATTGTCCTCGTGCGTGAGCGTACCGGCGGTCACAATGGTGATGATCTCCATATCGCGATGCCCATGCGCTCCGAATCCTTGGTGCGGTGCTATCCAATCGTCGTTGATTACCCGAAGCGCCCCGAATCCCATGCGAGAAGGCTCGTACCAGTCCGCGAAACTGAAGCTGTGCCTCGTTTTAAGCCAGTCATGATCACCACCACCTCGTTCAGCTGCAGGATGGAATACGGTTTTCATACGGCCAGTAAAGCACACCTTCTCTACACAGACACTGAAGATTAGTTCGGAAAAGGATTTGCACGGAGCGTGAGCGCCGCGTGCACGAGATTCTTGCCGGTCGCTTCGGCCATGTGCTGTACCACCGGATTCTTCCGTCTCCGCTCCGCATCCGTTTTCGGATCAAGCCCGGTTTCCCCTACCCAGTAGGTGCAGCACTGCGGCGGAAGCGTCACGTTCATGAACGTCAGGACTTCCATGATGCCCGCGAGTACCGCCTGCGCGCCATCCTCGCTTCCGGTGATGACGACTCCGCCCACTTTATTCAAAAGCGCGCCACGCCCTTCAGGTACGATACCTTCATCGAACGCATCCATACGTTCGATGACTCGCTGGATGAGGCTTGAACGGCCGCCCCACCATATAGGCGTGGCGAAGATGAGCACATCGGCGGCGACCATCTTCTCCACGATGTCCGGCCACTGGTCGTCATCACTCTCGCGGTATCCAAGACCGACGGGAATATGCATATCGGAAAGCCGTATGGTTTCCGATATGATCGAAGCGTGCTTTTCCATTTCCGCGAGCACCATATTCGTTACTTCTTCCGTATTGGACGGTTTCTCGCCATGCTTGAGCGAGGCATTCAGCACCAAGACGTTCAGGGTTTCCATATAATCTAAAGATTAATTAATAGGACACCTGCAAGAGCAAGGACGATACCTGCTATCTGAAGTAGTGTTGCCGACTCCTTAAAAAGAAAAACGGATGCGCCCAGAACGATGACGGCATACAGCGCCGTCTGAATAATGCCCACAGCAAAGAGTTTTGAACCTGAAACAAATAGATACGTGAAGAGAGCGATCTGCACGAGGTAGAGCGCCAGAGCAAGGAGCATCCATGAGCTTGTAATTGCCTTGCTATAGGTTCCGAGCTTGTAGGTTTCTTTGAGGAAGATATCCCCTAACGCAACGGCTGAAACGGCAATGACGAGCAGAGCTGTTTGGATCGCGGACATGCCGAAAGTATATCAGCCGCTCACCCGGTCTTATCCGAAGGAGAAGGTGTAGGCATCGAAACCTTGCCCCGAGACCTGTATCTCGATGGTATGCACGCCAGCCGTCGTATCGTGTACCAGTCGGTAGAGGCGTTGCTCACTGATGGTGGCGGTGGAAGTGGAAGGGTTTACGTCGCTGCCCGCAAAGGACCCCACTGGCTTACCGTCGCGCAGCACCGTGATCGTCACCGGAGTAGCTGCGCTCGCTACCAGGTACACGTCATGGGCTTTGTACAGGAATCGTATCCCTGCGGGGCCAGCGGTCTCGGCGTATTCTTTCGAGAAGTTCCAAGTCCCTCTAAGGTACAGGGTGTTCGGCGAAGTCGCATCCGGGAACGCAAGCGTCTGCGTACCGACGCTCGAAGGGGTACCATTACCCAGGAACTCGTTACGTGCGGCACCGAAGTACGTCTCGGGGCTTCCGACGGCGGCGAGGTCCGGTGGCGGGAGCGATACCGTAGAAGCCGCCACGGTGCTCGCGAGCCCCAGGCGCTGCGCGCGCTCGGCGAGCGCTTCCTGTATCGCTTTCTCGGTGACGTCGTATTCCCCTTCTCCAGCGTGATCGTGCACGATATAGCCATCGATATCGATGAGGTATTCGCGCGGCCAGAACTGGTTATTGAAAGCGTTCCAGGTGCGGTACTCGTTATCGAGCACTACCGGATAGGTGATCCCGAATTGTTTCAGGGCTGCAGCGACGTTACTCTCTACATGCTCGAAGGCGAACTCGGGAGTATGCACGCCGATGATAACCAGGCCTTGGTCCTTATATTTTGCGTACCATTTCGTGAGATACGGAAGCGTACGCTGGCAATTGATGCAGCTGTAGGTCCAGAAATCGATGAGCACCACGTTCTTGCCGCGATATTGCGCAAGCGAGATAGGCTGTCCGCCCGTGTTGAGATACGCATCCGGCTGCGCGAGCTCGGGCGCTTTCTGGTAACGCAGCGCTTTTTCGCTTGCCGTAAGCATGCGGTTGGCCTTCGTGATATCAGCGGTCGAGGTGGCGGAGCCTCCTGCACGCTCGGTCAAAAGGCGCTGTTCTATCTGCGTCACGTCGAGCGCTCCAGCGTTCGCAAGAAGGCTCGCCTCTATCTTCTTGTCGATACCGAAAAGGATGGCGATGCCGACGAGTATGAACAGCACGCCCAGCGTTCGCTTGAACAGCCCGCGTGGATCCGAGGCGATGCCGAGCGCGCCTACGAGACGCTGGCCAATGAGCGCTATGAGGAAGAGCGAGAGGCACAGCCCGAGCGTGTAGACCGCGAGATAGAGCAGGCCCGCTGAAAGATTCACCGGGAGCACGGTCGCGAGAATGAGGAAATACGTGGGACTGCAGCTCGAGAACACAGGACCGAGCGCCGCACCGATGAGCGCATCGCCCCATACGTTCTTCTTGAGATAGCCGGTACCAAGCAGCTTATTGCTACTGCGATTGAGCGCGCCGATGCCCGGAAGCGTATCCCAGAGGTTCGGAAAGAGCGTAACGACTCCGAAGAACGTAATGAGCACGCCGGAGATATCCGTCCACACATAGGCAGGAACATGCGCAAAGGTCGTCGATACCTTGAGGATGAGGGTAAAAAGGAATATGGAAACCCCGAGCGAAAGGATGACGACCGGCGCGCGCATGCGCGCCGCGCCTTTCCCGAGCGTGTCGCCGACGATGACCGGCAACAGCGGCAGGATGCAGGGAGCGAGTACGGTGAGGACGCCCGCAATGAAAGAAATAAGGAGGAGACCCATTAGGTGCATGCTAGCACGCAAGGCGTGTTAGGGATTCGTATGCGAAATGAGGGCTTTCTTCTCGAGCCGCGGGAGGATGCGCAGGACGTATTCCCGTTTCTGCGCCTCGCTGCGCGAAGCAGAGACCTCTTGGTACACCAGCTTCACGGGCCGGCGCGCTTTCGTGTATTTTGCGCCTCGCGCGCCCTCGTTATGCTCCCTGAGCCTGCGCGCCATATCGGTGGTGACGCCCGTATAGAACGTCCCATCGGCGCACTCAAGCAGGTACACCGTATAGGAATTACTGGCCATTCCCTACGATAGCAAATTAGAACGAATGGACCGCGTCAGTCTGTCCGAACTCATCTTCCATTTCCACCCCCATTTCCTCAAGTGCGGGACGGTTCGATTTACGGAGCGATATCTGCGGAAGCGCGAGCACGATGAGGAACGCGAGCGCCATGAAGGCCGAACCGATCAGGAATACCCGGTCTACCGCCCCGCTGAACGCGACCGCCTGCGTGGCGCCGCTTGCAAGGCGCTGCGCGAGCTCTGCATTCATGATGCCGCCGAGCGTCGCGGTACCCACCGTACCGCCGATATTGCGGAACATCTGCACCGCTGCCGTTACTTCGCCGGTCTGACGCGCCTCGAACGCGCTCTGCACCACGAGGGTGAAGGTGGACATCGTGGGGCCCAGCCCGAGGCCGAGCAGCACCATGCGCAGCGCGAGGCCCAAGGTGGTAGTCGCGGGCGAGATGGTCGAGAAGAGGAAGACCGCGATGGTACCGAGGCCGAGCGCGCAGATCACGAGCCACTTGTAGTTACCGGTACGCGAGACTATCTGTCCGGACGCTGCCGAGGAGACCACGAGCGCGAGCATCATCGGCGTGAGCGCGAGTCCGGCTCCGGTCGCGGAAGAATGGAGGATGGTTTGCGAGAACAGCGGGATGTATACGATGGCCCCGAACATGCCCATCGCCGTGAGGAAAGTCGAGAGCACCGAGACCGAGAACGTGCGCGACATGAAGAGACGGAGCGAGAGGATCGGTTCCGGGATGCTTTCCTCGCGCCAGACGAAGAAGAAGAGCGAGACGAAAGCGACTCCGAACAAGGAAAGTATCTCGCCGCTCGTCCACGGATAGGTGCTGCCGCCCCACACCATCGCAAGCAGGAACGGCACGAGGGTGGTCGCGATGAGGAGCGCACCCAGATAGTCGACCCGTATCTTTTCCGCACGGCGCGCGATCTTCGGGAGCGTTGCGAGAAGCACCACGATAGCGAGGATAGCGAGCGGGATATTCACGTAAAAGACCCAGCGCCAGGAGACGCTGTCGGTTATCCAACCGCCAAGGAGCGGTCCTGCGATGCTTGCGACGCCGAAGGCCGCACCGATGAGGCCCTGCCATTTGCCGCGCTCGGCAGGAGGGAAGATATCCGCGATAAGCGCGATGGAAGTCACCATGATGGCGCCGCCCCCGATGCCCTGGATGCCGCGAAAGAGGATGAGCTGCAGCATCGAGTGCGCCGCGCCCGAAAGAATGGAGCCGAGCAGGAAGATGATGATCGCTACGATATAGAGCGAACGCCTGCCGAAGAGATCGGAAAGCTTGCCGTAAATAGGCACCGTTATGGTGGACGCCAGCATGTATGCAGTGAAGACCCACGAGATATGCTCCAGGCCATTAAGCTCCCGGACTATCTCGGGCATGGCGGTCGCGACGATGGTCTGGTCCATCGCTGCAAGCAGCATAGCGAGCATAATACCGCCCAAAATCGGGAATTTATTCTTTACTTCCATACATTGGTTCTACCACCGTACTCTCCCACAGGCAATCTGTAGGCTTCCTGAAGCTGAATTATGCGTATTTCGCCAAGACCTCTTCGAACGTGGCGAGCATCTCTTCGGGAGAGGAGTATTCGAATCGTTCGGTTACCGCATTGTCTATCGAGAATGAAACGGTCGTTCCCGCGGCGAGCATGGCGATGACGGGTACCCCCGCAGCGTTCGCCCACCCCATCTCTATGCCCACGCCGAGCGAAGGGTGCGAGACGTCGGCTACGACTGCGTCGCAGGTGGCTATCATCTCTCGGGTTATTTCCTCTATCGGTCCTTCCTGCGGCAGGTTGATCTCATGCGCGGCGTTCAGGGTCGAACTGCGGATAGGCCCATACATCTCCTCTTTGAACCCGTGTCCGCTTGCGTGAGCGATATAGATTTTCATACTAGGATTTGAAATTAACGACATAATTGTATTCGCAGATGCAGGGCGTGTGCTTGCAGGCATGGCATCCGTTCTTGAAGGATGCTACCAACGTTTTCTCGTAGTCCACTTCAAGGGAATTGAACACGCCCATGAAGCAGGAGAAGAGGTCCGAAGCCTCGAGGATCACGTTATCGAACTCGCTCTCCGTATGATTCCCTCGGAATGCCATGACCGCTTCGGAGAACTCCCCCACTTCTTCGGCAAGATGTATGCCCGCATGCTCGAGGGTGCGGGTCGAAGCCGGATATATCTCATTGAACATGACCTGCAGGTCATGGAGCGTGCGCGGACGCAGCCGTGGATTCACTTTTACGATGACGCGCTTCTTCACTTTCTTCGCTTTGCATGCGCAGGGGCAGCTTCCGCAATACGAGCATACATACGGGAAGCGTTCCCACACGTGCTGTTCGATGGTCAGGTCGAGCTGATTCAGGAGCGACATGGTCCACGAGAGCGCGATGGTCATGTTCGTGCGCACCTTTTCACTATCCCCTTTGCGAATGCCCTTGAGCCCCCGCATCGCGAAGCGGACGATGTTCGTGAGCATTTCGTCGACCGTGAAATGGCGGCGATTGCTCGCGCCGTACACCTCGTTCGCGAAGCGCTGATAGTCGGTGAGCGAGCTGTATGGCTTAAGGGCGGCCATGGATATGCAAAGCGTAGCCCTTCTGAAAGCCACGCGCAAGGAGGGCCCGGAGGAGCTTAGACATGGCTTCCAGCGACGAAGCCGGTCGTCCAGCAGAGCTGTAAGGAGTACCCGCCCGAGGGCCGCGTGATATGCAGCAGGTCGCCGATGATGTACAGATTCTGCACTTTCTTCGAGCGCATCGTGCGGGTATCGATTTCCGAAAGCAGGACACCGCCATCAGCCACGACCGCGCGCTCGAAGCCCATGAGCTCCGTAATGGTCAGCGGAATGGCCTTCAGGAGCTCCGCAAGCATACGACGCTCTTCTTTGCGGACGCTATGCACCTTCGTCTCGGGATCAAGCGCGGGGATGAGCGAAAGCACGGTATCGCTTGTTCCGGGTGGGACGAGCTCTTTCAGGACGTTCTTCAGAAGCTTGTTCTTATTGGCATCGAATACGGTCATGATGTTCCGATCGAGGATACCGAGATCGAGCGCAGGATGGAGGTCGATACGGGCCGTGACGGTCCCCTCATGGAGGAGGTCGGCCACCTTCCCCGCCGCGTTCAGTATCGTGGGGCCCGATATGCCGAAATGAGTGAAGAGTACGGTGCCGGTGCGCGCGAATCGCTTCGAACCTTCCGCATAGAACGTGATTTTCACGTCCGGCATGCTTTTACCCGCGAGATGCTTTACCCACGGTTCTTTGGTCGCAAGCGGAACGATGGTGGGCGTCGGGTTCGCGACCGTGTGACCGAGCGCACGCAGCCATCCGAATCCGTCCCCGGTGGAGCCGGTCTCCGGATGCGAGAGTCCGCCGGTGGCGAAAATGTAGGAAGCTGCGCGGTATGCGTTTCCTCCCGCGATCACCTGTTCGATTGTTCCGTCTGTGGCGACGATCTTTTCGACGCTCGTGCCGGTCTGCACTTCGACTCCCTTCTCCGCAAGGTACGCTTCGAGCACGCGCACCACGTCGGGCGCTTTCTTGGTCCGTGGAAATGCCCGGTCGTTCGCTTCTATGACGAGCGGCAGCGCGCGCTCGCGGAAGAACGAGAAGGTCTCCTCCGTTCCGAATTGCGAGAATGCGGAGTAGAGGGCCTGTTCCGAGGTACCGAATTTCGAAAGAAGTATCTTCTCGTCCGGTTCCGCGTTCGTGATATTGCAGCGACCGCCGCCCGTAATGCGGAGTTTCTCGCCGAGTCGCGCATTGCCTTCCAGAAGCAGCACTTTCTTTCCGCGTGCAGCTGCCTGGCCTGCCGCCATCATGCCCGCGGCCCCTCCTCCGACCACGATGACGTCATAGTCCTTCATACGCTAACTCGAACGGGTATCGGAGAGCAGCATCTCGACCGCATGCTCCATCGAGCCGGCTTCCGTTACGGTACCGCCATTGATGAAGAAGATGTCGTCGGCGTTCTGGATGGTATTCAAGCGATGCGCAATGATGACTTTCGTCGTCTCCTTCGGAAGCGCTTCGAGTATCTCCTCAAGAAGCTGCTCGGTCACGGTGTCGATGTTGGCGGTAGCTTCGTCGAGGATAAGAAGCTCGGGCGCGCGAAGCACGGCACGCATGAAAGCGAGCAGCTGCTTCTGCCCGAGCGAAAGCGTATCGCCGGTAGCGCTCGTTTTGGTTTGCAGGCCTTCGCTGAAACGCTCCATGAGCCGGTCGAGATTCGCATCCGCAAGGCGCGCCAGCAGTGCTTCGTCGGTAAGCTCTATGAGTTCGGTGTTGCCGTACACGATATTGTCGCGAACGGTTCCGCTGAAGAGGAAGGGTTCCTGGAGGATGAAACCTATTTTCTTGGCGCGCTCCTCGCCCGTATACGTGCGGATGTCGCGACCATCCAGGTAGATGGTTCCTGCCGTCGGATCGTACAGACGCGCCATGAGCGACGCCGTAGTGGTCTTGCCGCCGCCGGTCGGTCCTACGAGCGCGTAGGTAAGGCCTTTTTCGAGCGATAGGTTCACTTCCCGAAGCACGCTCTTCCCTTCCACGTACCCGAAGGACACGTGCTCGAACGTGAGGAGCGCTTTCGTGCCTGCGGAAGCAGCATCGGTAGCAGGAAGCACGGTGAGATCGGAGGTGAGCGAAAGCACTTCCGTGATGCGGTCGAGCGAGGCGAGGGCGAGCTGGAGGCTCGACCAGACACTGGCGAGCTGGCGCAGCGGATTATAGAAACTCGTGACATAGAGCAGATACCCGATGAGCAGCCCGATGGTGAGCTGACCGTGGGCGATGAGCCATATGCCGTAGCCGAGCACCGCTATTTGGGCGGCGTTCGCCGCGAGCGTATAGAGCGGCGTGAAGAGATTCGAAGCGATGCCCGCCACCACCGACGTCTTGTAGTTCTTCCGATTGGCCTCGTCGAACTTCTCGCGGAAGTAGTCCAGACGATTGAACGCGACGATGACCTTGAAGTTCGCGAGGCTCTCCTGTATTTCGCCGCTCATGGAGCCGAGGCTCTGGAGACCGGCGCGACTCGTCTTCTTTACCCACTCCCCCAGAAGCTGGGTGATGATGAGTACGACGGCGGCCGGAATGAGCGCGGTAAGCCCGAGGCGCCAATTGAGGGAAACCAAGAGAATGCCGGCTCCGAGGATGATGAAGAAGTTACCGAAGAACTGCATCAGTGCCTGCGAGAAGAATTGATTCAGCTTGTCGGTGTCGTTATTCACGCGGGAGATGAGGTCGCCCGCCTTGTTCGCGTTGAAGAACGCTATAGGAAGGCTCGAGAGTTTCGTGAACAGACCATTACGGAGCTTGAATACGATCCCCCGCCCGACCGTGCCCATGCGTATCGTCTGCACGTACGCGGCGACGAGGCCGATGACATAGACCGCGAGCAGGAATGCGCTGTAGCGAAGCACGGAGGGGAAATCATGACCGGCGATGGCGGTGTCGATGACGCGCGCGATGAGCACCGGCGAAATGAGGTTCGCTGCGGAACTGAGGAGGACCGCCACCAGCGCGATGACTATATTCACGCGCTCGGTCAGAAGGAGCGGGGCAAGGCTTTCCCACGCGCTTCCCAGCGTCTTCTTCTTTTCGGTTTCTCCGGAGGTGGTAAGGGTGTAGTCCATACGGGTTATGCCTGCTCGAGGCCTTCGGTACTCTTCTGGGAGTCGAATATCTGCACGTACTCCGGTGTGGTGCACATGAGCTCCGCGTGCGTACCGGTTCCGAGCACCTCTCCCTCCATCAGCACGATGATCTGATCGTATCCCTCTACCGGGGCGATCTTCTGCGTAATGGAGATGAGGGTGATATCCGGATAATTCCGGAGCACGTTCCCCAGTATCTTCGTTTCGGTCGCGGTATCCACCCGCGCCGTGAAATCGTCCAGGAGCAGTATCTTGGGATTGAGCGCAAGGGCGCGCGCGAGCATCACGCGCTGCTTCTGGCCGCCGGAAAGCGACGTGCCTCGCTCGGACACCACGGTATCGAGGCCTTCCGGAAGGCTGCCGATGAAATCATGGAGCTCTGCCGTGTCGATGGCTTTCGCGAGATGCTCATCCTCCACGAGGGTACTGAACGCGATATTCTCGCGCAGCGTGAGATTGAAGAGCACGCTGTCCTGGAAGACGAACCCGACCTGCGCGTGCAAGCTCTCCTTCGAGTACTCGGAGAGCGGTGCGCCATCGTATTCGATGAGGCCTGACGTGGGCGCAAGGAGACCAGTCATGAGGTAGAGGAGCTGGGACTTTCCTGCGGCCGTCGGCCCGATGATGGCGTTCTTGGTTCCGGGAGCGATCGAGAATGACACGTCCGTAAGCACCCGGTGCTCGCCGTAGGTAAGGTTCACGTCTTTCACCGCGAGCGCGCCGGTAAGCGCGGTCGTGCGCGTGCCGGTGTCAGGGCGCACCGGCGATGCGAGCACTTCCCCGATGCGCGCATAGGAAGCCTGCGCCTGCGCGATGGCGTTACTCATAAATCCGATGATGATGATCGGGAAGATAAGGATGCCGAGGTAGCTATTGAAAGCCGTGAATTCGCCGAGCGTCATGCCGCCCGTGATGACGAAGTGCCCTCCGAGGGTAAGGATGGTCAGCGTCGCGATGTTCGTCAGGAACGTAATGACCGGGATCATCGCGGCAAAGAGATTCAGGATCTGCATGCTTATAGAACGGGCAGCGCTGTTCGCGTCGTTGAACTTATCGTGCTCGCGTCCCCCAGAATTCAGGAGGCGCACGAGCGCGGCGCCGAGGATGCTTTCATTGATGACTTTGTTGAGCCGATCGACCGCTTCCTGCACTTTGCGGAAAAGCTTACGGACACGCCCGAGCACCACGTAGAAGGTACCGGCGATGAACGGCAGGATAGCGAGCACCGCGAGCGCGAGCTTCCAGTTGATCCACAGGAGGAGCGCGGACGCGCCGATGATAAGGAATACGGAGGAAATGATCGACGCTATCGCTTGCGAAATGAAGGTCTTCACCGCGTCCGCGTCCGACGTGAGGTTCGTGAGCAGTTTAGAGGGGGTAAGCGTTTCTATCGCCGCATATTCCTGCACCGATATCGCCGCAGCGACTTTCGTGCGCAGGTCCCGCGCAACGATTTCAGACGCATAGGTCTGCACGATGCTTTGGAGATTGAGCACCACGAAGATCCCGAATGCGACCAACGAGAACCAGATAAGGGTAGAGGCGAGGTCGAGCGTATGGGCGGTGTACGCATCGATGGCATGCGCCATGAGCTGGGGCACGAGGAGGCTGAGCGCGCTTCCCGCGACCGTGAGAACGATGAGAAGGATCACCCACCCGCTGTACGGGCGCAAAAGCGCGAAAAGATTCGCCTCGGGAGCGGGTGGTTTAGGGGGTTGTGCCATGAAAGCCGTTAGAATCTATCATTTTAGGCCGTATATACGATTAAGGCCAGAGCGCCAGCGGCGCCTCTACTTTCCCAGATCGAGCCGTTCGTCGATGCGTATCTGCGAGACGAATTCCGGAACGTGCGAAACGAGCACCATCGCGCCTTCATAGGCATCGAGCGCCTTGGCGATAACGGGCAGATGACGGAAATTGATATGGTTGGTGGGCTCGTCAAGGATAAGAAGCCCCGGACGCTCGAGCACGAGGCGCGCGAAGGCAACCAAGCCCTTCTGCCCTTCCGAAAGCACTCCTACCTTCTTCTTGATGACGTCTGCAGTGAGAAGGAACCCGGCAGCGGTCGCGCGCATGACCTGCTCATCGGGCTTTTCCATCGCTGACATCAGCGACTCGTGCACCGTGTGCTCGAAATTGAGCGTAGAGAAATCCTGCCGGTAGTAGCCGACCCGTACCCCTGGCGCGATAGTGGCGCCTTCGGCGCGTCCGGACGCCAGCGATTCGAGCAAGGTCGTCTTGCCGATACCGTTGGGACCTTCGAGCTGCAAGTGCTGCTTCTTCTTGAGCGCTAGGTTTTTCTTATGGACCTTAGGCGTGTGGGATTTCGGGTCCATCGTCGTATACGACGTGAGGCTGAGGAGTTCTCCCGGTATCTCCGGCTGCGCCGGAATGGTGAAGGGACGGATGGTCTTATCCTCTTTGCGCACATCCACCTTATCCTCCTCCATCTCCTCTATCTCTTCGCGCATCTTCTTCGCGACGAGACGCATCTTGCCGCCCTTCTGCGCGAAGAAGTTCGCTTTGTCCTTGTTCTCTTGGATCTTCTTTTCCAGCTGCGCATTCTTGCGGTTCTCGCGCTCGATACGTGCGGTTATTTCCTTCAGAAGGTCGTAGTAGGTACCGAAATACTGCTCGACCTTACGCGTGTGCACATCCAGGTAGAGGACACCGTCGGTGAACGAATTGAGGAATTCGGCGTCATGGGAAATGACGAGGCAGCTCTTCTCGTACGCTTTGAGGAAGGCGGTCAGATGCTCGATGCCCGCTTTGTCGAGATTGTTGGTGGGCTCGTCCAGCAGGAGCAGGTCAGGGTCCTGGATGAGCGCACTCGCGAGCAGGAGACGCGCCTGCTGGCCGCCGGAGAAGGATTTCACGATACGGTCCTTGGGCGCATTGAGATGCACGACTTCAAGCACCGCGTCTATCTTCGGGTCGATATCGTATACCTTCTCGGCGAAGCAGGACTCGAAGAATTCGCGCACCGTGCGCTCGCGCGCCTCCGGCGGCATGACCTGGTACGCCATAGCGATGGTGGTGCCCCGGGTTATCTGCACCTTTCCGCGTTCCGGGACGAATGCGCCGGTAATGAGCTGGAAGAGGGTCGACTTTCCTGCGCCGTTCTGGCCCATGAGCGTCACTTTCATTCCTTTGCGTAAGGAAAAATCCACCTCCGCGAGGATGGGATGATTATGGCCGTATTCGAAAGAAACCTCCTCGAAACGAAGGAGTATTTCTTTCGGCGGAGCCGCGTCTTGTTTCCCTTTATCTGCCATTTCTTCTACCCTACCTCATTCGGTGGCGTAAATCCACGCGTTCATTATCTCTTGAACCAGATGCACGCGACGTAGATGCCAAGGACAATGCCCACGAGCACGAGCTTCAGGGTATAGGGCGCGAAGAAGAGCGGCCAATTCGCTCCTATAGCGATACCGATAAGGAGTACTGCGACTTTGAGGATGCTTATCTGCCACCACGTAAGGCTTCCGGATCTGAGTATGTTCATGCTTCCAGTATATACCCGCACCGCTGAGGGAGGACGAGAGTGGCTCGTTATCCTGCGTTCGCTGCTGCTTCTATGTCAGCGATGACTATCTTCTTCATCTGCATCATACTGGCCATCACGCGCTCGCGTACGCCGGCGTCTTCGCTCGCCAAAAGGCGCGGCATCACGGTGGGTACCACCTGCCAGGAAAGACCGAACTTATCCTTGAGCCAGCCGCACACGCTTTCTTCGCCGCCGTCAGCCGTCAGCTTCTCCCAGTAGTAGTCGACTTCCGCCTGGTCCTCGCAGCTGATCTGGAAGGATACGGCTTCGGAGAATTTGAATAGCGGTCCGCCATTGAGCGCCGTGAAGGCCATGCCGTCGAGTTCGAACTCGACCGTCAGCACGCTTCCGGCAGGCTTCCCGGAGACTTCCTCGGACGATTTCGTGTAGTACGAAGTATCGAGTATCTTCGAATTCTTGAATATGGAGACGTACAGCTGCGCCGCCTCTTCAGCTTCGGTATCGAACCAGAGGCAGGAGGTGATCTTTTGCATACGCGCTTACGCTTTCGGTGCTTCTATATTCATCATCCAGTCGACGCCGAATTTGTCGGTAAGGTTGCCGAAAACATCGCCCCAGAACTGCTTCTCGAGCGGAAAGCGTATCGTTCCCCCTTCCGAAAGCGCATCGAATATCCGGCGCATCTCCGCATCGTCGGTACCCGACAACGAAAGCTCGACCTTCGCGGTCTTCGGGCTCGCCTGCTCGGAGTCGCTTCCCATGATAGTGAGAGGCCCGCTCTCAAGCTTGGCGTGCATGACGTAGTCGGGATGCTCGTCCTTGCCGGGGACGTCGCCCGGTACCTCCGCCATGGTCTGATACGTCACGTCGCCGCCGAATGCATTCTTATAGAATTCCATCGCCTCGCGGCAATTCCCTTTGAAGAATAGATATGGCTCAAGTCGTACGTTCATATGGTTGTGTGCGAGATTCGTAATGCTCGGAGTATAGCAAACGCAGGTGTAGGAAGGGTGACGATCTAGCCCTCAAGCACCGAGAGGATATTGCCCGCAGGGTCCTTGAACCAGGCGATGTCAGGCCCCATGCCTACGGCCTTGCCGCGCGCGATGCCCTTCTCGTCCTGATGCATCCCTTCGTATCGCTCGAAGCCCACTCCCTTATCCGCAAGAGCATCGACTGCCGCATCGATATCCTCGACCGCGAAATTCAGCACCGTGAACGTCGCTGGAACATGATCGGTCTTCGGATACAGGAATACGCTCGTACCCGGTATCTTGAGATTGAGTCCTTGTTTCGTCTCCTCTACCTCGACACCGAGCACATTCCCATAGAACTCTTTCGCCTTTTCTATATTGTCTACCGAGTAGCCGCTGAATGCAGGTGTGTTTTTGAACATAGATTGAGCTTAGCATCAGCGAATGAATACCGAATGAATTACGAGCTCATATGCATTCGAAGATCTACAACGACTTCAGGAATAGCGTGGCCTGTTTAGGTGAAATAAAAGCAGTTATCTTATCGGGATTTGAAACATCCATTAAGAATCTGTTGAGCGATTTTGCTTCTCCTTTAGTCCATACGAGCTTTAAGAACTTGAAACTGAATTTCTCGGGACTTCCTTGCAGCTCTGGTCTTGATTCCTTACGGTGCTTCCACCATCGCTTTATATAGTGCCTTGCTGCAGTAGTGCCAGAGTAATCTAAATATAAAATTCTATCTGCGCGTTCGAATACAAATGGTCGTGCGGTTTTGGGTATGTATCCTTCAACAATCCATTCGTCGCGAGCGGTTATGGATTCAAGTTGCGTGGTTGCTTCTTCCTCTCCTACTTCGACCCAACCCGGCTTCCACCAGATTGAGTCCATATGAGTAAGCGGCAATCCTGTTCGCTCTGTGAGTACGCGAGCAAATGTGGACTTGCCTGCAGCGCTCACACCCACTACTACGATTTTCCTTCCCAGTGAGGTCATGCAACCGTCTCTTCCATTACTTCTTTCAATTTGTCCAAAATCTCCTGCATGAATGGGGAATGGAGCTGCCCTGATTCGCTCCACTCGTAATACTCAAGTTCGGTTTCTGTATTTGAAATAGGAGTGTAGGTGTATCTCACCTTGTAGTCTTGATGCGTAGCATCCAATTGAAAAATCTTTGGAGATTCGTATTGCGTGACCACATACTCATTCATCTCCTCTGCAGCGTTCCAATTGCGGTAGATAGTCCCGATCTTTACCGGGCTCGTATCTGTCTCTTCCCTAACTATCGAATCGATCCACTTGGGAGTATTGTCGGGATTCGTAGTGAATTCAAAAACCTCTCCTGCAGGCTTATCTATCCTGACGGTGAGCTTTAGTTCTTTCATATCTTGGATTGCATTATCCGCTTCAGCTCTTCCTCGGTCGTGAACAGGTGCGCTTCGATACCCACGCTTTGGGCGGCCTTGAGATTCTTTTCCTGGTCATCGAAATATATGCAGTCCTCTGCATCAAGATGGTTCTCTTCGAGAATTGAGGACCATGCGCGGGTGTCCGGCTTTACGAAGCCGGTCTGCCAGGAGAAATAGACTGTATCGACTGCGTCATGGATCCATGGGTAATGCCTGTAGTATTCAGCTCGCTCCTTGAAATTATTCGAGAGGATGAAGACCTTGATGCCTCGCGCACGGAGCGAACGCGCGAACGCGACCATCTCTTCGGACACGTGTTCGGCCTTGAACCAGTAGTCCCAGAATTCCGATTCGCTAAGATTCACTTTCCATTCCTTAAGCGCTGGTTCCCAGTACGTAAACGAATTTCCGGCATCCGGCTGTCGAACCTTATCCATGATCTCCGATAGCTTCGGTAGGAATTCCGTCACAGAAACTCCGTAATCCCGCTCGAAGCGGTCACTCAGTTTCTCGCTCTGGAGGAAAATCCCATTGAGATCGAATATAGCGGCTTTGAGCATATCAATTGACCTTGTACTGATCAGTTCCCTTCTCTAGTACATTCAGTAAAGAGGTGACTGTCATATCGCTGGTTAATTTGAGTTCAGTCGCGGTGTTGAAAGCATTGGAGGCATTCAGGGAATACCAGGTTCCTAAAGATAATTTCTTGAATGCTTCATCCTTCGCAGGATTGTCGGAAGCGGCACGAATGCGTCCACTTTCTAATTCCTTCAGAAGAGCATCTTCGTTCACAATGCCCGGGTGCATGAATGAAACCAAGAGCGCGCCGTCTTTCATGAGCGCGAGCTCGCGAGCATCGAGAAAATCAGTTCCCGCGTCTTTCGAAACGCAGAGAAAAAGAATATCGCTATCAGCAAGGAGCCCGTCGAGACTCTTCTGGTCTAGGCCCATATTCAGGTGCGCATGCCGGCTCGTATAAGAAATCGAAGAAGGCCTGAATGGAACGAGCATCTCGGCTATATGCTTCCCGATGCGACCGAAACCGATTATACCTACATGCTGACCTTCTATGCCTTTCGTGGTCATGAATGACTTCTCGCCCACGCGACCCACTTCGAAGAACCCTCGGTTCATGGCCACGGCCATTCCTATCGCCCACTCCGCAACCGCATGGGTGGGGCCGTCTGGAGCGTTCGTTATTGCGATTCCTTTATTTGTCGCATATTCCCACGCAGGAATGAGATCTTTGTACCCGATACCGGTGAAAGAAATTACCTTGAGTTCATCTGCTGCATCGATGACTTCTTCAGTGACATGCTCGACTCCGCCCAGGATGTACCCAACCTTGCCTTTGATAGCGGTCACGAGTTCCTCGCTTGAGGGTTCTGGCTTGTCTAGGCGCTCGATTTCATAGCCCGCAGCTCGGATTTGTTCCTCATGCTCAGGAAAGATAAAGAGGCTGTCGGTTATGAGGACGGTTCCTTTCATAAGGAAAAGTGTACCCTACCTTGTGTCGCTAGGCTTCCTTAGTTGCATGCGCAATCGAGGATGAGCCAAGCAAAAACCACCAATTGGTGGTCTTTTCTTTCCTCGCTACGTTTATTACTTCCCTACGCCAGGAACGTATTCAGCTTCGCCA
>JAQBRL010000036.1 GCA_028286525.1 Parcubacteria group bacterium | reverse complement strand
GGTCAGAGTGGTGAAAACCCCAAAGCGAAAAATCCCCTTCCATCCGGTAAAGATCGGTCTGCAAAACACAGCCCCCGGTCGCGCCGCAGTGCGCAAGGCCAAAAGAACAAGCATCTGCGCCAGCTGGCCCCAAGCCAGACTGAAAAAACTGAACCCTCTATAAGCGAGCACGATCGCAGTTACGCTGCCGATAATAGTGGCAGCAGCCTGCATCAACTGCAGTTGAACAAAGGCAAATTCGCGCTCCAGGGTAATTAACGCTCCCAGGCCGAAAGGCATCAGGAGATAAGTGAGCGTCATAAGATCTATCAGATCGGCAAGCTTGGGTTCCCGGAAGAAAAGAGCCAACAGATTACGGGACGCCCACAACAGCAGAGCGCAGATGAGAGATATGCTGAGCATGAGTGCGAACACCCGGCCGATGGCTCGGCGGCCCGCATCGTCGCTACGCACCAGATAATCGCCCGCACCGAAATCGCGAAGTGTGGAAGAAAGGAAGATTGCCGATTGCCCGACGCTCCAAACGCCCATCTCAGCCGGCGTAAGCAGACGCGCGAGGACGACGGATGTTGCGATCTGCAAAATCAGGATCGCGTACCTGCCAATAACAGAGGCAACAAGGGATTTCCTCATTGTCACTTGGTGGCAGCCCTTACAAATCGGCGGACAACAGGCAAGTCCGCAACCTTTGGAAATTGGAAAACACCGGCCAGCTTGGACGAAGAACTATGTCCCCCAAGATCAAGCCAGTCCAAGGCACTACAACGCCGCCGCCGACCTTGGGTTCCAGCATCGGCGGGTTTTCATCCATCTTGGGGTGTATTATCCGGCCAGCGACTGTCTTCAGGCAATGGCCCCGCCCAACCTGCCCGGCCTGAATAGCGGGTGGCGCAACGCCTTTATCACCTTGCGAGATTGCAGCGCATAGAACTGGTTTTCGAAACGGTGCGTGCCGATGAAATGGATGAAAGCAGTTTCGCTGCCTGGCGCGACCTTCCAACGGTGCGTGTACTTCGGAGGCTGGAGGATGGATGTCCCCGGAAGATTGGCAACAAAATAATTCACCGTGGCCTGCTCGGTGCCCCATTCATTCCAGCGGGTCCCCAGCATCCCGGTCATGTATTCCGAGAATTCTTCAACTTCGTCGAAAGACAGGGCGCCTCGCGGCAAGCCAAAAAACGCCGCACAGCCGCGCACATAGCAAGGTTTCAGTCCCTCAGCCTCCGCCAGCCGGCGTTCCATGACGGTTTGAATATGCTGTCCTTGCGGGTTTGTCACTTCTTGCGAGGCCGCTTCCCGCGACAATATACGCGCTCCGCTCTGATCGCCCGAAAGAATAAACGGCGTTTGGGCAATGCAGGCATCTATGACTTCAGCAAGGGGTTGTCGCGTCAGAGTATCGGAATCCAGCTGGATGACGTAGGCCATCTGCGCGAGCTGGATCATGTATAGGAGACGCTCCCAACACCCGCCCTTGGGAACTCGTTTGCGTGGCGCATCACTTATATGAAGCAGTGTAATACCGCGCACTTGCTCGCAGAGTAGCCGCCGCTGATCCGCGGTCAGGCTGCCGTCATCGATTGCATAAATATTCGCCTGTCCGAGCTGCGCATAAAATGACTTGATGGCCACCAAATACATATAGAAGTCGCGTCCAGAAACCAGGCTGCAGATGCTCACCGGCGATGGCCGCACTTCCAAAGGCGGCGTGCGAAGAATTCCACCACAAAGCAAGTCGTGTATTTGCTGCGCCAAGGCCCTTTTGCCGCTGAAATGCATGTTATCCAACCTCCACCAGGGCCGCGTTGTGACTATGGAGCCGTGCGGCGCGCGGCATCAGAAACCGGCTGAAACATCGGGCCGCGAATGCCGTGACAGCGAACTCTCGCGCGTCATTCAAAGCAAAATACGCAGCTCTATGGCTTACAGGAAAAACCAGGGTGCCGGCGCCATTTCCCTTGAAAAGCCGCACCCTTCCGGTGGGCGAAAGCAATGCCTCGAACTCGCGCGGGGTATACTCCCGAAGATGATAAGGCCAGGTGCAGCGGGTGACTGTCCAATTCGGGGTTGTTATGAAAACTGCTTTCCGCGCAATCCGTCCCAAGTGACGCACAAAATCCGCATCGTCCTCGACATGCTCGACCACATCGATGGAAACCACCAAGTCGAAGGATTTTGAGGCTATCGATTCAAGCTGGCCTATATGAACGCCTTCGCGCGCCAAGCGAGGATCCAGATCCTGGCCCTCGGCATGGACGGCTGTTCGGCGCAAAATATCCAATCCCAGGCCAAGACCGCAGCCGGCATCCAGCACGGTCCTTCCTTGGGCAAATTGCGCAGCAAACCGATACCAAGCCAGCTGCCCAGGGCCGCGCCCGGCATCAACTGAGTCGTCTCCCACCGTTCGAACGGCCGTCAAAGTACTGGTAACCAAGCTGGGCTCCTTTGCTAGGGGATAATCGCAAATGTCGGATCTTCGGCGAACTTCGAAATGAGCACACGGCTATCCCGAGCGATGCGCTCCTGCTCTTCTCGCGCGCCGGGAATGGAAAGATTGGCGGCAGCGCCCAAGGCGGCATAGGAATTGGCGACATATCCCACGGGAGAATCCGATCCGCTGTCGCCGGTGAAGGTGGCGGGACAGGACTTCACGTCCGGCCAGTTGGCGCGGAATAACGCTCCCCAGTCGCGCAACGGCCGCCCAGCAGGATCGCGAAATTTCACATAATAGGCTGGCGCCATGCGGTAGCAGTATCCCTGCGCCTGCGCTTCGCTGGACCAGCGGCCCACCACGAATCGGGCCATCCATTGTGCCAGCTCTGCCGCATGAGGAACGCCGGCGCGCGCAAGGTCGGCGACAGACAGGAAGAAAAAATCATATTGCCACGGCCCGATCACGCCATTCTGTTCTACATTTTCAACAATTCCCAAAGGGGAGGTGGCGGGGGAAGAGCTGCGAACAAAGTGCGAAATGTAGTATTCAAGATTATTCTGCAGCTTCGCGTTGAAATACCCCTTCATCGGGTGAAGGTCTGGAAGGATAATGGCGGCTTGCCCCAGCGTTCGGATGGCCCACGCCGTTCCTCGCACCTGATTGCCCCACAGAAGGCCTTTCTCGGCCCCTCGCAAGCCGGGATCCACGCTGCCCATCACCCAGTTCGCGAAAAACATCGTCTCTTCGAGATAATACAGATCACCCGTAACCAAGTAGGGAACATAGGTCAGTGAAGGATGATGGGCGACGTCGAGCGTCCAGGGATTTGTTCGAATTTCCACGTTGGGGAAGGCATCGCCCGGCCGCGGTGTCCCGAAGGTCATCGTGAGGCCGGGATGGCGGTCCAGGCTTACAGGAAGGTCCGTTGCCTGATCCCGGTAATGCATGGGCATACCGCCCGCGGCGTTGGCGTTGACAAGCATCAACGCACGGGCGCGCGCATCCATGGAAAGCAGATATTGGGCGGTCCATACCGGCAGCGGGCCGATGTCCCCGCGCATGCCCGTCATCGGCATGTAAGTGGTAACCGCTCCGGTCCCAAGCGGACCGCTGTCAGCCTTCTCCAACTGCTGCCCATCCGCCGCAAGCGCTGCCGGCGAAATGCGGATGGAGCTGTCGTAATGCGGTACCAGGCCGCTATTTACGAAATAAGGAATGTCGTATTTCACGACAGGATCTTTGCGCCCTTCGGACCATATTACCGTGTGCCAGCGCGCATGATGGGTATGCGTTATGGCCTGGCGGTGATAGACGGCTTCCCCATTGCGGGAAATTGCGACGTCATAGAGAAGGTTGCGCGGTCCTGGCGCGTAGCTCCAGTCATTCTCGAAGACCACATCGGCACGGACCGCCGCCGCAGCGGGATAGCGGCGCAGATGAACCCGCAGTGAAAGCAGCGGGTGCGCCTTGCCGGTTTTGGCCGCCACAAGCGGCACGGCAATATCGCGCTCAACCGCGACGCCGCCGTTTAGCCACAACGCGCCCTGCTCACCGCGCAGAGTCGCGTTCCATTTCTCGGCCGGTTCGGGTTTCTGATACGGAAGGATGGAGATCTTGGCAGGACCTTTATAGTCTATCGCAGCAACAAAAGGCTCATCGCTCGTGGAGGTAAGCCAAAGGTCTTCCTCAAACCCGGCTTCCGCACCATTCCAGCTCGCCCGCACTTTCCGGCTATGGTCATTGACAATCTTGACAAACGCTTGCGCGATATTCTGATAAGATGCGAAGTCGCCCCCGGCCATCGCCGGCGTGACAGGAAGGGAAAACCTTTCTTCTCCAATGTGGAATGCGATGTTCTCGCCCAGCTTGAATGGTATTCCAGGGGTGTGACCGTTCCTGTTGCCGAATTTGATAATCGTGGTCTGATAGAAATGGGTTGTCAGTTCGACTTCCAGATCAAACCGGGCCGCAGGAGCAGGCGGTGGCGGCCCGGGCGATTCGCCCCGAAGCAGGCTGACCAGGCGGGTTTCGTTCGCGGCCATGTGCGGCACCAGCGTGCTGAGTACCGCAAACCGCAGCGATCCGTCCGGATAGGTTGCGGACTCGTCCACCTGAAGCGGCAGGCGTTTGCCTTGGCTGTCTTCTGCTGCCAGGTGCGCCTGCCGCGGCACATCACCGATCTTGAAAACCTGCCCGAAGGTGACGGGCTGCGTGTCGGTTACGGCTCCTGATTGCATGACCTCGACACAGGTGATTGCCTGGGGACCACAGGGCAGCCTGGAGGCCGCATTCGCCGGCGACCCCAACAAAAGACCGGCAACGCCCGCAAATAGGAACGCAACCCCACGCCATCGGCGGCGTGCGCCAAGCATCGCCGGCTTTCTGCAGAACGGTTTCATCGGTCCCCGGTACCCCATGGCCTTTGACGGCGCGGCGGAGTGCTAAACGCGCTCGCGGCTGTTTCTGTTCCCACAGGGAACCCGAGGGGGCGCTTCACGTTGGAGGAATTGCTATTTTCTCGTTGGAATTATGAGCGCCGCGCCTCTCGGCCGAACTCCTGGACGCCACATGCTGCGGGGCTCGGCCTGGATGATCGGGCTGCGCTGGTCCCTGAGGCTGGTCGGCATTGTCAGTACCGCGATTCTGGCTCGTTTATTGACTCCGGGCTATTTCGGAATCGTAGCGATCGCGATGCTGTTCGTCGGCCTGGTAGAAGCGCTGGGCGATACCGGAGAGCGCCTGGCATTGATCAGGCAAGCGTCGCTCGAACGAGCTCACTACGATACGGCATTTTCCCTCCAGCTTCTCATTGGGGTTACCATCGCCCTGTTGCTTTTCTTTCTGGCGCCTCTCACCACGACTTATTTCCACGAACCGAGGGCCGTCCCGGTCATGCGGCTGCTGGCGCTGCGCGCCCTTCTCGGAGGTGTCGAAAACATCGGCACCGTAGACTTCCGGCGGGATATGCAGTTCGGTCTTTTTTACTCCATGGCGATGCGTGCGAAACTGATTTCCCTTGCCGTGACCCTGATATTGGCAGCGTGGTTGCGCAACTATTGGGCGCTAGCCATCGGTATTCTCGCAAATCAGGCAGCCGCGACCATTCTCAGTTATGCGATGCATTCCTATCGGCCAAGACTGTCGCTTGGCCGATGGCGCGAAATTTACGGATTCTCCGGTTGGACCCTCGCGCGATCCGCCGGTATTTATCTTACCTCGCAAGTCGATCAATTCGCGGTCGGCGGCTTCGGCAGCGCGGGCGCAATGGGGCGTTACGCCGTGGCCATGGATGTGGCAACCAGTCCGACGGCCGAAATCAATGAACCCGTGACGGCCGTCTTATATCCGGTGCTGTCGAAGTGCCAGAACGACAAGGCGGCGATCCGCTCCCTGTTTGTCAAAGTATTCGGCTGGTCCACCATTATCTGCGCCGCAACCAGCGTCGGAATAGCGGCTATCGCCCAGGACTACTGCCTGCTGATTCTGGGGCCGCAGTGGCGCTCCGTGGCCGGCTTGCTCCCGTGGCTGGCCCTATCGGCAGGCCTGGCAGGGCTCAGCAGCGCCGCCGACACCGTGTTCGACGCGCTGGGAACGCCGAGCGTCAGTGCCCGGCTGCAATGGCTGCGGCTATTTTTACTTGTCTGCGCAGTGTCTGCCGCAGCCCTGGGTGCGCACAACATAATGGTCGTGGCGATGGCGCGCCTGGCAGTGAGCTGCATCTTCGCTCCGGTGGTCCTCCTCGTCCTCGGCAGGGCGATCGGACTCTCGTTCCACGATTATGCTGCCGCGTCCTGGCGACCCGTGATCGCTGCGCTTTTTTTATACGGCACTGTAACGGCCGCGGCAACAAATCTTCCCTCCATTACATTTCTTCGGCTGCT
>JAQBRL010000013.1 GCA_028286525.1 Parcubacteria group bacterium | reverse complement strand
TCCAGATGGTCGCGAGCGGTTTCCCCTGCTTGGAGAGGGCGAGATTCCACTCGACTGCGGCGTCGAGGCCACGCTGCTTCAGGTAGGGGTTGGTCGCGTCCACCAGGATGGCCACGTTTTCGTTCGTGCCCATCTTGGCGACCGCGCGCACGATGTCGTCCGGAAGCGCCGAGGAGTCCGGAATGCGGAGTTTCTCCTCGGGCTTGAGGGTGCTGGCCCGCGCCAGATTGAGCCGCGGGTTGCAGTAGTAGCGCCCGGGGCGCGGCCAGATGCGGTCGTCGCCGCAGTGCAGCTGGAAGCCGGTGGCGAGACGCTCGTCGTTGAAGGCCGCGAGCATCAGCGTCGGCATGCCGCCGTGGGTGAAGGCGACCTTGTTGACATCGTCGCCGGCGCGGGTGGTGTACTCGATGTGGGCCGCTGGCGGCCGAACCCAGGACTGCGGCTGCTTGTGGCCCAGACCGACGAAGAGCGCGGCGCCGAGACCGACCAGCGCCAGACCTGCGGCGCCGAACAAAACATTGCGTTTTTGGTTCGCGTTCATGAAGATGCCCCTCCCGGAGGCGGTTGCGGTAAGGCGAAAGGAACTATTCCCTGCCTCACCAATAAGTGAGCGGCCGAAGCCGTTGAAAATGGGTACTGGAACGTATTATGCATATAACCATATACACTGTCAATGTTTGCCGTTTGACTCCTTCCGCAAGAAACTGCATGGTGTCAGCAGGAGTTCACCGGGAGATCACTGACATGCGGGCGAAACTGCTTATCTGCGCATCCGGCACTCCCCGTGGGGGCGGCACCGGATTCGAAAACTACGCGCTTGCCGCAAAACGCGACGAGCTGAATGCTGACATCGTCGGCGTCGTGTCCAATCATGAGAATGGAGGAGTTCGCGAACGGGCTGATCGCCTCTGCATCAGGTTCAGCTACCTATCCAAGAACCTCTGCACCGCGAAGGAATACCGAGCGCTCGTCGACTACTTCAAGCCCGACTTCGTCGCGTTGTCCGGCTGGATGCTGAAAACGAGCGGGCTCGACCCGCGCACGACATTCAACATCCACCCGGGACCGCTTCCTGAATTCGGTGGCCACAAGATGTACGGCGACCGAGTCCACGCGGCAGTTCTCGCAGCGTATCGGCGTGGGGAAATCACCCATTCCGCCGTGTCGATGCACTTCGTCGATTCGGAATACGATACCGGACCTCTGTTTTTCCGGCATCCCGTTCCTATTGAACCGAACGATACCGTCGAGACGCTTCGAGCGCGGGTCAACCGCGAGGAGCATTTCTGGCAACCGCAGATCACCAACATGGTGCTCGAAGGTGACGTCAGGTGGGACGGCACGGATCCTGCTTCGCTCATCGGCAGCATGGTCTAAGACCAGGAAGGTGAACCGAAGGGGGTCGCGCAAGCGACCCCCTTTCTCTATGGTCCTATTGCGTCCGTTGATCAGTCCTCTCGTTTGCGCAGGATGTACGCACTGACGATGGAGAGGAGTACCACGGCCGCCATCGTGACGGCCCACCCGATGAGCGCTCGCTGAGTAAGCGCGCTCTCCTGCTCCTCGGTGTAGGCGAGAGAGCGCCCGGCGACCACGAAGTAGGTACCAGCCGGCAGGATGACGAGGGCTTGGCGCACACCGGGCTCCGGTTGCCAGGTAATGCGATTCACGCCCGCTTTCTTCGCCGCATCGAGCACCCCTTGCGGAAGGGTGGGTGGCGCGCCATGCAGCAGGCCGCTTCCGGCGATCGCGGTACCCGTAGCGTTCATGAAAAGGAGGTACGGAGCCGTATCGGTCTCGATAGGAAGCGCGTTATCGAACCCGGTAGGCTTCCCTCCCGCTATCACGCGCAGTGCCGCGTCCTGGGCTACATAGGTCTGCGGCTCATTCGCGAGCATGCGCAGGGTCTGCTGGTCATTGATATATCCAATGGCCAGGATACTGGTGGCGGCGACAGCGAGCGGAAGAACGATCGCCAGGATGGTGCGCACGTAATTGTTGCTCATGATTCCTATAACACTACCGTACCGATTAGGTTGCTTGGATGAAGGGCCTGAAAATATGTAATAAAAGCGGCCCTAGGACGTACTATAAGTACATAACGCGCATAATCTCGCCCCTTCCTATGCTACAACGCCTCCTTGCTCGAATAGGCTCCTTCTTCAAAGGAGTGTTTGCTTACGGTATGCGCCATAAGGTGCAGGCTGCCGTATTTCTCCTCATACTCGCCGGCCTCGCGTACGGGGGCTACACCACCTACGCCAAGAGCGTCACTACTACCCAGTACGTGCTCGCGCGAGCGTCCATCGCTCCGATAGAGCAGACCGTCACGGGGAGCGGCCAGGTCGCAAGCGAGCACCAACTCAACCTCTCGCCCAAAGCGAGCGGCACCCTTACGTCGGTCACCGTGAAGGCCGGCGACCAGGTGACTGCCGGTCAGATCATCGCCACGGTCGATAGCACCGACGCGCAGAAGACGGTGCGCGACGCGGCGAGCAGTCTCGCGAGCGCCCGCATCTCCTACCTCCAGTCGCAGACGAGCGATACGAACACGGTGCAGAAATCGAGCGACGCGGTCTTCTCCACGAGCGCCACTGCCTATAGCGACCTGAGCACCGTGCTTGCCGGGCTCAACAGCATCATGCAGGGCAACGAGGTATCCGGCTCGTACGTGACGAAGAATATCTATGCATACAGCAAGCTCTTCAATGACAATCCGAGCCTTACGGTATACCGCGACCGCGCCATCGCGTCGTACACCGCGGCGGTAAGCGCCTACCAGAGCTCGTTCGCCGCCTACAACGGCACGAGCCGAAGCAGCGACCCTGCCGCGGTCGAGGCGCTCGCGCAAAAGACCTATGCCGCTACGCAAGCGGGAGCGCAGGCCGCCAAGGATCTCAACGATTACCTGAACGCGGTGAAGCAGCGGTTCTCGCTGAATGATCCGAACCAGCCGAGCATCCTCCCCGCGCATATCTCCTCTTCCCTTTCCTATCTGAACACCATGAATGCGGACGTGAACGCGACCTTCGGCGCGCAGAACGATCTTGCTTCCTCCATACAATCGTCGGGCTCCGGCACTGTGACCCTCTCGCAGGAGTCTGCGCAGCTTTCGTACCAAAAAGCGCAGAACGCTTACCAGGACGCGCGCAGTGCCCTCGATAATTACGTCGTGCGCGCTCCATTCGCAGGTACCATCGCGAGCGTGCCGCTCCAGAAGTTCGACCAGGCCGGAGGTTCCGCCACGGTCGCGGTGCTCGTGACGAAGCAACAGCTCGCTACCCTCTCGCTGAACGAAGTGGACGCAGCTAAAGTGAAGGGCGGCCAGAAGGTAACGCTCACCTTCGACGCTATCGACGGACTGACGATAAACGGCACGGTCGCCGAGGTAGACACCGTAGGCAGCGTGACCCAAGGAGTCGTGTCGTACACGGTAAAGATAGCGTTCGATTCGCAGGATACGCGCATCCTGCCGGGAATGACCGTGAACGCGACCATCGTTACCGCCTCCAAGGACCAGGCCCTCGTCATACCGTCTTCTGCGATAAAGACCCAAGGAACCCAGACCTACGTGGAAGTCGCAAGCTATACGGCAGCAGGCGCCAGCAGCACCGCAAGCTCGACGCGCGCAGGCGGCGCGAGCGCAGGACAATTCCGTCGCGCAAGCACCACTGGGGCATTCGCCTCTTCCACGGGCGCAGGCGGATTCGCGAGCCGCGCAGGCGGCACGGGCGCGGGTCCGACGGTGGACGCGGCGAGCGTGACTGTGAAGCGTGTGAATATTGCCACGGGCATCGTGAGCGACACCATGACGGAGGTAACCAGCGGACTTACTCCGGGAGAATTCGTCGTAAGCTCCTCGCTGAACGCCTCGGGCAAGGCCACCGCAGGGACCAAGAGCATTTTCAGCCTCTTCGGAAGCCCAGGCGGTACCCGCACGGGAGGTACGGGGGCAGGTGCCGCTCGTACGACCACCGGCGCCACACGAACCGGCGGAGGGAATACAGGAGTTGCAGGGCGCGCCGGCGGCTAACGATGATAGAAGTTACGGATATTACGAAGACGTACTACACCGGCGGCGATACGGAGACGCATGCCCTTGATGGGGTTTCGTTCCGTATTGAAGACGGGGAGTTCGTCGCTATCATGGGCCCATCTGGCTCCGGCAAATCCACCCTCATGCATATTCTCGGATGCCTCGACACGCCGACCACCGGCACCTATGTGCTCGATGGCGAAGACGCCTCTACCCTCTCGGGCGACCAGCTCGCGGATATTCGGAAGCGCAAGATCGGATTCGTTTTCCAGGCATTCAATCTTCTGCCCCGCACGACCGTCTTGCGCAATGTCATGCTTCCGCTGGTGTACCTCAACGTTCCGGAAGAAGAACGCGAGAAGCGCGCGGCGTCCGCGCTCCTCGCAGCCGGGCTCGACGAAACGCGCTTCGAGCATAAATCGAATCAGCTTTCCGGCGGCCAGATACAGCGCGTGGCTATCGCCCGCGCGCTCGTGAACGACCCGGCGCTCATCCTTGCGGACGAGCCGACCGGAAACCTCGATACGAAGACGAGCGAGATAGTGCTCGACACCTTCGACCGACTGAACCGGGAGCATGGCCGCACCATCATTCTCATCACGCACGAACCGGACGTGGCCGAATACGCCAAGCGCATCATTCGCATCCGCGACGGCAAGATAGTCTCGGATTCCACGGACCATGTCCGCCGTACAACCTCTTCGGTATGACCACCAACGATCTATTCCATGAGACCATGACGGCGCTCGGCGCGAACAAAGCGCGGTCGGGCCTTACGATGCTCGGCATCGTCATCGGTATCGGTTCGGTCATCGCGCTGGTGGCCATCGGCAATGGCGCGCAAGCGAGCATCTCCTCTTCCATCCAATCGCTCGGCTCCAATCTCATCATCGTGACGCCCGGAGCGCAGCGCAATCCCGGCGGCTTCGGAGTGTCCACCGGGCGCGGCGGCGTGAAGACCATCACGCGGGACGACGCCACCGCGGTTGGGAACGTCTCGGGCGTCGCCACAGTGGCCCAGGAGATAAGCGGCCGGTATCAAGTGACCGCCAAAGGCACGAATACGAATACGACGGTGGATGGCGTGAATGGCGACTACGCGACCGTCCGGAATATCGAAATCGATCAGGGCGCTTTCTTGAGCGATGGCCAATCGGCCACGCTCGCCAAGGTCGCGGTGATAGGGCCGACGACCATGACGGACCTGTTCGGGGATACTGCGGTGGCGAACGACGTCATCGGCCAGCAGATACGCATCAAGGGAATCGTGTTCACAATCATCGGGGTGACCGTTTCCAAAGGCGGCAGCGGCTTCACGAACTCCGACGATATCATCTATATACCCGTGCAGACCGCCGCGCGCTATCTTGCGGGCGACGAATACCTCACGACCATGGATATCCAAGCGACGAGCGCGGACGCTATGACGCAGGTCCAAGCGGACGTGACCGCCCTGCTGCTTACGCGCCACAAGATAAGCGACCCGACGCAAGCGGACTTCAGCGTGCTCAATCAGGCGGACATCGTCGCCACCGCGTCATCTGTGACCGGCACCTTCACGCTCCTGCTCGCCGCCATCGCGGCCATATCGCTCGTGGTGGGCGGCATCGGCATCATGAACATGATGCTCACGAACGTGACCGAGCGCACGCGCGAGATAGGCCTGCGCAAGGCCATCGGCGCGACCGAGCGCGACATCAGCAATCAGTTCCTGATGGAGTCCATCGTGCTGACCGTCATCGGCGGCGCTATCGGCATTACGCTCGGGTGGTCCATCGCCACGCTCCTCACGCTTACCGGACTCCTGACCGCGAGCGTCTCCCTGTCGTCGGTGCTCATCGCCTTCGGGGTCTCCGCTGCCATCGGCATCGTGTTCGGCTGGTATCCCGCGCGCCGCGCCGCGCGCATGAATCCCATTGATGCGTTGCGCTATGAATAGTGCCGAACATCTACGATACGAATAGAAAAAGGCCCGGTCGCTTGCGCGCCGGGCCCGGTAGAGGATTCCGTGTAGCCCTTACGGCCGTTGCGGAGTGATGGAGGCGAGCGCGATCTTCCGATAGAAGATCATGGTCTCGCTTCGCGAGAACGGTCGATCGTCGACGCGAAGAGTGCTGTCGCGCAAATCGCGTTCCCGGATAACGACGGCTCTCTGCTCGCGAATGGTGAATATCGGCGCACCGGTCCAGGACTGGAGACTTTTCTCCATGTGCATGTAGCCGTAGTAGAGCCCTTGCACGAAGCTTATTTCGTACTCAAGCTCGTCCGCGCTCAGCATGAGCCGCACGCGACGCGTGTGATCATGTTCGCCGTCTATGACATGAGCGAGTTCCACCCCGTGCTGCTCAAGCATGTAAAGGTGGCACAACGCCTGCATCGCTGGCTCGGAGATCTGACCGATTGGGTTATCGCCTGCCTGCACAGGACGGAATTTGAAATCACCGACCTTGGTGCTGTTTATCCGCTTCATAAATTCAGCATGCGGATTGGACCAGTCGGCATTCTTCCTCAGGGATTCTCGTTGGTTCGACACGTGGCTCTCCTCAAATGAACGATGGTAGCGAAAGACTCCTGTCCTTCTTCGTTAAGTATTGTAACACGAAAATGTATGAACATCAAATTAGAAATGGAATCCTTTCATCTATCCATATATGCACCTCGGAATCTTGCGGAATCCACTATTCTGTAGCATATTCTAGATAACTCGCGGTTCACCAGCTCCCCCTGGGCGGAAACGTCCATAAGTTCGGCAGAGGCGAGGTTACAAGTTCACACAGCCACATGGCAACAAACAAACTCTACGTCGGCGGTATTCCGTACCGCACGACCGAGGATGAGCTCCGCACCGCTTTCGAGGAAGCAGGTACGGTGACTTCCGCAAGCATTATCAGCGATCGCATGACCGGCCGCTCGCGCGGATTCGGATTCGTGGAGATGGCGGACGAGGCAATGGCCCAGGCCGCTATCGATCGTTGGGATGGCAAGGAGATGGACGGGCGCATGCTCTCCGTTTCCTTCGCACGCCCACAAGGCGATCGCCCTCAGGGTGATCGTCCTCCTCGCGCAGGCGGGGGTGGCGGCTTCGGCGGCGGCAATCGTGGAGGCTTCGGCGGCGGCAACAGCGACCGTGGAGGCTTCGGCGGCGGCTACTAAATCGCTCGCAAAAGAAAATCGCCCGGCAATGCCGGGCGATTTTCTTTTGCATTGTGACCGGATTCAAAAGTTTCAGGTGCAAGGCGCGAGCGAGGAGCGAAATGAGCCGTATTCAACATACGGTGAGTGAGCACCGGAACGAGTAACGCAGCAGATGGAAGTTTTGAACTGGTCGCCTTCTAGCATTTCGGAGCCTCGACATGCGTCTGCGCGTTCGCCTGGAGCAACTGCGTCTGGGTCTTTTTGTATTCGGCACTCCACCCGACGAGATTCGAGAGGATTTGGAAGAAGGAACCGAGCGCAGCGATGGCGAGCACGACGACGACTGGCCAGGTGTACGGTGTGAGGAAATAGAAGAACATGACGGTCGCCCCGAACCAAAGCCCGGTGCACCACGGGCAGTTCAGGAGCGTATGCAGCGTGCCGCGGAGGCTTTCCGGCCGGGCTCCCACGAACCAATCACGGATGAACTTCGTTATCGCATCGTAGACGAACAAGCGGGTAAGGCGCCAGACCGCCAGCGACATGAGCAGCAGATCCGCAATGCCGAGGTTGCGATAGAACGCGCCAATGGACGTGAGGTACCAGATGCCGGCGGCCAGCAGCAGCGCGAAGAACAAGGATAGGAATATGTTCCAAAAATGATTGCGTAGGGTATTCATAGGGAAAGTGTACCTTACCGCTTGCTGCTCTGGTACCGTGTACCTATGGATATTCCCAAAGAGGAACTCATGCATCTCATACGGGACAAATACCACGGGAATGCGCAGGCGGACGTCAGCGAGGATATGAAGCGGCTCGCCGCTGGCGAGCCGCTGGCGTACGTCATCGGATGGATTCACTTCCTTGGCCTCGATATCTTTCTCGATAGCAAGCCTTTGATTCCCCGGCCTGAAACCGAGTGGTGGACGGAGCTATTGATCGAGCATCTGAAGGTGCGGTTCGCAGGCGCACCGTTCACTCTCCTCGACCTCTGTGCCGGTTCCGGAGCGGTCGGCCTCGCGATACTTGCCGCCTGCCCGAACGCCCACGTCTTCTTCGGCGAGCTCCATGAGCCGCATGCGAAGCTCATCGAAAAGAACATCGATGAAAACAATCTTGATGGCACCCGTGCAGTCGTTCGCACCGGGGACCTGTTCGCTCCGTTCCTGCACGACACCTTCGATATCATCGCCGCGAATCCTCCCTATATACCGCAGGCACGCGCGCTCGAGAAAAGCGTTATCGATTTCGAGCCTGCCGAGGCGTTGTTCGCTGGTACGGACGGCCTGGATCTCATACGACGCGTCGCGACTCATTCTCCGCACCATCTTCCCGCGGGCGGCGAGCTCTGGATGGAATGCGACACCAGCCATGCAGGGCAAGCCGCGGAACTCCTCCGGGAACAGGGCGCGCGAGAAGCGACTATCCGCACCGACCTCTATGGCCGAGAGCGCCTTGTGCTAGCCTATTACTAATGGAAAGCTCGACGACATCCATAGGCATTAACGTCGCTGCGTTACCCGTCACGCAGGTCGTGCCGGTATTCTTCTTCCTCGTATTCTTCGTATGGGCCGTGTACACGGCGGTCGCGAGCTACCACTGGCTGCGCTACAGCAATAACAGTACGCTCGCCCTCTCGGCCATTACAGCGCATTTCATCATTTCCGCGTGGCTGGCGGTGTATACCGTGAGCGGCCTCGTCCACTAGTATGCGAGATGTACATTTGGAACCGGGAGAACAGATAACGCGGTCAGTGCGTAAGCACTGGTTCGTCCTATTCGCGAGCCTAGTGCCGTTCGCGTTCCTTGCGTATATCCCTACCCTGTTCATTCCCTTCCTTCATTTCATCGCGACCATCGTGCCGCATTCGGGAACGGTCGCGACCTTCGATCTAACCAATAATCCGCTCGTGCGCCTGGTGTACGGTCTCTGGCTCATCATGCTCTGGAGCGCCGCTTTCAATACCATCACCCGCTACTACCTGAACCAGTGGATCATTACCAATACGCGCGTCATCGAGATACATCAGTATGGGTTCTTCAGCCGCGAGGTATCGAGCCTCCTCTTGGTGAAGATCCAGGACGTTAATTCCGACGTCGAGGGCATCTTTGAGACGATGCTGGGATACGGCCAGCTTGAGGTGCAGAGCGCAGGCACCGAGGAGCATTTCATCATGGACGATATCGCTGACCCGACGGGACTCCGCGACCTCATCATGAGCGAGATAGCGGCGCTCCATGCCGACGGACTTCCGCAGACTGCATCAGCCTCTATCTAATAACTTCTTCTCATGGAAAATCTTATCGGAATTCTCTTTCTCATTGCCATGATCGGCGCGCTCGTGTACATATTCAAACGAAACGCGAACCTCGCAAAGAGCAGAAAAATCGGAAAGGAGAACCGATTGGCTCAAGTGCCTACGCTCCAGCTGCAGTTGGAAGCCATGCCTGAAATGCCCATGTTCTATCCTGATAGATCATTCTATGCCCCCTTCAAGAAGGATCGACTTGCCGGACTGCATCACATGGCCGATGCGTTATTTACGCATTTAGGTATTGCTGCGGAGGGCTGTACCATCGACTTCATAAGCGACAATGATTTAGTCCCCCTCAATTCAGCCGATGCATCAGGGCTTTTCAGAAAATTCACTGCTGAAGACGGTCGGTCGGTCGAGCAAATATTCATTAATAAACGCTATACCGTCGATCCGCATGACGTGGGTGCCAATCTCGCTCACGAAATCATGCATTTATATCTGTTTCGAAAGCAAATAGTGAACCCCGATGTGCCTAGTAATGAGCTGATGACCGATCTATCTACGATACGAGCCGGCCTTTCCATAGTCACCATGAACGGCTACTCCTCTTCCAATAGCTTCTGGCTTTCACTCCTCGTGCTCATTCTATTCAGATTCACCATTTGGACGCGAAGCACTTTATCGTTCGGTTATTTCCTACCGAAGGAATATGGTGCGCTCGCTCGCGCGGATCTGGAACACCGAGGTGTCTTCGCAGATGCGAAGCGCTACCTCACCTCAAAGGCTCACGGACAGATAGGCTGGTGAGTATGGCATAACGAAGTGCCCACCGCCACGAATGGCGATGGGCACTGAAAGAGCGAAGTGCTTGGTGAAGGGATCAGGCGAAGGCGGGTTCGCGGACGGCGGCCGTAGCCGGAGTTTCCGGGGCTTCGTCTTCAGGCGAGTCGCCCGGAATGGCTTCGACGGAGACCTTCGTCCAGAGGCTGAGGTGCTGCAGCGAGATATGAACGCCGGGCAGATCGTCGAAGATCAGGCCGTCGCGATAGCGATTCTTGTTGGTCGGCTCGCGCTGGTCGAACGTCGCGCACGCCGTATCCGGCAGGCCGGCGAGATTCGGGCGCAGTTCCCGCAGCATCCGGCCCACCGCCACGATCACCTTCGTGCCCGTGCAGAGACACACGGCCTTGCCGGGCTGCTCGGGCGTCACGAAACCCAGCGTGTGAGAAGTGAGCTTGTTGAGCACGAGACGATCGCCGACCGCGGCGGGGCGCTGGCTTGCCTTTTCGGCACTGTAGTCGCACATGTCGATGTTCCCTTTTCCCTACTGAAATGCACTACGCACTCAGCAGACCAGAGAATACCACTCTTCATATAAAACTCAATCAGTAGTCCTTGCCGTTCACCGCGGTGATAGTGAGGGTTTTAAGGTCCACATCGTCGAGGCAGCGCACGTTCACGCAGCGCATCACGTTGCCTTCTGAATTGGTGCCCCAAGCGAAGGACTGCACGCCGCAGACCGGGCAGAAGAGGTGGTGGATCTTCTTCTTGTTGAAGAGGTATTCGGTGGCTTCGGCTTCCTCGCCCTTGGTCAGTCGGAACTGCTCGGGCGAAATGAACGATAGGACGAGTCCTTTCATATGGCAGTGCGAGCAATTGCACTCGATGACCTTTTCGAGGTCGGTATCGACTTCGTATCTGAACTTTCCGCAGTGGCATCCGCCGGTGTAGGTTTTCATAGAAGGTCATAGTAGCACGGCCTTATATTTGCTAAACTTTCCCTAATGGCCGAAAAAGAAGCGCTTTCCACCGAGTCCTATAAAGGAGTGCGTGATTTCTACCCGGACGACTGGGCCCAGATGCAGGCGATGTTCGATGTTATCCGCGCCAAGCTCGTGTCCTATGGATACGAGGAATACAACGCTTCCCCGCTCGAGCCGGCCGAGCTCTACGAGAGCAAGACGTCAGAGGAAATAGTAAGCGAGCAGACCTTTACCTTCACCGACCGCGGCGACCGCAGGGTCACGCTGCGTCCGGAGATGACCCCGACGCTCGCGCGTATGGTCGCAGGCAAAAAACGCGAGCTCGTCTTCCCGGTCCGGTGGTTCAATATCGGCAACCGCTTCCGCTACGAGCGCCCGCAGAAGGGACGCATGCGCGAGTTCTACCAAGTGGATGTAGACCTTATCGGGATACCGGATATGAAAGCCGATGGCGAGATAATCGTGCTGGCGTCCGAGATTCTGAAAGCCTTCGGTGCGTTCGATGGCGATTTCACCA